>JBDTMB010000438.1:0-5182 GCA_039934485.1 Vicinamibacterales bacterium
CCCCACCAGCCGGGGGCTTTGCCTTCTTTGCCACTGCGATCGATCGCTTCGCCCACTCAACGAGCGTCCCCGCATCTTCCAGTACTTCGACCGGCACCGGGTAGTAGGGCATCGTCATGGCGCGATCGGCGTAGGGCTTGAACGGTTTCGAGCCGGCGGCCTCGTACTCAGCGCGGTTGGTGTCGTCCACCTTGAAATGGAGAACATCTCGCGCGATCAGCGCGAAGAATACGTCGCCGGAGTAGATGCCGACGCCGCCGAACATCGACCGATCCTGCAACCCCCAGACACCGCTCAACTGTTCGAGCACAAACGCGCGGAACGCCTGGGTTCCCTTGAGCGATGGCAGCGTGCCGCGTGCTGGTTTTCCCGACAAGAGTTCACCTCCCGACAAGAGTTCACCTCCCGACAAGAGTTCACCTCCCGACAAGGATCGTCTCCCGGCAGCTTCAGAAATAATCCGCGTGCCAGTAGACAACCTCTTCCGCCGCGAGCGGCGGGAGCGGGAGGATGCGGTCCTTGAGCGGGCGGATCATCAGTACCGGCTGGGTGGCGACGGCCGCCGCCACCTTGAGTTGCGGCGGCACCAGCGTCTGCGGCCACCAGCCGCGGATTTCGGGCAGCCGTTCCGCCGGATGGCGCGCCAGCATCACCTGCAGCATGGCGCCCAGGCGGGCGCCGGCCGGATCGCGGTCGCCGGCTTCTTCGATCATCCAGCGCCCATCGTGCGCGGTGCAGACGAGATACGCCACCGCCTGGTGCCCCTCCTCGGCGACGAGGAACTCGGTGTCGCGCAAGCCGGCGGGACCCAGCCCCGACAGCAGCCGCTTCCTGGTGATGTTGAACTTGATGAAATCTTCGCTGCGATCGAGCGCCAGGCGGGCGCCCTTGGCGCGGATGGCGCCCATCTCGACGATGCTGTGGAGGTCCTTGTCGTCGCCGCTGCGCACGAGGATCGCCGGGGCCCCGCCGCGTTTCTGATCCACTTCAATCCGCCACTCGACAAGCGGCACCGGGACAAATTCGAGGCGCTCGTAGAACGCCGGCGGGATCTCGGAGAAGAGCATTGCGAATTCCTGGCCTTCGGTCATCGCCGTCTCGATCATGCGCGACAGCAACTCCCGGGCGGCACCGCGGCCGCGATGTCCCGGCGCCGTGAACACCGCGCCGATGCCGAGGACGCGACGAATGCGACCGTCGAGGCGAAGCGACAGGTCGTAACGCTTGGCGCTCGACACCACGTGCGGGCCGTCGACGAGCGCCACCCGGTCCAGGTGCGCGGCGCCCCAGGCCGTCTTGAGCTGCGCCGCCCACTGCTTGCCGTAGCTGGTCCGCGACAGGCCGTCGTGCCACAGCGGAAACGTGTCGTCGAGGACGCGTTCGAGGATGGCACCAGTGGCGGGAACTACTTGAAAGGGCATCTCGGGAACCGGGAGCCGGGAACCGGGAACCGACCGATGTAACGATCGGGGCACGGACCGGGTCGAAGTGAACAAGTAGAGGTTATCGCATGTTCACGAAACATAAGGCAGAAGGCAGAAGGCAAAAGGCACAACTTCTGACCGTATTCGCCGCTTTCTGCCTTGTGCCTTCTGCCTTCTGCCTTGCGCCGTCTGCCTTGTGCCGTCTCCAGGCGTCCGCGCTCTTGCCTGTTCCCGGCGACGACCGGGCGGTGAGCCAGGCGCTCAATCGTTTGACGTTTGGCCCGCGGCCCGGCGACGTCGAGCGGGTCAAGTCCATGGGGGTCGCCGCGTGGATCGATCGGCAACTGGCCCCCTCGCGCATCGACGACAACGCCCTCACAGCCCGGCTGGCCGGCCTCGAGACACTCAACCTCGACGCGAAGACGATCGCCACGGAATATGCGGGCCCGGCGATGCGCGAACGGCGCGAGCGGCAGCTGGCGCGTGCCAAGGACGGCATGGAGCCTGCGCCTCCGCCGGGTCCAGGACGCGGGATGGGCCCGGTGAGCGAGGCGCAGCGAAAAGATCGCGAGGTCATCGCCGACCTCGAGTCGGCCAAGCTCCTGCGCGCCGTCTATAGCGAGCGCCAACTCGAAGAGGTGCTGGTGGACTTCTGGTTCAACCACTTCAACGTGTTCGCGGGCAAGGGCGCGACGCGCAACTACATCACGCAGTACGAGCGTGAGGCGATTCGGCCGTACGTGTTCGGACGCTTCCGCGACATGCTCGGCGCCACCGCCAAGAGTCCCGCGATGCTGTTCTACCTGGATAACTGGCAGAGCGCGGACCCCAGGGCCGGCGAAAGGCGACGGCTAAAGCCGTCGCCCTCCATGAATCCGTTGGAGGACGAAAGGCGACGGCTAAAGCCGTCGCCCTCCACCGATTCGCTCATGGAGGGCCGGGGCTTTAGCCCCGGCCGAAGGATGCCGAAGGGCATCAACGAAAACTACGCGCGCGAGTTGATGGAACTCCACACCCTCGGCGTCGATGGCGGCTACACGCAGAAAGACATCGTCGAAGTGGCCCGTGCCTTCACCGGCTGGACGATCCGGCCGCGCCAGGGATCGGGATTCATCTTTGCCGCGCCGATGCACGACAACGGCGAAAAGAAAGTGCTGGGCCAGGTGATCAAGGCCGGCGGAGGCGTGGGTGACGGAGAGCAGGTGCTCGACATCCTGGCGTCGCATCCTTCGACCGCGCACTTCATCGCGTTGAAGCTGGCGACTCGCTTCGTGAGTGATAACCCGCCCGCGGCGCTGGTCGACCGCGCGGCCGCACGGTTCACCGCCACCAGGGGCGACCTCCGGGAAGTGGTCCGCACGATCATCACGTCGCCCGAGTTCTTTGCGCCCGAGGCGTATCGCGCGAAGGTGAAGACTCCCCTCGAGTTCGTGGCCAGCGCGGTGAGGTCCACCGGCGCGGAGGTACGCAACCCCCTTCCCCTGGCCCGCGAACTGCGCGACCAGGGCATGCCGCTCTACTTCTGCCAGCCGCCCACCGGTTACGACGACAAGGCGGCCACGTGGGTGTCGTCGGGCGCGCTCGTGAGCCGGATGAACTTCGCGGTGAAGCTTGGCGAGAACTCGTTGCCGGGTGTCAGGCTGCCGAATGCCGGCAAACAGCTCGCATTAACAATCGGCTCTCCCGACTTTCAGCGCCGATAGGAGGCCTCGTGTCCCGACAAGAATGTGCTTCCCGACCAGAGTTTCCCTCCCGGCGCGTTTTCATGCGCCAGGGCGCCATGGCGATGGTGACGCTGGGATTCGCGCCGTCGTTTGTGGCGCGGGCAGCTGCGGCGGCGGGCACGCGCAAGAAGCTGCTGGTCACGGTGTTCCAGCGGGGCGCCGTTGACGGCCTCAACATGGTCGTCCCCTACGGCGAGGCGGATTACTATCGGGCGCGGCCGAACATCGCGATCGCAAAACCCGGCGGCGCGGGCGGCGCCATCGACCTCAATGGTTTCTTCGGCCTCCATCCGCGGATGACGGCGTTCAAGCCGTTGTGGGATCGCGGCGAGCTGGCCGTGGTCCATGCCTGCGGCTCGCACGACACCACGCGCTCGCACTTCGACGCGCAGGACTACATGGAAAGCGCCACGCCAGGCGTGAAGAGCACGCACGATGGATGGCTGAACCGCTATCTGGCCGCCTCCGCCAAGGCTGCGGCGGGCCAGGCAGGCCACGATCCCGAAGGCCACAACCCTCTTAGGGCCGTCGCACTCACCCAACAGATGCCGCGGTCGCTGCAAGGCTCGGCGCCGGCGTTGGCGATGGGCAGTTCCGCGGACTTTGCCGTGACCGACATGGGGGCGGCCACGTCATTCGAATCCATTTATGCCGCGGCGAAGGACAAGACGCTGCATGGCACCGCCGAGGAAGCGTTCGACGCGATGCGCACCCTGTCGAAGAAGACCAGTGGGACCTATCAGCCGGCGAATGGTGCGGTCTATCCGCGCTCGCCGTTCGGCCAGGCGCTGCAGGAGATCGCGCGACTGGCCAAGTCGGACGTGGGACTGGAGATTGCGTTCGCGGAGAGCACGCAGTGGGACCACCACGTGAACGAGGGCGCGGCCAACGGGCAAATCGCCAATCGCCTCAGCGACTTTTCAACCAGCATCGCCGCGCTCGCGCAGGATCTCGGCGAGCGCATGGCCGATACGGTGATCCTGACGATGTCGGAGTTTGGCCGGGCGGTGGCGGAGAACGGCGGCGGCGGCACCGATCACGGACATGGCAATGCGATGTTCGTGATCGGCGGCGCCGTGAAAGGCCGCGAGGTCTACGGCAAGTGGCCGGGACTCGCAACCAACGAGCGTTACGAAGGCCGCGACCTCGCCGTGACCACCGACTTCCGCGATGTCTTCAGCGAGGTGGTGGTGAATCACCTTGGCGCGGACACCGCGACCGCGTCGCGGGTGTTTCCCGGATACGAGGTCAAGCGCGCGGCCTTCACCGGCGTCGTGAGGGGTGGATCGCCCGCGTAGCGCCTGTGCTACGATAAGCCATGAGCCGGCGAATTACCCAGCGGGAGCTTCGCAACGATAGCGGCCGCGTCATGCGCGCGCTCGACCAAGGCACCGCCTTCATCGTCACGCGCAACGGTGTGCCGGTCGGGGAACTCAGGCCGATTCGTCGGCGCGCGTTTGTTCCGGCCGAGGCGGCGATTGCCGCATTCGCCGGCGCGCCTCGCCTCGCACGGGGGCGGTTCCGAAAGGACGTCGACGCCGTGATCGATCAGGATCCGACGCCCCGTGGCTGAACGGCGCCCCCTCCGGGGGCTCCTCGATACCTCGGTGGTCATCGATCTGGAGCGGATTCCGCCGCACGACTTGCCGGTTGAGATCGCGGTGTCGGTCGTCACCATGGCCGAACTCGCAGCCGGGCCGCACGCCACGGCGGATTCTGCCGAGCGCGCGAGGCGGCAGGATCGGCTGCAGAGGGCCGAGGCCGTCTTCGAGCCGCTGCCCGCGGATGCGCACGTGGCGCGCGCGTATGGGCGTGTCTATGCCGCGATGGCCGCTTCGGGCCGGAAGGCGCGCGGCCGGCGGGCCTTCGATCTCCTGATTGCAGCGACAGCCCTTGCCGAAGGGCTGCCGCTCTACACCCGCAATCCCGAAGACTTCGCCGGGCTCGCGAGCCTGGTCGACGTCATCGTGATCTGATCAAGCCTTGCCGAGCACCTTCTTGAACACCACCATCGCCCGCTCCATGTCTTCCATC
>JBDTMB010000439.1:0-5181 GCA_039934485.1 Vicinamibacterales bacterium
CGACGGCTAAAGCCGTCGCTCTCCATCGTGCCGTCGCTCTCCATCGTGCCGTCGTTGTCCATCGTGCCGTCGCTCTCCATCGTGCCGGCGCTCTCCATCGTGCCGTTGCTGTCCATTTGCATCTACGCTTCCCAGTCGAGCGAGCGGCCGACGGCCTTCTTCCAACCCGCGTAGAGCCGTTCGCGTTCGCCCGGATCCATCGACGGCCTGAACTCTCGATCAAGCGCCCAGTTGCGGGCGACATCGTCGAAGCCGTCCCAATACCCGACGGCGAGGCCCGCAAGATACGCGGCGCCGAGCGCCGTGGTTTCGCTGACCACCGGCCGCCGCACGGGTACATCGAGCAGGTCGGCCTGGAACTGCAGCAGCGTGGCGTTGGCAGCCGCCCCGCCGTCCACCTTGAGGGTGGTGAGCGGCAGGCCCGACTCCACCTGCATCACTTCCAGCACGTCGCGGGTCTGGTAGGCCATCGCCTCCACCGCGGCGCGGGCGATGTGGGCCATCGAGGTGTTGCGCGTGAGCCCGACGATGACGCCGCGGGCGCGGGGATCCCAGTACGGGGCGCCGAGGCCGACAAATGCCGGCACCAGGTAGACGCCGTCGGTGTCGCGGACTTCGCCCATCAGGCGTTCGACATCCGCCGACGATTGAATCGCCTTCAACCCGTCACGCAGCCACTGCACGGCGGCCCCGGCGACGAAGATCGAGCCTTCGAGCGCGTAGGTGGTGGTGCCGCCGATCGTCCAGGCGACAGTCGTGAGCAGGCCCTTCTCCGAGGGTACCGGCGTGCTGCCGGTGTTCAACAACATGAAACAACCCGTGCCATACGTGTTCTTCGCCATGCCCGGCTCGAAGCAGGCCTGCCCGAAGAGCGCCGCCTGTTGATCGCCCGCATCGCCGGCGACCGGGATCGCGGCGCCAAACAGCGACGGATCGGTCTCGCCGTAGACCTCGCTGGACGATCGCACTTCGGGGAGCATCGCCCGCGGCACATCGAGCAGCTTCAGCAGCTCGTCGTCCCATTGCATCGTGTGGATGTTGAACAACAGCGTCCGGCTCGCGTTGCTGGCGTCGGTGACGTGGCGCTCGCCGCCGGTGAGCCGCCAGATCAGGAACGTGTCGATGGTGCCGAAGAGGATCTCGCCCTTCGCGGCGCGGGCGCGAAGGCCGTCAAACGAATCGAGGAGGTGTTTGATCTTCGTGCCGGAGAAATACGCGTCCACCACGAGGCCCGTCTTCCGGCGAAACACCGGCTCATGCCCATCGGCCTTCAGTCGGTCGCAGATCGGCGCCGTCACGCGGCTCTGCCAGACGATGGCGTTGGCGACGGGCTTGCCGGTGGCCTTGTCCCACAACACCGTGGTCTCGCGCTGATTGGTGACGCCGATCGCGGCGAGATCGGCGGCGCCGATGCCCGCGCGCGTGATCGCATCACGCGCGGTTTGCAGCTGCGTGGACCAGATCGCCTCCGGATCGTGCTCCACGTGGCCGGGCCCCGGAAAGATCTGCGGAAATTCTTCCTGCGCCACGGACACGGCCCTGCCGCTGCGGTCGAAGACGATCGCGCGGCTCGACGTCGTGCCCTGGTCGAGCGCGAGCACGTACTTCATCGCGGCCCCCCGACGTGGAGGTGCTTGCCGACGCACGCGTCGTAGAACCACGCGCCGAGAATCGCGCCGACGCAGGGCGCTACCACGGGCACCCACCACCATCCGCCGCCGGCGGTGAAGACGCCAGGGCCCCATCCGGCCACGGCGGTAAACAGGCGGGGCCCCAGATCGCGCGCCGGATTGATCGCGTAGCCGGCGTTGAAACCAAACGCCACGCCGATGGCGAGCACCAATCCGCCAATCAACGGCGGCACCAGCCAGGCGGGAGGCGCGGACCCCTTGGGGTCGGTGATCGCGAGCGCGCCAATCGCCAGCAACGCGGTGCCCACGGTTTGATCGACGAAGCCCCCGGCGATCGACAGGAATGGCTGTGGATAAGTGGCGAAGATGCCCGCGGTGGCCGTCGCGCCCTCGATCATGCGCGTGCCGCCGTCAAACGCCGCAAAGGCTTCCCGATAGTTGGCAAACACCAGCGCCGAGGCCGCGAACGCGCCGGCCACCTGCGCGAGCACAAATGGCGCGACCTTGGTCCACGGAAAGTCCCGATGCACCGCCAGCGCCAGGGTGACCGCCGGATTGAGGTGCCCGCCCGAGACGGCGATCGACGCGTAGACGCCGAGCATCACGCCGAGCGCCCACCCGACGTTGATCGCGAAATACGATCCGTTGGCGTCCTTGCTGAGCACCGCCTGGGCGACCACACCGACGCCAAACGCGATGAGGATGAACGTGCCGAGGAATTCCGCCGCCGCTTCCCGCGCTGTGCCTTTGAGCATGCGCGGAATAATAACGTCGTTATCCGATTTCGTTATTCGTTATTTGTTATTGGTTATTGGTTATTCGTTATTTCACGCGCAGCACAAAGAGGTGCTGCCACGGCAGCGTCTCGATCACGCCGCTGAGCACGAAGCCCTCAGCTTCCAGCTCCGCCTTCACTTCGGCGACGCTCATCTTGTGGACCTCGAGGATCGGGATCTTCGGGTCCTCCTTGCGGTACTCGAGCAGCACCAGCCGGCCGCCGGGCTTGAGCGCGGCGCGCAGCTTCTGCAGGAAGGGCTGCGGCGATTGCAGTTCGTGGTAAACGTCGACCATGATCGCCAGGTCCAGCGAGGCGGCGGGCAGGTTCGGATCGTCAAATCCGCCGAGCACCGTCGTGATGTTGTCGAGATGATCGGCCTTGATCCGGCGATCGATGATGTCGAGCATCCCCTGCTGGATGTCGGTGGCGTAAATGCGGCCGGACGGACCGACGCGCTTCGCCATGCGCACGGCGTAATAGCCCGAGCCGGCGCCGATGTCGGCGACCACCATCCCCGGCTTGAGTCCGAGCTCGTCGAGGGCCTTCGACGGCGCCTCTTCGTCTTCGCGCTCCGGCCGTTCGAGCCAGCCCGCTCCGGCGACGCCCATCGTCGGCGCCAGGACGCGGCCGCTGACCGGATGACGGCGCTGGGCTTCGGCGGTGGCCGAGCAGAACAGTGAGACCAGCAGAACCCAGGCTGCAATCCGCATAGAATATTGAGACTCCACTTTCATGACCCTGACCGCCCGACGCGCATCTCCGGAGGATGCGGCCATCTTGGCTCAAATCTATAACGAAGGCATCGAAGATCGCGTGGGAACCTTCGAAACGCGCCTCCGGTCGGCCGATGACGTCCGGGCGTGGTTCGACGGCGTTCATCCGATCGTGGCGGTCGAGTCGGGCCCGCAGGGCGTGATTGCGTTTGCCTCGACCTCCATTTACCGTCCCCGCGAATGTTACGCCGGCATCGCGGAATTCTCGGTCTACGTCGCGCGCGCCCTTCGCGGACACGGCGCCGGCCGGGTGGCGATGCAGGCCCTGATCGCCGCCTGCGGGCCGGCTGGCATCTGGAAGCTGGTGTCCCGGGTGTTCGTGGAGAACGCCGCCAGCCGCGGCCTGCTCGGCTCGCTCGGCTTCCGCGAGGTCGGCATCTACCGGAACCATGCAAAGCTCGACGGGCGGTGGCGCGACGTGGTGATCGTCGAGCGCCTGATTCCAGAAAACATCCGCTGAATGAAGCGCTCCGTTCCCCAGTTCATCTCCCTCATCGCGATTGTCGCGGGGGTCACGCTGTTTCTCGCCACGCTGTTGAGCGTGGATCGGGCGCAGACGCTGCGCGAGGCGCGGGTGCTCGGCCTGTCGCTGCCGCTGGTGCTGCTGCCGAGCCTTGGCTGGCACCTGCTGCGCGCGGCCGGCTGGTATGTCTGCTTTCCGCCGCACCAGCGCCCGTCGTACTGGCGCGTCTTCCGCGTCCGCCTCGCCGCCGACGGCGTGGCCTACTTCACGATTCGCGGCGTCGCCAGCGAGCCGCTGCGCGTGGTACTGCTGCTCGGCCGCGTCCCGGCCACCGTCTCAGCGGCGGCGTCGGTGCTCGAACGCACGGCCATGGGCATCATGAGCGTAGTCGGCGTCGGCATCTTCGCCGGCGTGGTGGTATGGTCGAACATCCTGCCGCCGGACTGGCAGCGGGCGTTCCAGACCATCGCGATCATCGCCTTCGTCACGCTGGCCGTGACGCTGTTGTTCCTGACCAGGAAAGGCCGCTACTTTGGTCCCATCGTGCACGCCATTCATCGGCGCACCGGGTGGCGCTGGGCCGAAGGCCGCACCGTCAGTTTCGTGGCCAAGGTCGAGGACCTGTTCCTCACGCTCGCCCGCACCGATCCGCGCCGCATCCAGTGGCTGGTGGTGTTCAGCATCGCCTGCTACGCGTTGATGGCGCTCGAAGTGTGCATGGTGTTCTGGGCGATCGGCCAGCCGCTGTCGCTGTGGCAGGGCACCATCGTCGAGACGTTCACGCGCTCGATCAGCGTGGTGGGCGGCGCGATTCCCGGTAATCTCGGCGCGATGGAAGCGTCGAACGTGGCGGTGGCCAAGGCCCTCGGCCTGATCGGCGGCGGCACCCTCGCGCTGGCCCGGCGCGTCCGCAGCCTCCTGTGGGCCACGCTGGGGCTCATCTTGTATCCTCGCGACGCGATCAAGGCGACGTGATGCTGCACGACCTGGTGGCATCGATCGAGGCGTGGGCCGCCGGCCTTGGCGGCGTCGGCCTGTTCGTGATTGCGCTGCTCGATTCGTCGTTCCTGTCGTTTCCGCAGGTGAACGACATCCTGATCATTGTCCTCAGCACCAAGAATCCCGGGCGGATGCCGTACTACGCGGCGATGACCACGGCCGGCTCGCTGGTTGGCTGCTTCCTGCTCTACGGCGCGGCGCGCCGCGGCGGCGAAGTGTTCATGCGCAAGCGCTTCAAGGGCAAGCTGGTCGATCGCGCGCTCGAGCTCTATCAGCGATATGGCTTGCTGGCCGTGGTGGTGCCGGCGCTGCTGCCGCCGCCGGTGCCGTTCAAGGTGTTCGTGCTGCTGGCGGGCGCGGCGTCGGTCGCGCCGTGGCGGTTCGCCGTGGCGATCGCGATCGGCCGCGGCATCCGCTACTTCGGCCAGGGCTACCTGGCGGTGCTGTTCGGCGAGCGGGCCTCGGTCCTCGTGCGCGAGTACGGATCGGAGATCGGCATCGGCCTGGCGGCCGTGGCGGTGATCGTCGGCGTGGCGG
>JBDTMB010000440.1:0-5175 GCA_039934485.1 Vicinamibacterales bacterium
AAGATCTACGCCAACGAAGGCATCGCGCAGGTGCTGTTCTTCCAGAGCGACGAGCAGTGCGAAGTCTCGTACAAGGACAAGAAGGGGAAGTACCAATCGCAGCGCGGCGTCACACTCCCGCGCATCTGAATCCCGTGATCTTGCGATTTGGCGATTGGGTGATTTGGCGATTTGGTGATTTGGTGATTTGGTGATTTGGTGATTCGACCCTTCAAGAGCGTCACGCCATCTGTTGATCGAAGTGCCTTTGTCGACGAGAGCGCGCAGGTGATCGGCGACGTGGTCATCGGGCCGGAATCGTCGGTCTGGATGAACGTCGTGATTCGTGGAGACGTGAACCAGATCCGCATCGGCCGCCGCACCAACATCCAGGATCTGACGATGGTCCATGTGATGCGGGAGACCAACCCCACGACCATTGGCGACGAAGTGACAATCGGGCATGCCGCGGTGATTCACGGCTGCACGATCGAGGACCGGGTTCTCGTCGGTATGGCCGCGGTGCTGCTGAACGGCGTGCACATCGAGAGCGATTCGGTGATTGCCGCCGGCACCCTGCTCACCGAAGGGACGCGCATCCCGGCGCGGTCGCTGGTGATGGGCCGGCCCGGCAAGGTCAAGCGGCCGCTCACCGACGAAGAGGTCGCGGAGATTCGCTGGTACGCCGACAACTACGTGAACTACCGCCTGGACTACTCGGCGGGAGAAGGGACCAAGTGACTTTTCACCTTCTCCTTTCTACTTTCTTATGAACACCGGTCCCGCGCGTGGGATGCGCGACTTCCTGCCGGAGGATGTGCGCCGGCGCCAATACGTCATTGGCGTGATTGCCGGCGTGTATCAACGCTATGGGTTCGAGCCGCTCGAAACGCCGGCGGTGGAGAACATCGAGACCCTCCTGGGCAAGTACGGCGAAGAGGGCGACCGCCTCATCTTCAAGATCCTCAAGCGCGGCGAAGGGGCGGAGACGGGGCAGGCGGACCTGGCCCTGCGCTACGACCTCACGGTGCCCCTCGCGCGGGTCATGGCCGAGTATCGGAGCCAGCTCCCGAAGTTCTTCAAGCGGTATCAGATTCAGCCGGTGTGGCGCGCCGATCGACCACAGAAAGGCCGCTTCCGCGAGTTCTACCAGTGTGACGTGGATGCGATGGGATCAACGTCGATGGTGGTCGAGGCGGAATTGCTCTCCGCCGCGGCTGACGTCTTCCTGGAGCTTGGCTTCAAGGACTTTCAGATTGTCGTCAATCACCGGAAGCTGCTGAACGCCGTGCTGAGGCACGCCGGCGTGCCTGATGAACTCCACGGCGTGGCCTTGGTGATCCTGGACAAGGCCGACAAGATCGGTGTTGACGGCGTGAAGAAGGAGTACGGCGAGAAAGGATTGGCGGGCGAGACTGCCGATCGTTTGGTCGCCTTCCTCGGGACGACCGCGAGCAAGTCGTGGCTCGACGATCACGCCGGCATGTTTGATGAAGAAGGACAAGCCGCGATTCGCGAGCTCAGGGAACTTCGAGCGCTGTCACAGCATACGAGCGCAGGTCCCTATCTCAAGCATGATGGGTACTTGGCCAGGGGGCTGTCGTACTACACCGGGTCAATCTTCGAGGTTCGCGTTGCCGACCTGGCTGGCAGTCTCGGCGGCGGCGGGCGGTATGACAACTTGATCGGCATGTTCTCCGGACAGGATGTGCCGGCGTGCGGAATCTCGCTGGGCCTCGAACGCATGCTGGTCGTGATGGGCGAGCGCGGCATGTTTCCGCCGTCCCTGGCCACCACGCCCGCCGACGTGATGGTGGTGCAGTGGTTCGCGAACAAGGCCGAGCTCTACCTCGAGTTCGCCTCGTCGCTGCGGGCCGCCGGACTGCGCGTGGAGTTGTATCCCGAGGCGCCCGACCAGGACGGCAAGAAGGTCGGCGACAAGCAGTTCAAGTATGCGGGCGCGAGAGGGGTTCCATTTGTCGCAATCATTGGCGCCGACGAACTGGCAAGTGGTACCGTGACAGTGAAGAATATGAAGACGGGCGAGCAGTCCTCGCTGGCGCGCGCGGCCGTCGCCGCGCACCTGAAGGCATCGACATAGGCAATGGCTGAACAACTGGGTTCTCTGGCGCGCACGCACACCTGCGGGGCGCTTCGTGCGAGCGACGTCGGGCACCACGTCGTGCTGCTTGGCTGGGTGCACCGCGTTCGCGACCTTGGTTCGCTGCTGTTCATCGACGTGCGCGATCGCCACGGCCTGACCCAGGTCATCATCGAAGGCGACGAGGCGTTGCTCGAGCGAACCAAGCGGCTGCGCTCGGAATTCGTGGTGGCCATCCTCGGCGAGGCCGAACGCCGCTCGCCCGAGACGATCAACCTGTCGCTCCCCACCGGCGAAGTGGAAGTGCGCGCCAGGGAAGTGCGCATCCTGAACGAGGCGAAGACGCCGCCGTTCTCGATTGCCGAAGACATGAACGTCTCGGAAGAGACGCGGCTGAAGTATCGCTACCTGGACTTGCGCCGGCCGAAGCTGCAGGCGAACATGCGCCTGCGGCACCGCATCACGATCGCGCTGCGTAAGTATTTCGACGAGCAGGGCTTCTACGAGATCGAAACCCCGATCCTCACCAAGTCGACGCCCGAGGGCGCGCGCGATTTCCTGGTGCCGAGCCGCGTCCATCCGGGCGAGTACTACGCGCTGCCGCAGTCGCCGCAGATCTTCAAGCAGATCCTGATGATTGCGGGCTTCGATCGCTACGTGCAGATCGCGCGCTGCTTCCGCGACGAGGCGTTGCGCGCCGATCGGCAGCTCGAATTCACGCAGGTGGACCTCGAGATGTCGTTCGCCACGCCGCCCCTCGTGTTCGAGATCGTCGAAGGCGCGCTGGCCGCCTGCTTCAAGGAAATCGGGGTGGAGATCCCGCGTCCGTTCCGGCGCATGCCGTACGCGGAAGCGATGGCGAAGTACGGGTCCGACAAGCCCGACCTGCGTTTCGGCCTCGAGATCCAGGACCTTGGTCCGCTCTTCGCCGAGTCGCCGTTCGGGATCTTCCGTGAGGCGATCGCGCACGGCGGCACGGTTCGCGGCTTCGTCATTCCTGGTGCGGCGAAGTACTCGCGGCGCGAGGTGGACGAACTGGTGGACCAGGCGAAGCAGCTCGGCGCGGCCGGGCTGATCTACGGCCGCTACACCGCGGAAGGGGTCCAGGTCTCGGCCAAGGCCATCGGTGAAGAGGGTATTCGCAAGGCGCTCGAAGCGGCGGGTGCCGCGAAGGGAGACCTCCTGGTCCTCGCTTCAGGCTCGCCCGACAATGCGTCGAAGGTGCTCGGCGGGCTGCGGCTGCTGGTGGCGAAGAAGGAGAACCTTGTTCCCGAGGGCAAGTGGGAGCTGACCTGGGTCACCGACTTCCCGCTGTTCGACTGGAACGCGGACGAGAAGCGCTGGGATTCGGTGAATCACCCGTTCACCGCGCCCCGCGAAGAAGACCTGCACATGCTGCAGTCGGATCCGGGCAAGGTGCTGGCCAAGGCGTACGACGTCATCCTCAACGGTTGGGAATTGGGGGGCGGCAGCATCCGTATCCACGATCGGGAAACCCAGGCCACGGTGTTCCGCCTGCTTGGCTTGAGCGACGAAGATGCGAAGAAGCGCTTCGGGTTCTTCCTGGAGTCGCTCGAGTACGGTACGCCGCCACATGGCGGCCTGGCTCTTGGCCTGGACCGCATCTGCGCGCTCTTGTCCGGCGAGACGTCGATTCGCGAAGTGATTCCGTTCCCGAAAACGACCCAAGCGGTCGATCTGATGTGCGACGCGCCTTCAACGGTCGATCCGCGGCAACTGCGCGAGCTGCACATCAAGAACACCTGACATCGCCCGGTTGGTCGTGCTTGACCCCGCGGCGTTGCGGGTGTTAACCTTGGCTGGCGTCTGTTAACTTGCTGTTCCACAAGGAGATACGAGAATTAGCACGGCGTCGATGCGCAAAGTAGCAGTGCCCGAGGCGGGCATGTCGACCCTCTTCGGGGCGTACGACGCGAACCTCCGGCAGCTTGAAACCCTCCTGAATGTCCGCATCCGGACCCAGGGCCAGGATCTCCTGGTCGAGGGCGCTGCCGCGGACACCGCCAAAGTTGCGCGGCTGATCGATCAACTAGGCGCGTTGATCGGCGAAGGCCATCCGATTAACGATCGCGACGTCAAGACCGCGTCGCAGCTCGTCCTCGAGGATGGCGCCGTTGATCTGCGCGAGCATTTTCTCAAGGACGGCAAGCTCCGGCAGGCAGGGAAGCGGCGCATCGCCGCCAAGTCCGCGAATCAGCGGCGCTACCTCGACGCGATCGAACAGCAGGACATCGTCTTCGGCATCGGCCCCGCGGGCACCGGCAAGACGTACCTGGCGATGGCGCAGGCCGTGAGCTACCTGCTGGCGAAGAAGGTCAGCCGCATCGTGCTGGCGCGCCCGGCGGTGGAAGCGGGTGAGAAGCTCGGGTTCCTTCCCGGCGATCTCCAGGAAAAAGTGAATCCCTACCTGCGTCCGCTCTACGACGCGCTCTACGACATGCTCGACGTGGAGAAGGCCGACACCTATCTGCAGCGGGGCGCGATCGAAGTGGCGCCGCTGGCGTTCATGCGCGGCCGCACCCTGAACGATGCCTTCGTCATCCTCGACGAAGCGCAGAACACCACCAGCGAGCAGATGAAGATGTTCCTCACGCGCCTGGGCTTCGGCTCGAAGGCCGTGGTCACCGGCGACATCACGCAAATCGATCTGCCCACCGGCCGCACCTCCGGCCTGATCCAGGCGATGGACGTGGTGGGCAAGATCGAAGGCATCTCCTTCATCTACTTCGACGAGCGCGACGTCGTGCGGCACAAGCTCGTGCAGGCGATCGTCAAGGCATATGAGGCCTATGGCCCCGGCCCGTCTGCGCGTTAGCGTCGCCACGCCTGACGCGGTGACGACTTCAACCCGCGGCCTGCGCCAGTGGCTCGCCCGCGTGGCGCCGGCCTCGGCCCGCGGCGATGTCAGCGTGGCGCTGGTCTCCGATCGCCGCATGCGCGCCCTCAATCGCCAATTCAGGGGGAAGGACAACGCCACGGATGTGTTGTCGTTTCCCGCGGGCAAACCTAAAGGTTTGCCCCCACCAGTAGGCTCGCGCAAGGGTTTACCCCCACCTGCAGACTTTCTTGGCGAC
>JBDTMB010000441.1:0-5139 GCA_039934485.1 Vicinamibacterales bacterium
CCCCTGGAAGGTGTTCTACGTCGTGGCGCCGGACGGCTTGTGCTACTGGTTCGGTGAGCGGCAGGCGGGCGGAGGTGTCGGGCAAACCTAAAGGTTGGCCCCCACCAGCATTGCAGTAAACTAGTCGCTTCAAACCTCATGAAAATTCACGAATACCAAGCCAAAGCCCTGCTGGCCCGTCACGGTGTCCCGGTGCCTCGCGGCGAAGTGGCGTTCACCCCTGAAGAAGTCCACGACATTGCCAAGCGCCTGGGCGGACCCATCTCCGTCGTCAAGGCGCAGATCCACGCCGGCGGTCGCGGGAAGGCCGGTGGCGTCAAGCTGGCCAAGTCCGGCGGCGAAGCGGAGACCATCGCCCGCGAGCTGCTGGGCAAGACGCTGGTCACCTACCAAACCGGCCCTGACGGCCAGCGGGTGTCGCGGCTGCTGGTTGAGGAGGGCCTCGCGATCGATCGCGAGCTCTATCTCGGCCTGGTGGTCGACCGGTCCACACAGAAGATCGTGTTGATGGTGAGCCAGGAAGGCGGCGTCGAGATCGAACACGTCGCTGAGAAGACGCCCGAGAAGATCTTCAAGGCCTTCATCAACCCCGCCGTCGGGCTGATGCACTTCCAGGCGCAATCGCTCGGCTTTGCGCTCGGCCTCTCCGGCGATTCGCTGAAGAAGGGCGTCAAGATGATGCTGGCCCTCTATCAAGCCTTCATCGCCACCGACGCCTCGATCCTCGAAATCAACCCGCTGATCGTGACCAAGAGCGGGGATCTGCTGGCGCTCGACGCCAAGATGAACTTCGACGACAACGCGCTCTATCGCCACCCCGACATCCGGGAGCTGCGCGACACCAGCGAAGAAGACCCGCTCGAAGTCGAAGCCTCGAAGTTCTCGCTGAATTACATCAAGCTCGACGGCGCGATCGGCTGCATGGTCAACGGCGCCGGGCTGGCGATGGCGACGATGGACATCATCAAGCTGGCGGGTGGTTCGCCGGCCAACTTCCTGGACGTCGGCGGCGGCGCGAATGCGGAGCAAATCCGCAATGCCTTCAAGATCCTGATGTCCGACAAGAACGTGAAGGCTGTGCTGATCAACATCTTCGGCGGCATCCTCCGCTGCGACGTCCTCGCGCAGGGCGTGGTGGCGGCGGTCACGGAGCTGGGCGTGCCGGTGCCAATCGTGATTCGCATGAAGGGCACCAACGTCGAAGAAGGCAAAAGGATTCTCGCGGACAGTGGACTCAACTTCACCACCGCGGACACGATGGGCGAAGCGGCTGACAAAGTTGTCGCGCTCGCGGGAGCGCGCTAATGGCAGTACTGCTCGACAAGAACACCAGGTTGATCGTCCAGGGCATCACCGGCCGCGAAGGCACGTTCCACGCCAAGGCCGCCGCGGCGTACCACACCAAGGTCGTCGGCGGCGTGACGCCCGGCAAGGGCGGCACCACCCACGAGGGCTGGCCTGTCTTCAACACCGTGGCCGACGCGGTGAAGGGGACCGGCGCCAACGCTTCCGTGATCTTCGTGCCGCCGCCGTTCGCCGCCGACGCGATCATGGAAGCCGCCGACGCGGGCATCGGGCTCGTGGTCTGCATCACCGAAGGCATTCCCGTCGTCGACATGCTGAAGGCGATGACTTTCCTCGAGGATTACCCGACGACGCGGCTGATTGGTCCCAACTGTCCGGGCATCATCTCGCCGGGCAAGGGCAAGGCGGGGATCATTCCGGCCAATATCTGCAAGGAAGGCCGCATCGGCATCGTCTCGAAGAGCGGCACGCTGACGTATGAGGCGATCGATCAGCTCACGCGCCAGGGGCTGGGGCAGAGCACGTGCATCGGCATCGGCGGTGATCCGCTGATCGGCACCACGCATATCGACGCGCTCGGGCTCTTCCAGAACGATCCGGAAACCGACGCCGTGATCATGATTGGCGAAATCGGCGGCTCCGCGGAGGAAGAAGCGGCGGCGTGGATCAAGGGGAACTTCACCAAGCCCGTGGTCGCGTTCATCGCGGGCCAGACCGCGCCGCCGGGACGCCGGATGGGCCACGCCGGCGCGATCATCGCGGGCGGCAAGGGCACGGCGGCGGAAAAGATGGCCGCGCTTACCGCGGCGGGCGTGACGGTTGTGAAGAGCCCCGCCGACATGGGCGAGGCTCTGGTGCGGTCTCTTAAGAAATAGCCAATAAAGAATTACCAATAACCAACGTTTGCCATTGGTTATTCGTTTGGTTATTCGTTATTGGTTATTCACTGCATCGTGCTGGAGCACGTGGACGACATCATCTTGATGTTGTCCACCTTCAGCTTAAGCAGCGTGATCTTGATGTCCTTGTCGCTCGTCAGGGCGGCGGGGTTCACGCCGGCCTTTTCGGGCGTCGTGACCACGTCGTGGCCTGGGCCTTCGATCTTCACCATCAGGCCGCCGCCATTTTCCCCAACCTTCAATTCCATCTCGGACTCCTCGACGTCGGAGATGATCCCCTGGACCTGGATTGTGTGTCCGACGTGGGGCTTCAGTTCCTTGCTGCCCTTGTCGATCCAGTACATCCGCCGTCCGTGTTCCCCCATGGAGGAGTTGGCGACCGGCCATTCCTGGACCTGGGTCAGGACGTAGGTGTCCTTCTTCTCCGCGGTGGTCACGCAGCCCTGGAGGGTGACAATGGAACCTTTGTCATACTTCTTGGCGTCCGACTTCTCTTGTGCGGCAACCGTGGAGCCCTGCGCGGCCACGCCGATTGCCACGGCCAGACTGGCCGCAGTAAGTAGAATCTTCATTTCTTCACCCAAATACCTTCTACGCAGCCCGTCCATTCGGGCCGCGACGCTACCCAAAAGTGCATAAACGGGGCCAGTGCTATAATCCCGGCCGTGCGCTTCGCCTTTCGCCCGTTCACTTCGTTTACCAATGGCGGCTTTCATGCCGTCATAACGGGGCGCTGCGCCATCAGTTAAGAGTTAAACCCAACAGTTTCAAACTCGCTGACGCCGCCCCAGAGCAGTCTGGAGCGGCGTTTTGCTTTTTGGAGGGCGATGGCTTTAGCCGTCGCCGAACCGTCGCCGGAGCGAATCATCATGACGAACCAGGACCTCGCAAGCCTTCGGAAGGGCCTCGACGACATCGACGCCGTGCTGGTGTCGGCGCTCGGCGAGCGCGCGCGGCTGGCGCGCGACATCGCGCGCGTCAAGGCCGACCGCGAAGGGCCGGTACGCGACACCGATCGCGAGACGGCGCTGCTGCAGCATCGCTCCGCGGTGGGCGAGAGGCTGGGGCTGGACCCGGCTTTCGTGCGACGCATCTTCCGCGAGATCCTCGATGATTCCGTACGCCGGCAGCAGGACGTGCTGCAAACCGCGCCGGAAGAGGCGGAGCGCGAGTTGGTGGTGGCGTTTACCGGCACCGAAGGCTCGTATGGCCATTTCGCGGCGAACCAGCATTTCGGCGTCACCAGTCGCCCGGTGGCGCTCAAGGCCTATCCAAGTTTCAAGAAGATGCTCGACGCCGTCATCGACGGCCACGCCGACCGCGGCGTGCTGCCGATCGAGAACACCACGGCGGGCTCGGTGTATGAGGCCTACGACTTGCTGGCGCGGCTCAACCTCTCACTGGTGGGGGAAGAGATCGTCGACGTGCGCCACTGCCTCCTCGGCGTCGCGGAGGTGCCGCTCGATTCGCTCCGGAGGGTGCATTCCCACATCCAGGGGCTCTCCCAGTGCAGCGAGTTCCTCGAGGGCCTCCCGCAGTGTGAGGGCATCGCGGCGTCGAATACGGCGCTGGCGGCAAAGCTGGTCAAGGAACTCAACGATCCCACCCAGGCCGCGATTGCCAGCGAGGAAGCCGGGGCCCACTTCGGGTTGAACGTGCTTCGCCGCAACATCGCGAACCAACCGCTCAATTACACGCGGTTCGTCATCGTCGCCGCCGCGCCCGTGGCCTGCGACCCGCGGATCGCGGCCAAGGTGTCGATGGTGCTCTCCACCCGGCACGAGCACGGGGCGCTCGTCCGATGCTTGAATGTCATCGCGGACGAGGGCTTGAACCTGACCAAACTCGAGTCGCGGCCGCTGGCCGGCACACCGTGGGAATACGTCTTCTACATCGACGTGGAAGGGCACCTGTCGGAGCCCCGGATGCAGGCGGCCCTGGCCGGCCTGGCCGAGCGGACGGTGTTCCTCAAGGTGATGGGCTGCTATCCAACCCGGGCATTACCGCGATAGAATCGATCGGATATGGAACGCACATTTGCAATCATCAAACCCGATGCCGTCAAGAAGGGCGTCTCCGGGCAGATTCTCGCGCGCATCGAGGCGGCCGGCTTTACCGTGCGCGGCGCGCGCATGATTCACCTGAGCAAGGCCGAAGCCGAGGGCTTCTACGCCGTGCACAAGGCGCGGCCGTTCTTCGGCGGCCTCACTGACTTCATGTCCTCGGGCCCCTGCATCGTGCTGTGCCTCGAGGCGCCGGATGCGATCAAGAAGTGGCGCGACCTGATGGGCGCCACCGACCCGGCGAAAGCCGACGCCGGCACGATGCGCAAGGAGTTTGGCGCCTCGATCGACAACAACGCCACGCACGGATCGGACGCGCCGGAGACGGCGGCGTTCGAGCTCGGCTACTTCTTCCGCGGCATGGAATTGCGCTAGCGCGTCAGGGCCCCCGATGTCGATCAAACCGGACAAGTGGATTCGCAAGATGGCCCTCGAGCACGGCATGATCGAGCCGTTCGAGGACCGCCAGGTGCGCGCGGGCGTGGTCTCGTACGGGGTGTCGTCGTACGGCTACGACTGCCGCGTCGGCGACGAGTTCAAGGTGTTCACCAACGTCTACAACACGGTGGTGGACCCCAAGAACTTCGACCCCAAGTCCTTTGTCGACATCAAGGGCGAGGTCTGCATCGTCCCGCCGAATTCGTTCGCGCTGGCGTCCACTGTGGAGTACTTCCGGATTCCGCGTGACGTGCTGACGGTGTGCCTGGGCAAGTCCACCTACGCGCGGTGCGGCATCATCGTGAATGTCACGCCATTCGAGCCGGAGTGGGAAGGCCACGTGACGATCGAGATCTCGAACACGACCCCGCTCCCCGCGAAGATCTACGCCAACGAAGGCATCGCGCAGGTGCTGTTCTTCCAGAGCGACGAGC
>JBDTMB010000442.1:0-5124 GCA_039934485.1 Vicinamibacterales bacterium
CCGAGGTTCAGGGGCGACAGCAGGCCGGTGGTAACCTGCCCGTTGCTCAGGCGGCTGCGGACGTTGACGAGCTGTTCCGGATGCGCATACGGCAACGGCCGCAGCAGCGTCGCGTTGACGGTGCTGAAGAGCGCCGTCGTCGCGCCGACGCCGATGGCAAGCGTGAGCACCGCCACCGCGGCAAACCCAGGCGCGCGGCGCAGGCTCCGCGCGGTGTAGCGAAGGTCCTGCCACAGGTCGATCATGCCGGTGAATCTTACAAAATGTCAGATTGAAGTCAAGGGGTAAACGCCGCGGCCGTGGCGTTCATCGCAACACGTTCAAGCTATATTACAAACCTCAGCATCGAGGCGTGACGATGGAGCACACGAAGTCCCGGGTAACGATCCACATGGCGGCGAGTCTCGACGGTTTCATCGCGCGGAAAGACGGCAGCGTGGACTGGCTGGAGACCTCAGACACGTTTGAAGCCGGGGACACCATGACCCCGGAGTTCATCGTGGAGTTCCTCAAGACGATCGACTGCTACGTCATGGGTGCGCGGACCTATGAGACCGCCCTGGCGTTCGAGGCCAAGGGGCTGGGTTGGTCCTACGGCGACAAGCCGACCTTCGTCCTCACCAGCCGCGAGCTGCGGAAAGCCAGGGACACCGTTCGGTTCTACTCGGGCGAGCTCGCGCGCCTGGTGAACGAGAGACTGAAGCCGAAGTTCCGCAGCATCTGGTTCGTTGGCGGTGGTGAAGTATCCGGTGAATGTCTTCGCCTCGGACTGGCCGACGAAGTGCGCTATTCGATCCTGCCCATCCTGATTGGGGATGGCGTCTCGTTCTTCGACCGGCTTGACAAGGACGTCGCGCTGCACCTGGTAGAGGTGAAGACCTACCACAGCGGCATGGTGGCGCTTCGCTACGAAGTGCGGACGTAATCAATTGAGGGAGAAGCGAATGTCGATGATGAACCGGCGCGAGGCCCTTGCCGCGCTCGCCGCCAGTGCGGCCCTGCCGCTCCTGCCCGGCTGCAACAGCGCCCCGGCGCCGACGCCACCCGCGGCCAATCCGGAGGCGGACGCGCTCGCGCTGCTCGATCAGATCGGCGAAAACTACCTGCGATTCGCGCCAGAGAGCGCGACGTCGCTCGGCATCGACACCGGCGCCAGAGCCGCACTGCGCTCTGAGCTCGCCGACCGATCGGCCGAGGGCCAGCACCGGATCGCGGACCAGGTTCGGCAGGATCTCGAACGCGCCAAGGCGCTTGATACGTCGGGCCTCAGCCACGGGACGCGCACCAGTGTCGAAGTCGTTCGCAGCGCGTATGCCACCGCGCTCGAGGGTTTTGCCCTGCCGTACGGCGACATCACGGTCGGCAGCTGGCGCAACACGCCCTACGTGGTGATTCAGAACGTCGGCGCCTATCTCGACATCCCCAGGTTTCTCGACAGCGATCATCGAATCGACACCGCGGCCGACGCGGAGGCGTATCTTGCGCGCCTGCAGTCGTACGCCAGGCAGCTCGACGGCGAGGTCGGCCGCATCCAGGCCGCGCGCGGAAAGGGCCTGGTGCCGCCGGCCTTCCTGATCGACAAGGCGTTGTCGCAGATGCGGTTGTCGGCGAAGAGCGCCCGCGAGGGCGGTTCCCTGGTCGAATCCATCGCGCGCCGAACCAAAACGATCCCGGGCAACTGGGCCGAGCGCGCACGGACGATCGCGGCGCACGAGGTTGCGCAGGCGCTCGACTGGCAGATTCACGAACTGGAGGCACAGCGCGCTGTCGCCAACGACGATGCGGGGATGTGGGCGCGGCCGAACGGCGACGAGTTCTACCGGTGGGCGCTGAAGGCGTCGACCACCACGAACATGACGCCGGACGAGGTCCATGCCATGGGCCAGCGTGAACTGGAGCAATTGCAGGCGCGGATGGACACCATCCTGAAGGGCGCCGGCTACAACAAGGGCACCGTCGGCGAGCGCATGAATGCGCTGGCCAGGGATCCGCGCTATCAATTCGCCGACGGCGACAAAGGCCGCGCCGAAATCCTGGCGTTCATCCAGGAGCGCCTCAAGTGGATACGGTCGCAGCTGCCGCGCGCGTTCAACACGCTGGTGAATCCCAACATGGAAGTGAAGCGACTGCCCCCGGAAGAAGAGCCCGGCGCGCCCACGGCGTACGGCGGGGCCGGATCGATCGACGGCAAGATCCCGGGCAAGTTCTGGATCAACCTGAGGACGCCGGCGCTGCACAGCAAGTACAGCCTCGCCGACCTGACGTTCCACGAATCGATTCCCGGTCACATCTGGCAGGGCGAGTACACGCACCAGATGCCGCTCATCCGGCAGCTGCTCGCCTTCAATGCCTACTCTGAAGGATGGGCGCTGTATGCCCAGCAGCTGGCCGACGAGCTCGGCGCCTATGCCAGCGATCCGATCGGGCAGCTGGGCTACTTGCAGGCGATAGCGTTCCGCGCCTGCCGGCTGGTGGTTGACACCGGTATCCACGCCAAGCGCTGGACGCGCGAGCAGGGCGTGCGGTTCTTTGTCGAGATCAACGGTTCCAATCCGATGGAAGTCGCCAGCGAGGTCGATCGCTATTGCTCCTGGCCGGGTCAGGCCTGCGGCTACAAGGTGGGGCATAGCGAGATCAACCGCCAGCGCGCGCGTGCCACCACCGCACTAGGGGCGAAGTTCGACCTCAAGGCCTTCGACGACACCGTGGTGCTCGGCGGCAATGTGCCGCTCGACGTGCTGGCGAAGAACGTCGATCAATACATCGAGAAGGCCAAGTCGTGACACGCACCTGGACGATCATCGGCGTCAACGACGTCGGCGCGAGCTTCAAGTGGTACCAGGCCCTGTTCGGCCAGCCGGAGACGGTGCCTTCCCATGCTCACTTTGGCCAGATCCTCGACGCCGATGGCACCGTGTTGCTGTGCCTGCACGCCTGGGGAGCGCACGAGCACCCCTCGCTGATGAGTCCTGATCACGCGCCACCGGGCAACGGCCTCCTCTTGTTCTTTCGCGTCGATGATTTCGACCCGGCATTGCAACGGGCTCGCGGACTCGTCACTCGGCTTGACGAGGAACCGCATGTCAACCCGAATACGCAAACGATGGAATTCGCGGTCCGGGATCCGGACGGCTACTGCGTCACCATCAGCGCGCTGTAGGACCCATGACCGCCACACTTCGACTGGCCACGGCGTGTTTCGCGATCCTGCTCGGTAGCAATGGCGCCGCGCAGCAAGCGCGGCCGCCCGCGGCAACCTCCCGGGTTACTCCCGGCGACCTGGTCGTCGATCCGCCGACGCTGATCAATCTCGGCTTCGAGTGGCTGATCGACGGCGACGCTAACCGTAACGCGAAGGTGGACGTGTCCTACCGAAAAGCAGGCGACCGCGCCTGGAAGACCGGCCTGCCGCTGCTGCGGCTGCAGCACGAAAAGACGATGCAGCCGAACGTCTTCAATCTGGTCGCGCCGAACATGTTCGCGGGCAGCATCCTGGATCTCGGGCCCGATACGGCTTACGAAGCGCGCCTCGTGCTGAGCGATCCCGACGGCGTCAGCGGCCCGGCCGCCAGGGCCACCAGGACGGTCACGGTCCGTACGCGTCCCGAACCGAAGCCGGCCGAAGAAGGCAAGGTCTATCACGTCTATCCCGTCGGCTACACCGGGACCAGGATCGAGCCATCGTTCACCGGCATCATGTGCGCCTACAACTACTACTGCGGCGCCGGCGACACCGCCCCCGGCGGGCGGCCGCGCGTGAAGCCGGGTGACATCATCCTCGTCCACGCCGGCACCTACGCGTATCGCTGGGAGCTCTACGCCAACCAGACCACGATCAACGCGACGACCACGTTCGAGGGGACTTACTATCTGACCGCCGACGGCACCCCCGACAAGCCGATCGTGATCAAGGCCGCGGGTGATGGCGAAGTCATCCTCGACGGCCGCAACAACTTCAACCTGTTCAACGTCAAGGCCGCCGACTACAACTATTTCGAAGGCATCACGTTTCGAAACACCGGCATCGCGATCTGGGCGGGGACGCAGTTCATCGCCGGCTCGAAGGGCCTGACGGTGAAGCGCTGCCGCTTCGAACAGGTCGGCATGGGTGTCTTTACCAACTACTCGGGCTCGAGCAATTTCTACATTGCCGACAGCGTGTTCATCGGGAGAAACGATCCCAGGCATTTGATCGGCTGGAACGGCGCCTTCTGGGAGCAGTTCAACGGGGTCGACGGGCAGGAGTTTCCGCCGATCATGAAGTCCTACACCGGCATTCGCCTCTACGGCCCCGGACACGTCGTGGCCTTCAACTACGTGGCGGATTTTCACGACGGGATCGATACCGAAATGTACGGCATGCCCGACGGCTCGAATGCCAACGAGGGCCCGGACTACCCGCCCCCCGCGTCCTGGGATCGCCGGCCAGTGGCGATCGACATCTACAACAACTACATCACCAACGCGCACGACAACTCGATCGAGATGGACGGCAGCATGCACAACATCCGCGTGATGCGGAACATGCTGATCAATTCGGCGTCGCATCCGATCAGCAACCAGCCGTCGGCCGGCGGGCCATCGTACTGGATTCGCAACATCGTGTTCAACGCGCCTGGCGGCTCGACGCGGTTGACGGCCGCGTCGCCTGGCGTGATCTACTACAACAACACGATCCTCAGCGAGACCAGCGGCGGGTCAACGGCCAACGCGCAGTGGCGCAACAACCTGATCCTCCCGCAGAACGCGCTGCCGGCGATCTTCAGCGTCAACACGAACACCAACTACACCTCGTCGGACTACAACGGCTTCGGCCTGAACCCCGCTGCCGAGTATGCGTTCCAGTGGAACTCGCCGCCGTGGAACGTGGCGTCAGTGGATTCGTTACCAGCAGAGGTTGGAGGGACCAATACCGGACGCGGTGGTGGCGCGGGCGGCGGCGACCAGCGGCTCGAGCAGCGGCGCTACAAGACGCTCGCGGAGTACTCGGCGGCCACGAAGCAGGATCAGCACAGCGTGATAGTCGACTACGACGTGCTCGTCAATGTGCCCAGGCTCGACGCGAAGGATCTGCTTCGTGTGCAGAAGCTCTACGACGCCAGGGACTTCGACTTCCGGCTGAAG
>JBDTMB010000443.1:0-5113 GCA_039934485.1 Vicinamibacterales bacterium
AGGTGGATCACTTTCCGAGCGGCGAATGGATCACTTTCCGCGCGGCGCGCCCAGCCTGGTAAGGGACGACGATCCCTCGGCCGATTTCAGGGCACGAGCCTCGATGGGCTAAGCGGTGGAGGTGTTTGCCTTGAGCAGGTAGCTTTGATACGCCTTTGACGACTTCACCAAATGCGCACGTCCATCGACCACAAAGCCATCCAAACCGTGCTCCAAAGCGTAGATTGATAGGTCGTCGAGCTTATTGATAAGTCCACGCCCTTTGAAGTTGAGGGAGGTATTACACAACACTCCGTAGCTGCTACGCGCCTTGAAGGCCACAAGTAATTCGTATAAGTGTCGGTTGCTCTCCTTCGACACGGTCTGCAAGCGAGCGGTTCCATTCACGTGCGTGACGGCTTTCAGATCGCCTGTTCGTACTTGATATGTGTAAAGCATGAAAGGGCTCGGCTGATCGCACCCGAACCACTTGGACGCGTCCTCCTCCAAACAAACTGGCGCGATTGGCCGAAACTGTTCTCGTTGCTTGATTTCGTTTAGGCGAAGCCTTGTGCTTTCACAAAATGGTGCCGCGATAATTGACCGGTTGCCAAGGGCGCGCGGGCCGATTTCATACTTTCCGCTGACCCATCCCAGGATGAGACCAGTGGCCAACATGTCGGCAATCGACTTATTGCTCGTTTCGCAAATGTCGTACTGTGCCGAACCAATGGGACCAGCGTTGATGAAGTCCAGGCCGGAATAAACATTCCAATCGATTTTGGGATTGCCGGTGAACATGAATTGGGCATCGATCGCCGTGCCGATAGCTGATCCCGAATCATTGGCGACAGGAGGTACAAACACCTCAGAGAACAGCTCGGTGTCTCTCCACTTAGTGTTCCAGTCGCAATTCAAACCGCATCCACCCGCGATAAGCAACGGCATCTTCTTCTTCATGTGCTCCTTCGCGAACTGAAAGAAAGCATCAAAAATCCTGTCGCTGTAAATGCCCGCGAAGTTGCGAAATTCAGAATCCTCTAGGCCAACGTTGTGATGTGGTGCGGTCTCAAGGTCTTCGTACTCGCTCAGCCGGCGGCACGGTCCATCCAATAAGAACTCGAGCAGTTTCCTTTCGCGGCTGGAAGCCAAGCGGCGGTTTGAAAACGACGCCAAGGCCATGAGTTTCCCTGCGTCTTCAACACGAGGATACGGTCCATCTTTAGGATAGGTTGGGTCGGCCAAGCCGTAGAGCAGCGCATAACGGTTTCCCACCCGAGGCAAGACATCGGCCAGCAGAGTAATGTTCAACTCAGCATCGATCTCGTAGAAAGCACCTATTTCGCCTTCCCAGATCAATGCATAACACGGTGTGCCGCTTGGCAAGCTTGACATGCCGAATGCGCAAAGGAGGTGCGATCGCTCGTGCGACGACGAAAAGTAATGTATTGGTCTTCCGAGCAGGCGCCGTTGACCAACGATTCTGTCGTTCTTCGACAATCCACGGTACCCGACATGAACATTCGACCCGTGCAGGTACTCGTAGTGGTCGCGGAACCACCAGCCGCTTGCGCAGATAACGTCGGGAAACTCGTTGAGTTCACCCAAGGCATCGAACACCCCAGGAGTTGATACCGGAGAGTACCTATAATTCGAGTTTTTCTCCGCCTCAATCGACAGCTCTAATTTCGCATCCTTCACATTCGCAATTGCGCCGTCATGCCACCCTGGATTGAACGAGAGAATGTTCACGTTGTTGTGACCTCTAGGTGAAGTTCCATTCGACGCGTACTCGCCAGCAATTCGATACGCCGATAGCATATGACAGCGACGAACGTATATGGCCAACAGCCCACGGAAGGTATAGTCACTCCACTAAGCGGTCGTTTAGGCGATTGGAACAAGAGATGACAGACACTCGTGAGCATCACAGACAGCGCTCTGAGTTCATCAGGGAGATTGTCCAATGTTCTTCTGGGGAGCTTCCCACCAACGCTAAGGACAGCCACCGCATTCCAAGAACCATTGTGCAGTTTTGGCATGATCTTCGAGATTTGCCTGACGACGTTAAGGAGTGCATCGATTCTTGGGCCCGATGGACCAGAACCGGTTTCACTCATCGCCTGTTTGATGAAAACAGCGCCGCAGCCTTTATCTCGAGTCGTCTTGGACCCCGTCACCATCAGGCTTTCGGCCGCTGCTACCACCCCGCCATGCAGGCTGACTACTTCAGGCTTTGCTACCTAGCGATCGACGGTGGCTTCTACGTCGATGCGGACGATGTTTGCATTGGAGCTGATATCGACTGGCTATTCACCGACAGCAGGTTGAAGATTCAACCGCTCTGCTACGACGTAGGTTCCGGGACTATGGTTCGCCCCTCTGTGTTTCGTTCTGCAGATGCGAATAGCCCCGAATGGATCTTTTATTTCAACAACAATCCACTTATTGCAGATCGAGAACATCCAATAATCATGCGAGCGCTGGGTCGCGCTACTGATCTCATCGAGCGAGCCGAGGACTGCGTCGCACTTGAGATCCAAGAAACCACCGGGCCCGGAAACTTGTCGAGGTCAATTTTCGATTGGGGCTCGATGCGTAGAAGCGTTGACAACGAACTGTTTGTGCTGCGCGAATGGGAATCGATTGCTATCTCAAAATGGCCTTTGAGTTATCGCGCTGATGCAAGAAATTGGCGGCATGCGAATCAGCAAGCCTTTCGTCGAGAACTAAGAGATCAAGAATGAACCTCTCGAAACCATTGGGCACGGCTGTCCGTGTTGGTGTTTCAATGTCTTCGTGGTTTCGGAGACTCTTACCCCGGCAAAAATGTCATCCGTTTACAGATCCCACGACTACCCGCGAGTTGGGGATTGGTCCAATCTTTGTTATCAACTTGGACAGGCAACCCGATCGTATGAACGCTGTTCTTCGTGAGTTGTCTCGTATCTTGGACCGCGCCAACCGACCACTGTCAGAAAGAACGGTCCGTTGGTCAGCATTTGACTCGCAGACGGAGTCGCCTCGATCGCTCGTAACTCCCGAGGTGGAGCCCTTTTACACGCTTCGCGACCAATTGTTCGTCGAACCGCAGCCTCTCGCAGTGCCTGATGAATTTGATCTCGTCAGTCCAATTAGGATGAGCGAAGCAGAAGTGGCAGTTGCGCGTTCGCACATCGAAGTGTGGAGAACCGTAGCCCGATCCGCAGCACGTTATTCTCTCGTATTGGAAGACGACGTGTACTTCCAGCGTGGCTTTGGGCAAACTCTTGACGCGGCATGGAATGAGATGCGGACCACTGACCTTGATGAGGACGTCTTTGATCTCCTTTATGTTTCTTACAGGGAGGCTCGATACGGTGCCCCTAAGGAGCTGCTTTCAGCAAACGTGTTCCGCCCGGATCGCGGACTCTGGTTTCTATCTGGATACATCTTGTCCAAACGGGGTGCACAGACGTTATTAACGCTGCTGCCTTGTCGGGGACCGATTGACCTCTGGATCAACTACGCCTTCCCTAACATCAAAGTGCGTGCCCTGCGGCGTTCGATGGTAAACCAGCGGATGGACACGAGTTCGACCAACTCATACTCCGTGCTTCCGATGCTGAGCCGAATTGGTATCCTCGATGACAGCGGCGGCGCTCTTTTCCATCAGCGGCCATCTATAGTTCCTGTCTTCGTCTTTGGCGATCCTTCTTCCGGATTGTCATCGGTCGCTTTGGCGCTTTCGATGCTTGGGTATAGATGCTGCAGTGATCTCGACGACATTCCTGAATCCGAGTTGACGAAGTTGGTTAACGGCGAATCCGTTCGCGTTTTCAATGCCTACGTGAACATAGAATCGCTGTGGCTTCGTGCGAGCGAACTCGCGTTGAAGCATCCAGCGGCCAAGTTCCTCGTAATCGGCGACTCAGACAAGTGCACTGCGCTGCTCAAAGCATTGAGCGGCGCCGACGCTGCATACCTAAATCGTCGAGAAGCTCAATCCTGGGCCGCAGTTTGCGGACGGCTGAAACTGTCTCCCCCGCCGACGAAGTTTCCTAACATTGAAGATATCGGTCAGCGACGAATTCAGCTTCCCTCAGCTACCCCGGTCTCGAGTCGGCCGGCAAGGCGGCTCCGTTTCGATTCCTCACCGTGGATTGCAGATCCTCACGTGAGTTGGACTGGAATCGTTGCGATTGCCCCGAAGCAGTCAACTTCAGAACGTCGGCGAAGCATTTTCACGGATGACCTGGCGGATGGCCCGTCGCGCCGTTGGTGGCCGCGCAACGATACCTTTCCTGGCAATCTGGGACTGTTTCGGCCGGCAAACGTTACAGCCGTGGAGGGGCAAGGTGTTCAGCTGACAGTCGTTCAGGAACCTGTTGGAGTACGAGATTTCACTGCAGCCTCGATATCGAGCCGAGCTGCTTTTCTTTATGGACGTTTCGAAGCCACTCTACAAGCGGCGCGGGGTTCGGGGTTGGTGACTGGGTTTTTTCTTCACCGCGATTCGCCGCGGCAAGAGATCGATTTCGAGATTACTGGTAATCGTCCTGAGCGCGTGTTGGTCAATGTGTTCTATAACCCCGGGACGGAAGGAGCCAGATTTGACTATGGCTATCGAGGAACTCCGGTAGAAATTGAACTCGGGTTTGACGCCGCCGCCGCCCCACATAGGTACGCGATCGAATGGGATCGATGTGAAATCCGGTGGTTCGTCGACGGCGAACTAGTCCACGCTCGCGCCGAGTGGAATCCGACGCCGATACCGAATCTGCCGATGACGTTGCACCTCAACACGTGGCCGACGCGATCCCGTGAACTCGCGGGACGGCTGTCAGCGCGTTCGTTGCCTGCGTCCGCTATAGTTCGGAGCATCGTGGTGGATGCTCTTGAATTGCAGCCTTTGAGTCTAGGGGCTGATTCGCCCGCTACGGCACAGATGAGGGATTGATCGTCAAGTCGTACCCATAACATCCGTCACCTTCAGCCGAGCCGCTGTCCGATTCCAACGTACTGCATGGTCGCTGCACAAACGCTGCGATCCTGACACTCCTGCGCCCAAAGAAACTCTACCGTCGTCTCCAAAATGTCTCCACGACGAGGGTGGAATCGCGAGGACTCGGGTGGACGGCAGTGAACGAAACGG
>JBDTMB010000444.1:0-5062 GCA_039934485.1 Vicinamibacterales bacterium
ACCTTCACCGAGACGTTGTCGCGCGTGATCACATCCTGCGGCGGCACGTCGAGGACGACGGTGCGCAGGCCCACCCGCACCATCCGATCGATCGGCGCGAAGACGAAGATCAGGCCGGGTCCCTTCGGCTGCGGCAGCAGCTTGCCGAGGCGGAAGATGACGCCGCGTTCGTACTCGGAGAGGATCTTGATCGAAGAAATCAGGTAGAGCACGACCATGAGCAGCAGAACCAGAACGGGAGAGATCAGCATGATGGGCCTCAGTCCTTGCGAACTACGAGTGTCAGTCCGTCGATCGTGGTCACCCGCACGCGCGCGCCTTCGGGGATCGACTCGCCCGAGGTCGCGTTCCAGATCTCTCCGTGGGTCCTGACCCGGCCGCCCGGTTCGGGGCCAATCGTGGTCAGCGCCTCACCGCTCCCTCCAAGCATGCCGGCGACGCCGGTGACCGGCGCCAGTCGCTGCGACGCGACGGCGAGCCGGATCAGGAACACGGCAATCGCCGCGAACCCGAGCACCACGGGAAGCACCACCTGGAGGCTCAACTGCAATTCGGGGAGCGTCGAGTCCATCAGGATCATCGATCCGAAGATCAGGCTCGAGAGCCCGCCCACCGTGAGCAGGCCGTAGCTGGTCACCTTGATCTCGAGCACGAGCAGCAACAGTCCGAACGTCACCAGCAGGAGTCCGGCGTAGTTGACGGGCAGCACCGAGAAGGCGAAGAACGCCAGGATCAGCGAAGGGGCTCCCACCACGCCTGGCAGGATCGCGCCTGGGCTCCATAATTCGATCGTCAGGGCCAGCGTGCCGAGGCTCAGCAGCAAGTAGGCGACGTTCGGGTGGGCGATGGCGCTCAGCACACGTTGGCGCAGGCTCATGTCGATCGCGACGATCCGCGCGTCTCGCGTCTTCAACACCACGGTCGTGCCGTCGAAGCGGGTGATGCTGCGGCCGTCCAGTTGCCGCAACAGGTCGGCAACGTCCGGCGCCACGACGTCGATCAGCGGCGGCGAGGCGGCGAGCGCCTCGCCCTCGGTGAAGGCGCGGCTCTCGGTGACCGCTTGCGCGGCAAGTGCGACGTCGCGGTGGCGCTTGGTGGCGAGCGTCCGCACGTAGGCGGCCGTGTCCTCGGTGGCCTTCTTCGCCATCGTCTCGTCCATCTTCTCGCCGTTGCCCTCAACCGGGTGGGCGGCGCCGATGTGGGTGCCGGGCGCCATCGCCGCAACGTCGGCGGCCATCGCCAGGATGAAGCCCGCCGAGGCGGCGCGCGCACCCGAGGGACCGACGAAGATCGCCACCGGCGTCTTGGCGGCGATCATGCGCGAGACGATCATCCGCGTCGAGTCGAGCAATCCGCCCGGTGTGCGCAGCGTGAAGACGACCAGCGCCGCCCCCTCGCGATCGGCGCGATCAAGGGTTTCCACCATGTATTCGGCGGAGACTGGATGAATGATGCCGTCGACGACGGCCGAGTAAACGAGGGGAGCCACTGGCTGAGCGCGGCTCTGTGCACTCATCAGCGTCAGGCCGAGAGCCAGGGTCACGCCAGCCGACAACCGCCGCGCCGGGCGAGCAGTCATGGTGTCCAGAACAGGATTATAGCGCCCGGCCGGCGAACCATGGTTGACTCGACAAATTACTTTGCGTTATAAAGTTGACGGATGGCCCGTCCGTTGCGCGTCAAGTTCATCCTGCCGGCATTGACCGAGGCCACCAGCCCCTGTTGGCGCCCGATCAAATACTCCCTGTTCCCGCCGCTCGGCCTCGCCACGCTCGCCGCCTTCCTGTTGCCCGGCGACGAAGCGGTGATCGTGGACGAGCACGTCGAGCGGCTCGACACCCACGACGAACCCGACCTCGTCGTCATCCAGGTCTACATTACCAACGCGAAGCGCGCCTACCGCCTCGCCGACGCCTACCGCGCGAAGGGTGTGTTCGTCGCCCTGGGCGGCCTGCATGTCACCTCGCTGCCCGACGAGGCGGCGCCGCACGCCGACGCGGTTTTCATCGGGCCCGGCGAGCAGACCTTTCCGCAATTCCTGGCGGACTTCCGCGCCGGCCGCGCCGGACGCCGGTATTGCTCGACCGACGGCCGCACGCTCGATCGGCTGCCGCCGATCCGGCGCGATCTGATCCAGCGCGGCCGCTATCTCGTGCCGAACTCGATCGTCGTGACCCGCGGCTGTCCGCAGCACTGCGACTTCTGCTACAAGGACGCGTTCTTCGAGGGCGGCCGATCCTTCTACACCCAGCGCGTGGACGATGCGCTGGCGGAGATCGAGCGCTTGCCCGGACGCCATCTGTATTTTCTCGACGACCATCTGCTGGGCGATCGCCGCTTCGGTGAGGCGCTCTTCGCGGGGATGCGCGGCATGGGCCGGCTCTTCCAGGGCGCCGCGACGGTGGATTCGATTCTGCGGGGCAATCTGATCGAGCGCGCCGCCGAGGCCGGGCTCCGCAGCCTGTTTGTGGGCTTCGAGACGCTCACGCCGGGCAATCTTGCCAGGAGCAACAAGCGGCAAAACCTCGGCCGCGACTACGCCGCGGTCACCAATCGCCTGCACAGCCTCGGCATCATGATCAACGGCAGCTTCGTGTTCGGCATGGATGACGATGACCAGGATGTGTTCCAGCGCACGGTGGATTGGGCGGTGGGGCACGGCATCACGACCGCGACCTTTCACATCCAGACGCCGTATCCGGGCACGCGGCTCTTCGCGCGGACCGAAGCGGACGGCCGCCTGCTGACGCGCGACTGGGATCTCTACGACACCAGGCACGTCGTCTATCGGCCGGCGCGCCTGGCGCCCACCGCGCTCAAGGCCGGCTACGACTGGGCCTACCGCGAGTTCTACCGCTGGTCGTCGATCGCGCAGGCGTCGCTCTCGCACGGCTCGATCAAGCACCAGGCGAAGCACTTCTTCTACGCGGCGGGATGGAAGAAGTTCGAGCCGCTGTGGGACCTGGTCATCCGCGCGAAGCAACTGCGCGCAATGACGCCGGTGCTCGAGGGCGTGCTGTCGAAGGTGTCCCGCACAAAACCGTCAGAGGCGCCAGAGGTGAGTTCAACTACCTTGGCTTGACCCGCCCCATCGTTTCATCAAGCCAGCCATTGATAGCGGGCACGTAAAACTCGGGCGTCGGCGCGTGGCCACCGGCGTACAGGAGGATGCGCTTTGGCTCACGCAGGAGCCTGTGCAGCGGTTCGGCCTGCGTCTTCAGCCGGCTGTCTTCATCGTAGCGGCCCTGCAGCACCAGCTTTGGCGCGCGAATGTACGGAACAAGATTGATGGGGTTGACCTCGGGGAGCATCCGGGTATTGGCTTCATACAAGGCCGCTCCAATCAGGACCACCGAGTGATAGCGCTGGTCAATCGCCGGCAAGCCCAGTTTGAGCGGGCCGTCAACGCTCCAGCCGATGTATGCCACCCGCCTGGCGTCCAGGTCGCTGCGCGTCGCCGCATAGTCCAGACCCCGGCGCTCGTCGGTAATCCAATTCACCGCCTGATCGCGATACTCGGCGCTCTCAGGTTCCGGCGGGACACGCTTCTCGGGCCACTCGCGTTCAGGGAAGCCTTGCAGGACGACGGCGAGCACGGCACGGCCCGATTTGATGAAGGGCCCGAGGGTCGCTTCGACCCTGACGGGTAAGGCGTTGATGCCAAAGAAGACATCATCCGCCGGTACGAACTGGATCACCTGCCACGGCGGCGGATGGTTCTTTGGCAGGTAGAGATACGCGATGGCGCGCTCGCCATCCGTGCCGGCGTAAGTGACCTTCTCCCGCCGCCAGTCGTCGGTCTCCTTCACCTCGACCACCACTGCGTCGAGGGGCGCCGGCGCGTAATGGTATTGCTTCTGAAAGCCGAGGAAGATCGCCTCGCTCGCGGGGGCGTAGACCGGGACCTCGGTCTGTAAGGGGAGGGGCATTGCCCCCTGGTCGCCTGTCGCGCCCGGCAGGTTGAGCACGCAGCGGAATCCCAGCTTATCGGACCCATAAGAGCCCGGGTAATCGCCGTATCGTCCGAAGAAGAACGGCTCGTCATTCCACGAGCCACCGGTCGTGGCAAAGCCCGAGCTACTCTCGTTGCGACACCATTCGGCGACGTTCCCGGCCATGTGATAGCAACCGTATGGGCTCACCCCGAACTCCAGGCTCTCGACGGGCCGTGTCCCGCGACCGCCGAAGTTCGCGCGTCGCTCAACCGACCCTGCGAACAACCCCCAGGGCATCACCACTCCAGCGGCGCTGGTCAGCCCGTTGCGTGCCGCTTTCTCCCATTGAAACACCGTTGGCAGGTCCTTGCCGCGGAACGCCGCATAGGCGTCCGCTTCGTACCACGAGATGTCAGTCACCGGATACCCGGCGCGGCCTTTGGGAAAGTCCTGATTCGTCCAATCGCGCGGCCCCGGCAAACCGGTGCGATCCGTGAACTCGCGGACTTCCACATCCCACGCGAGTGCGCGGCCATCTCTGACGACCGGGCGCCGCCAGAATTCGCGCCTCAGGTAGCCGCCTGCGCTGATGAACTCCTTGTACTCCTGGTTGGTCACTTCGTACTTATCGATGAAGAAGTCGTCGAGCCTTGCGCGCTCCTGCGTCGGACGCGACCAGCTCACCAGGCGGTAGTCGCCGCCCGGCACGAACGCCATGCGCGGCGGACTCTTGGCGTTTTCAATCAGTTTGGCTTGCAGCCGGATCGGCGGCGACGGGGCCAGCAATCCGCTCAGTCGCAAGATGGCGCCCGCGACGGTACGTTCCAGGCCGGCGTAGCCTTCTTTCTCGATCGCGACCATGTAGGAGCCGCGCGCAATCTGAAGATGAGCGATCGGCGTCACGCCAACCAGCTGCCGCGCCGCGGGGGGGCCGGATTCGTCCGCGACAAAGCGTTTGAGGTAAACGTTTGCGCCGGGAGGGTCGGTGACGACGGAGAGATCGTCGGCGATGGTCCCCATCAGCCGGGCCAGGGCCGGATCGTTCGGCAGGTATCGATTGATCTGGCCGGCCAGGTCGTAGGCCGCAAAAAAATCTTCGCGCTGCGATATTGCTTCTACCTGGCGGA
>JBDTMB010000445.1:0-5056 GCA_039934485.1 Vicinamibacterales bacterium
TCGTACCAGCCCATGTTGTAGCGGATGATCATCGACGGCGCCATCAGCACCGACAGCACGCACATCAGGGGATAGTTGAAGTTCGCCGACAGGTGGAAGAACGCCTCTGCCTTGACGTGGAACGGCTGGTCGGATCGCAGGATGCGCGGCATCAGCTTGAGGAAGGTCTGGATCGAGCCCTTCGCCCAGCGGTGCTGCTGCGACTTGAAGGCGTTCATTTCCACCGGCAGCTCCGCCGGCGCGACGTGGTCCTGCAGGAACACGAACTGCCAGCCGCGCAGCTGCGTGCGATAGCTCAGGTCGAGATCTTCCGTCAGCGTGTCGTGCTGCCAGCCGCCGCCGTCGGCGATCGCCGCCGCGCGCCAGATGCCGGCAGTGCCGTTGAAGTTGAAGAAGCAGCCACCGCGGTTGCGGCTGCCATGCTCGAGCACGAAGTGCGCGTCGAGCAGGACGCTCTGGATCTTCGTCAGCAGCGAATAGTCTTCGTTGATGTGGCCCCAGCGCGCCTGCACCATCGCGACCTTGGGGTTGGAGAAGTAGTGCACCGACTTCATCAGGAAGTCGGGCTTGGGGATGAAGTCGGCGTCGAAGATCGCCACGAACTCGCCGCGGCACACCTTGAGTCCCGCTTCGAGCGCGCCGGCCTTGTAGCCGGTACGATCTTCGCGGTGGATGCACTTGATATCCACACCCCGCATCGCGTGGCGCCGCACCGCCAGCTCCGCGATCTGCGTGGTCTCGTCGGTCGAGTCGTCCAGGACCTGAATTTCCAGCAGCTCGCGCGGGTAGTCGATCGCGCACACCGCGTCGACCAGGCGATCGACGACATACATCTCGTTGTAGAGGGGCAGTTGAATCGTGACGACCGGGAGCGGGTCGAGCGTAAACAATGGAACCGGCTGTTCGTGCTTGTGTTTCATGTAGACGTACACCAGGTAATACCGGTGCCATCCGTACACGGCCAGTATCAGAAGAACGAAAAAATAGAGTGCGAGAATGATTGTTTCGAAGGGTGTCATCTATGATTGGGGTTTCGACCCCCCGGATCCAATCATCAATTATAGGAATCGGTGTTGGGTAAAGTCAACGAAACACGGACGATAGCGCCATGACACCCTCCGAACTGCGCCTTCTCCTCGACCAGGTCCGCAATGGACAGCTCGATCCGGCTCGCGCGCACGAGCAGTTGCTGGCGACCCTGCGCGAGCAACCCTTTGAGGACCTGGGGTTTGCCAAGATTGACCACCATCGCAGCATCCGCCAGGGCTTCCCAGAAGTTGTGCTCGGGCTGGGCAAGACGCCCGATCAAATTGCCGCAATTGCCGAGCAAATCGTGGGACGCGGCCATCCGTTGCTGGTGACCCGCGCCGACGAAGCCGCCTCGGCTGCAGTGCGCAGCCGGGTGCCGGGAGCCGAGTATCACGAGATGGCCCGGTGCATCACCGTGGCGGGAACCATGCCGCCCGGCGTGGGCACCATCGTCCTGGCCTCGGCCGGCACCTCGGATCTGCCGGTGGCTGAAGAGGCGGCGGTAACAGCTGAGCTAATGGGCAATACGGTCGATCGCCTGTATGACGTCGGGGTGGCCGGCATCCATCGCCTGCTCAAGCAGCGCGAGCGCCTCGAATCCGCCCGCGTCATCATCGTCGTCGCCGGCATGGAGGGCGCGCTGCCAAGCGTGGTCGCCGGCATGGTGAGCGTGCCGGTGATCGCGGTACCCACCAGCGTGGGCTACGGCGCCAGCTTCGGCGGCGTCGCCGCACTACTGGGCATGCTCAACTCGTGCGCCAACGGTGTGTCGGTGGTGAACATCGACAACGGCTACGGGGCCGGGTGTCTGGCGAGCATGATTAATCACTTGTGACGAACGTTGGCCACGGAGAACACGGAGAAACACGGAGTTTGTTTTCTAAAGACCTGCTCCGTGTGCTTCGTGATCTCCGTGGTTAACGTACGTGGACTCGTCACTTGCGACCGGTAAGCAGCGTCTCCATTTCGTAGAGCACACCATCCTTCACGACACTCCGTGTGCGGCGAATGTCGGTGATGTTCGTCAGCGGATCGCCGTCGACGATCACCAGGTCCGCCAGCTTCCCTGCCTCGATTGTTCCGAGGTCCGCTCCCATTCCCATCGCTTCCGCCGGAACTGCGGTGGCGGTGCGAATTGCTTCGGCCGGCGTCAGCCCGCCGCGCACGTAGTGTTCGAGCTCCATCAGCAGGGTGAGGCCGTAGGGATTGATCGGCGAGTCGGTGCCGGCAATCACTCGCCCGCCGCCATGGACGACGGCGGCGACCAGGCGTTCCTGAGGCGTCACCAGGGCCTCGCGGGCGGCGAGGTTCGCGGCGTTCGCCGGCTGATTCCGCAGGGCAATCGACGCCGCGGAAGCCGAGGCCGGAAAGAGCCGGACGAGGCGCGGGTCCTGCAGCCAGCTGCCGTCCTTCAGCGTAAGGAGTTGAAATCCGCCCTGGATGCCGATGGTCGGCGTGATCGTCATTCCGGATGCCGTCAGCAGGTCGATCACGTCGCGATACGAGCGCGACAACCCGCTGATCTTGGGCGAGAAGCCGCGCCGGCTCGTGCCGCGGATGTGCTCGACGCCGTCGGCGCCGTAGGCCACCGCCGGATAGAGCTCGTGCGAGGTGACCGGCATGCCGAGACGATGGGCGCCTTCGATCACGCGCTTCTGGAGCAGGTCGGGCAGGCGGACGTAGGTCTTGATCAGGTCGTAATCGAGTTGTCCCGCCCGCGCGAGTTGCGCGTCGATGAGGCCGCCGCTGTCGAGCGCGAGGCCGCCGGAATAGTAGATGCGCGTGCCGTCGAACGGTTCGCCGGTGGTGAAGACGCGCGGCCCGATCCTGGCGCCGGCCTCGATGGCCTCGCGATCCTCCAGTGCTTCCTGCGCGTTGGCGGCCGGGTTGCGCACCGAGGTGATCCCAAATGAGAGCAAGATCCGGCCGAGCGCTTCGCCGTAGTTCTTCGACAGGTGGGCGTGGCTTTCGATGAGTCCGGGCAGCACCATCGATCCCGAGGCGTCGACCACCACTCCGCGGTGCAGGTCGGCGCGATGTGGTTCCACGCTCGTGATGCGATTGCCGTCGATCACGATATCGATGTCGGTTCGCGCGGCCGCCGATCGCGCGTCGAACATCCGTCCGGCGTGCACGGTCATCGATCCCGTGCGCGCCGGCGGCGTCCAGGTCAGCGCGGGCACGATCTCGCGGGTGCGCCCGTCGGCGACGTTGACCAGCCGGAACCGATCGATGACTTGATACAACACTTGTCTCGAATCGCCGGTCCAGGACGGCGAGGTCGCAAAGTCGGTTGATAACCGGCGCGGAGCGCCGGTGGGCGACCCATCACGCGCGACCGGGAACACCTCCAGATAGCCATCGACGATCGCCGCCATCGAAGCGCCGTTTGGCGCCCAGACCGGTCCGAAGTCCTGGCGCATGCCGATGGATTTGTTCGGCAGCGGATCGAACCAGCGATCCGGGCCGAGCGCGCCTGGGGTGGCTTGCGTCGGGTCGGGCAACACCGGAACCCACAACACCTGGTTGGTGCCTTCGCGAAAGCGTGTCGAATACGGATGCAGTGCCGACATGACGACCGATCGGCCGTCGGGCGACCAGCTGGGATTCCCAGGGTCGTTCAGGCGTTCGTGGGCCTGCCAGCTTTCTCGATTGGCCAGCGTCACGACGCGAAGCTGCGACTCCGGATCGAGATACGCGAGGCGCGTGCCGTCAGGCGACCACGAGGGAGACATGCCGCGTTCGGCGATTCGCCGATCGACGCCGGTGCGGAGGTCGCGCACCCACACATCCATGGTGCCGCCGCGGTCGGAGGAGAACGCGAGTTCGGTGCCATCGGGTTTCCACGCCGGGTTCGCCTCGACGAACGCGTCGTTGGTCAGGCGCGTGGCCTTCGCCGCGCCGTTGGTGTTCACCAGCCAGAGATCACCCAGCGCCGCGAACGCCACCTGCGACCCGTCGGGCGACACCACCGGGTGCATCAACCCGCGAGCGGTTTGCAGTCCCTGCGGCGGGAACGCCCGCCGTTTGATCGCATAAGCGTCGCGCGTGAACGCCACGTTTGCGGCGAACGGCACCGTCCGGGCGGGCCCGCCGCTTCGCGGCCGGCGCTTGATCACCCCGTCCGCCGTGTAGAGGATCTCGCCGGCCGGCGCCCAGCTGGCGCGGAACGGGAAGATGTCCTCGGTGCGATCCGCCAGATTCGTGTTTCCGATCAGCAGCCGCGCCACTGGTCCGCTGATCGACGTGTAGGCGACCGTCTTGCCATCCGGCGTCCAGACCGGCGCGGCAATCGCGGTGGCGTCGGCGATGACGAGGCGCTCGGCGCTGCCTTCAAACGCCCTCGCATAAATGCCCTTCTCCGCCCGATCGGACACGAAGGCAATCTCGTTGCCGTTGGGCGACCACGCCGGCATCGAGTCGTTGGCCGGGTTGGTGGTGAGTTGGCGAACGGCGCCGTTGGACAGCGTCAGTACCCACACGTCGTAATTGCCCGCCCGATCCGACGAGAAGGCGAGGCGCATGCCGTCGGGCGACCAGTGCGGCTCGCGATCGTCGAAGGGGCCCGAGGTGACCTGCTGCAATCCACTGCCGTCGGCGTTGACCACCCAGAGGTCCCAGCCGTCGCTGTAGTAGGCCTGGAACGCGATGCGCCGGCCGTCGGGCGACCACGACGGCAGCCGCGCGTCGTAGCCGTCTTCGAGAATGCGAGTGGCCGATCCGCCATCGGCGCCCAGCGTCCACAAGGCGCCGAGCAGGTCGATCACGATCGTCCGTCCATCCGGCGACAGCGCGGCCGACATCGACGTCCCTTCCGTCAGCGACAGCCGAACGTCTCGCGTCGAGGCCTGACGCCCAGACAGCATCGTGGTGGCGACCAGCGTCGCAGCACAAACCGCCCCGACCCGCACTCCCATCCGGTTCGTTAACATGTCGATCCTCCGCGCAGCGACTCTACTGCGGTGTCAATCCGACAGCAAGGTCGCGCCGCGCCGCCATCGACAGTATGATCAATTGTCTGCAACGG
>JBDTMB010000446.1:0-5056 GCA_039934485.1 Vicinamibacterales bacterium
GCCTGTTCGACGTGTTCGAGCGCTTCAAGACGTCGGTGGACGTGGTGACGACGTCAGAGGTCAGCGTGTCGGTGACGATCGACGATCCGCGCCGCCTGCCGGCCATCATCGAGGCACTGTCGGAATTTGCGGAGGTGCAGCGCGAAGATCACATGGCCATCGTCTGCGTGGTGGGCGACGGCCTGCAGCGCGACCCGGCGCTGGCCGCGCAGGTGCTGGCCTCGGTGGGCGACGTGCCGCTGCGCATGGTGTCGCAGGCGGCGTCGCGCCGGAACATCACCTTCGTCATCCGCGAATCGGACCTGCCGGCCGCGCTGGGACGGCTGCATGAGAAGTTCTTCGCCCCCTCGACTTCGCTCGGGGCAAGCGCAGTCGGCGCCGCGTGATGAGGATCCTGCTGCTCGGCCGCGGCCGCATGGGGCAACTGGTCGAGTCGCTCGCGGCCTCGTACGACGGAACGATCGCCGGCGTCATCGACGAGCACTCGCCCGCGAACGCGATCGCGAGCGGCGATTTTGGCACCGTGGACGTGGCGATCGATTTCACGCTGGCCGAGGCCGTGACGCAGAACCTGCCGCGGCTGGCGGCGCGCGGGATCAACGTGGTGATTGGGACGACCGGATGGCAGGCCCACGAACCGGCGATGCGCGAGGCCGCGTCGCACGCCGGCATCGGCGTGCTGGCGGCGGCCAATTTCTCACTCGGGATGAACCTGTTCCAGCTGATCGCCGAAGAAGCGGCGCGTCGTTTCGCAGGCCAGGCCGAGTTTGGCGCGTGGATCCACGAAGCGCACCACGCAATGAAGAGAGACGCGCCGTCGGGCACCGCGATCACCCTGAAGAACGGGATGATGAACGCCGGCTACGCGCGGGCCATCGACGTCTCGTCGACGCGGGCCGGCACGATCCCCGGCACGCACACGATCGGGTTCGACGGTCCCTCCGAGACCATCGAACTCACGCATACGGTACGCGACCGCGCCGTGTTTGCGCGCGGCGCCCTGGTCGGCGCGAAGTGGCTGGTCGGCAAGCGCGGGTGGTTTTCGATGAGGGATATGCTGGAGACGAACGTTTAGCCGTGGCCAACGTCCTTCAAGGGTTTGCTTATGCGCACACAATTCACTGGTGTTGGCACTGCACTCATTACTCCCTTTACCAAGAGCGGCGCGCTCGATGAAGCCGGCGTGAAGCGGCTGGCACGCCGACAAATCGACGGCGGCGTGCATTTCCTGGTGCCGTGCGGCACCACGGGGGAGACGCCCACGCTCTCCGAGGCCGAACGCCTTCGTGTCGTCGAACTCGTGCTCGAAGAGGCGCGCGGGCAAGTGCCGGTGATGGCCGGCATCGGCGGCAACGCCACCCGCGAGGTCGTCGGCTACGCCAGGGACATGCATCGCCTCGGCGCGCACGGCCTGCTGTCGGTGACGCCGTATTACAACAAGCCGACGCCGGAAGGCCTGTTCCAGCATTTCTCCGCGGTGGCGGCGGCGACGCCGCTGCCGATCGTGCTGTACAACGTGCCGGGCCGCACCGGCTGCAACATCGACGCGCCGACGCTGGCGAGGCTGGCCACGATTCCGCACGTCATCGGCGTGAAGGAAGCGGCGGGCAACCTCCAGCAGATGGCGGAGATGGTCCGCGCGGTACCGCCGGACTTCCTGGTGCTCTCGGGGGATGATGCGCTCACGGTGCCGCTGATGGCGATCGGCGGACGCGGCCTGATCTCGGTGGCCTCCAACTCGATGCCCGCCGAGATGTCGCAGATGGTCGAGGCCGCCGAGCGCGGCGACTTCAGGCTGGCCAGGCAGATTCACCAGAAGATGCTGCCGTTGATGCTTGGCAACTTCGTCGAATCGAACCCCGGGCCGGTGAAGTTCTCGATGGCGGCGATGGGGTTGTGCGAAGAGGTGTTCCGCTTGCCGATGGTCTCGCCGCGCCCCGCGTCGAAGGAGAAAATTCTCGCGTTCATGAAGGAACTTGGCTTGCCGATTGTCGCGGGATCGCACGTGTAATGGGGCTCAAGGAGACGATCGAAGCGCTGATCGCCGCTGGCCCGGCGGCAGACAAGGCGGCCGGGCGGGCGGCCTTTGCGGAACTGCAACGGGCACTCGAAGCCGGCACGCTGCGCTCGGCTGAACCCGATCCCTCATCGCCCACCGGCTGGCGGGTGAACACGTGGGTGAAGCAGGGCATCCTCCTTGGGTTTCGCTTCGGCGATATTGTCGACATGACGCCCGGGGTTGGCACCCCTAAAGGGGTGCCCTACGACGGCGTCTACGGAGCCCTGCCGTTCTACGACAAGGACACCATGGCGGTGCGGCGGCCGGGCCCGGCCGCCGGCATCCGCATCGTGCCGGGTGGTTCCGCGATTCGGGCCGGCGCGTTTGTCGCCCGCAGCGTCATCTGCATGCCGCCGATGTACATCAACATCGGCGCCTATGTCGGCGAAGGCACGCTGGTCGACTCGCATGCGCTGATTGGATCCTGCGCCCAGATCGGCGCCCGCGTGCACGTCAGCGCCGCGGCGCAGATCGGCGGCGTGCTCGAGCCGGTCGGCGCCCTGCCCGTCATCGTCGAAGACGATGTGCTGGTGGGGGGCAATACCGGCATCTACGAAGGCGCCGTGATCAAGACGCGCGCGGTGATCGCCGCGGGCGTCGTGCTCACCGGATCGACCCCGCTCTATGACCTCGTGAAAGGCGTCATCATCAAACCCGAACCGGGGCAGCCGCTGGTGGTGCCCGAGGGGGCCGTGGTAGTCCCCGGCGCGCGCGCCGTCACCGTGGGCGCCGGCCGCGACTGGGGCCTCTCGCTCGCCACGCCCGTGATCGTGAAGTATCGCGACGATCGCACCGACACGCGAACCGAGCTTGAATCGTGGATTCGATAGCCGCCGCCAGGGCTTCGGCGCCCGTGGATCCAGTCGCGCTGACGCGACTTCTCGTCGACATCGATTCCACGACCGGGAACGAAGGCGAGGTCGGCCGCGTGCTGGCCGCTTACCTCCGGGACCGCGGCTACTCCGTGCTGGAACAGCCCGTGGCGGGCGATCGCATCAACGTGATTGCCGCGGTTGGCGAGCCGAAGGTCGTGTTCTCCACGCACTTCGACTGCGTGCCGCCGTTTTTTCCCAGCCGGATCGAAGACGGCAAGATCTTCGGCCGCGGCTCGTGTGATGCGAAGGGCATCCTGGCGGCCCAAGTCGCCGCCGCCGAGCGCCTGCGCGCCGAAGGCGAGACCCGGATTGGCCTGGTGTTTGTGGCCGGTGAAGAGCGCGGCAGCGATGGCGCCAAGGCGGCCAACAAGATCGGCTCCAAGTCCGCGTTCCTGATCAACGGCGAGCCGACGGACCTTCGTCTCGGCGCGGCCACCCGCGGCTGCTTTCGCGTCCGCCTCAAGGCCGCCGGCAAGGCGGCGCACTCCGGTTATCCCGAACTCGGCGAGTCGGCGATCGAAAAGCTGATCGACTGTCTCCACGCGCTGCGCGTCACCGAATGGCCGTCGGATCCGCTGCTTGGCACCACGCACTACACGGTGGGGTTGATCGGCGGCGGCGTGGCGCCCAATGTGATTCCGCCACACGCGGAAGCCGAAGTGTTTTTTCGCACCGTCGGCGCTCACGACGTATTGCGCGAACGCCTCACCGCGGCGATTGCCGGCCGCGTCGAGGTGGAAGAGGTGCTGGAACTGCCGGCCGCGAAGCTGCACACCGTCCCTGGCTTCGAGACGGCGGTGTTCTCCTATTTCAGTGATGTGCCGTTTCTCACGGCGTGGGGCACCCCGCTCCTGCTCGGCCCCGGGTCGATTCACGTGGCGCACACCGATCGGGAGCACCTGCGCATCGACGAACTGCACGAAGCGATCGAGGTCTACACCCGCCTCGCGCGCACCCTACTCGCCGACGGAGACTAGCCGCGGATACGCCGGCTCGACGCGACGGCCCGCGACCTGCTCCAGCGCGTCGAGCAGCCGGCCTTCGAACTGGCGATCGCGCTCCTCGTGAAGTAATGCGAGCGCGTTACGGATCGGCATCGCCTGCCGATAGGTGCGGTCGTTGGTCATGGCATCGAAAGCGTCGGCCACGGCGACGATGCGGCCCGGCAGCGGAATGGCGTCGCCCTTGAGCGCGTGGGGATAGCCGGTGCCGTCCCACCGTTCGTGGTGTGACGCGGCCACCGCTTCCGCCAGCTTGAGGAGCGGGACGTGGCTGCCGCCGAGAATGCGCGCGCCAATGGCGGCGTGCGTGCGCATCACCCGCACTTCGCCCGGGGTGAGCCCGGTTGGTTTGTGCAGCAAGGCGTCGGGGATGCCGATCTTCCCGATGTCGTGAAGGGCCGCGGCGCGGCGGAGCAGGGCGGCGTCTTCGGGCGTGAGGCCGATGGCCCTGGCGATCTCCGCGGACAAGTCGCCCACCCGGCGATTGTGCGCGTTGGTGTCGTCGTCGCGGTACTCCGCGGCGATAGCCAGCCGCTCGACCATCTCGATGCGCGTCGATTCGAGCTCGCGCGTGCTGCCATTGGCCGACTCGAGCAGCGTGCGGTTCTGCTTCTTCAAGTCCTGGAAGAGGATGCGTGTCTCCAGCAGGTTCTTCACGCGGAGCGTGACTTCGATCACGTCGAAAGGCTTGGTGACGAAGTCCTTGGCGCCCTGCATGAGCGCGCGCTGCCGGGCGCCGGCCGAACCGTCGCCGGTGATCATCAGGACCGGCAGCCGCTCGGTGGCGATGAGATCGTGCAGCGTATCGAGCACCCAGAACCCGTCGAAATCGGGCATGTGGAGGTCGGTGATCACCAGATCGGGCGGCGTGGCCTGCACCATCGCGCGTAAATCGCGCGCGTTGGTGATGCCGGTGATGGACTGAAAGCCGGCGCGGTCGAGGATCTTCGTCAGCAGCGCGACATTGGCCGGCTCGTCGTCGATGATGAGGATGTGCGCGGTCTGGCTCAGCAGGGCGAGCCGTCCCGGCTCACCGAAGAGCTCGGCCTCGCCTTGGTCGTAGGGAAAGGTGATCATGGTGCTGCCGATCAAGGCGTACAATCCGATGTTGTTGGTATAGT
>JBDTMB010000447.1:0-5038 GCA_039934485.1 Vicinamibacterales bacterium
CACAGGCGAGCCGGCCGCCCACGCCGGTACGCTCGGTGAACACAATGCCGCCGCCGGCCGCAGCTTTCACCCGCTCGCGGACGACGCGGGCCTCATCGGTGCGATCGGCGGCAACGGCGGTCAGGATCGTCGCCCGAGCTGGCGTGGCGCGGCTGATCGTCATGACCGGGTCTGCGAGACCGGCCACCGCGATGGCGATCGCCACGCCCCGCAGTGCCAGCCGCGTCATTTCGGCACCCGCGCCAGCTCGTCGGCGAGCCGGCCTCGCAAGGCATCACCGGGTAACGTCACATCCGCAGGCGACGACAACCTGGCGCGCGCGTGTCCGGCCAGCGTCCGCATGGCCACTTCGATCGCAGCGCGGCGGGTCTCCCGGGTGGAGGTGGCGAGGCCGACCGCGGCCTTCTGCAGGTCGGCCGATCCGGCATCGACGGCCGCCAGGCGTGCGGCCAGCTTCGCGACATCGACACTCGTGGCCGGCAGCGCCTCGGCCAGATCGCGCATCGCCGCGCGCTCGCGCTGCTGCATCGGGTCGACGGGTGCGGTCGTGACTTCGCGCGTCCATGACCGCGCCTCACCCAGCGCGCCGGTCAGCCTCCTGGCTGGATCGATGCGGCTCTTCTCAGACAGCGTCCGGAGGAAGTATCGACGGCGATCGAAGGCGAGTTCGAGCGACTTCAGGGCGGCCCGCTCAAACACCAGCGCCTCGGCGGCCTGGCCGTCGTTCAACTGCGCTTCGGCCCTCGACATGGCGTTGATCGCGCGCAACATCTCGGCGCGGCCGGCGTTCTGTAAGCGGCCTTCGGTAAGCTCGTTCGAGGCCGCGGCCTCGACTTCCTCGTCTTCCACTTCCCCGCCGCCGAGAAAGACGACTTCCGCGCGCACCATGCGCTGCTCGATCGCCAGCATCCGGTTCTGATCGATCCAATCGGCGGCGTGGCCGGCGCGGCCGGCGATCAGTTGTTCGGTCTTGTAGATCACCATCTGCTGGCTGATGGCGTACTTTTTCTCTTCGCTCGGAATCGCGAAGCCGCCGTCGGCACTGCCGGCCACCTGGCCGACCTCGATCACGAACGATTCGGATTGCACGGGCTTGCCGGCCGGGTTGCGATCGCGCGCCATCGCGCGATAGACCAGCACGTCGCCGTCGGCGAGATGCAACCCGCCAAGGGCCCAGCGCGCCGTCGCCGTCCACCGCCGGTCGTCGTGCCGCGTGATGGAGAGCGGCACGTCGCCTTCGGAGAAGGTCACCGACTCGCCGCCGCCGGAGGCGCGCGTGAACCTCAATACCATCGACGCCAGCCCGAGATCGTCCGCGCCCTCCACTCCAACGCTGATCGGCGGGCTCGAGGCGGTCACCACCAGATCTCTCCCAGGCGCGCGAATGTAAACCGCTGGCGCCGCATCCGGGATGGTCAGCACGGAGACGAACCGCGCGCCATCGGCGGCCGCGCCGGCAGGACGAAGCGAGAGGCTGACGGCCCGATCGGCCACCCACTGCGCCACGAACCGATCGCCGTCCTTCACCAGGGGACCCATCGCCGCATTGCCCTCGACGATGAGTTGCGGCGCGGCGGATTCGACCTCCAGTTGGATCGTGCTTCCCGCCAGCGCCGTCACCTGGATTGGGTTGTCAATCCGCTCGATCGGTCTTCCCGAATACGCCGGCGGCTCGATTCGAAGATGCATTGCTGTAATGGAGAGCGAACCCGAAGCCGCACCAGCCTCGCCATCGACCCAAGCGGCCTTGCGCTCCTCGCGTTGAGCGGCGCCCCAGGCCACGCCTACGCAGCCGAGCATCACCACGGCGCACACGACGGCGGGACGGGTGAGCGGCAACGCCGCGCCGATGTCGGCAGCCGCCAGTCGATCCCAGGCCTGGCGCAGGAGTTCGGCGCGCAGGTCGGCGCGAATCGGGTGCGGGCGGTCGAGGAGTTCAGCCGCGGTCACTGCGAGATTCTCGAGCGATGCATCGACCTGCTCAATGGCCAGCGCCGCCGCCACCGGCGTCCATCGACGAGCCGCACGCAGGGCGATGATCGACGCGAACACCAGCGACACGGCTGCAGCCCCGATCGCGCCCAGGCCCAGCACTACGAGCGCGGCACACAACGCCCCGCCCGCGGCCAGCGCCCAGAGGACCGACTGCAGACGCAGGCGCTGCACCGCGGCGTGCAACCGCGCGAGGATTCGCGCTTCAGGCAACGCGCGCCTCCTCTCGTGTCACGACGCTCGCATGGTCCTGCGCCTTCGATCGCCGCAGCCAATACTCAACCCCGAGCAGCGCGAGGGCGGCGCCCCACAGCCATCGGCGATCCCCCTCATCCACCGGGCTCGCGTTGGCCGGCGGCGGCCCTGGTGGCCGCGACCACCGCGTGAGCTCTTCGTCCGTCACCAGTACGGGTTCCAGGACGTCGGTGGGTGCCGCAACAGCCGCATCGATCGCACGCGCGAGGCTGGTCGCTACAGATTCCCCGGCCTCACTCCGGCCAGGCCACGCGATCTGCAAAGGCGGCGTGCCCGCAGGCCATCGCACTCCGGCGTCGAGCACCGCTCGAAGCGCCGCGTCGGCCAGTGCTTGTTCGGCGGCCGGCGCCACAACCCGAATCGGCGTCTCCACGACGCGCGTTGCAGGGCCATCGCTCACCGTCGTCGAGTCATTCGCCACATGCATCTGCCTGACCACGCGCACGAGGTCGCTGCCGCGGCGGACCAGCACCGGAACCTCGATGTCTCTCGGCGCCATCGCCGTGGCCACGCGGGCCAACACGATTCCCGTCGCCGCCGGTACCGTGGCGAAGTCGGTCCGCTCCACTTGCCCGCGCCGGAAGGCTGCCATCACCACCAGCTCGCGAGCGACCGACGGCTGCTCGTCGAGCCAGTCCGCGGCGTCGGCGATCGAGTCGGAAATCCTGGTGCGAGCAAATACGGCAGCGCGCATGGCCCCGGCCGCGTACGCGGCGCCGGTTGACGGATCTTCACCGGGCGCAACCACGACCGCACGAACCACGCGCCCGGCGTTGGCCTGGTCTCGTCCGCTGGTGCGAACGACCGGCGCCGCCAGGGCAGCCACACTCGCCGCGATAATCAGGACGCGGCACACCAGGAGCGCGGCATCCTGCAGGGTTCGCCGGCGCAGGGCCGCGAGCCGCGACATCTGCAGGAAGCGCAACGATGGGAACACGATCCGCTTGCCCTGGTGCCGGACCAGCAGGTGAATGGCGATCGGCACGGCCATCAACAGCAGTCCGCCGAATGCGGCCGGCACCAGCCAGGTAACGGGCATGGCTACGCCCGGCCTCGTCGCGACACCAGGAAGCGCCTCATTGCCGGCTCCAGCGGTTCGTCCGTCACCAGCCGCAGGTATTCAAGGCCCTCGCGCCGGATCGTCTTTTCGATCGCGGCAATCCACGCGTTCAGCGCGGCAGTGTATGAGGCGCGCACCGCCGAGGGCTGCACCACCAGCGTGCGGCCATTCTCGAGATCGACCATTTCAACGGCGCCGCCGACTCCCAGCGTCAGCTCTTCGCGCGACAGGATGTGGATCACGACGACGTCGTGGCCCATGCGCGCGAGCCGGCCGACTTCCGCGAGCGTCCGATCTTCTTCGTAGAGATCCGAGACCAACACCACGAGGCCGCGCCGCGTCATCACCGTGGCGGCGCGACGGAGCGCTTCGTAGACGGGCGCGGTCCCCGTCGGCGCCAGTGCGGCCACCTGCGACAGGAACACGCGAAGGTGATGGTGACCGCTTCGCGCCGGCACCAGGTGCGCGCGATCGCCCACGGCAATCACCCCGGCCGCGTCGCCCTGGTCGAGGATCAACGTGCCGAGAATGGCGGTGACCGCTTGCGCGAGCGCGAACTTGCTCTTGGACAAACCTAAAGGTTTGTCCCCACCAGAGGGTTGGTCCCCACCAGAGGGTGGAGGCAAACCTTTAGGTTTGCCTTGCGGATAATCCATCGATCGGCTGACATCGACCACGAACAAGGCGTTCAGGTTGGTCGTTTCGCGGAACTGCCTGGTGTAGATCCGGTTGGTGCGGGCCAGCGCCTTCCAGTCCACGTATTTCAGGTCGTCGCCCGGCTGGTAATGGCGGTACTGGCTGAACTCCGCGCTATAGCCGTGGAAGGGGCTGCGATGCAGGCCGTGCCTCAGGCCCTCCACCGTGGCGCGCGTCACCAGTTCGAGGTCGCGCAACGCCGAGAGTTCCGCGGGCGTGACGACGTGCGGGCGGGACATCGGCGCTACCGGGCGGGGACGGCGTCGAGCAGCCGCGCGACGACGCTCTCGGCGTCGATCCCGTCGGCCTCCGCCTGGAAATTCACGAGCAGCCGATGACGCAGCACCGGCGGCGCCACCTCCCGCACGTCCTCGAGCGACACCGCGGGCCGGCCGTGCAGCACCGCCCTGGCCTTGCCGGCCAGCAACAACGACTGGCCCGCGCGCGGGCCGGCGCCCCAGCGCACCAGTTCCTTGATGAACGCCGGAACCCGGTCGGCGTCCGATCCGCCCGGCCGGCTGGCCCGGACAATGCGCGCCGCGTAGTCGATCACGTTGTCGGCCGCCGCGATCTCGCGCACGAGCAGGCGCGCGCGCTCGATTTGATCGCCGGTGGCCACCGCGGCGACGCACGGCTCATCACCGGTCGTGGTCTGCGCCAGGATGGCGCGCTCGTCGCTCGCGTTTGGGTAGTCAATCACCACGTTCATCATGAAGCGATCGAGTTGCGCCTCCGGCAGCGGATAGGTGCCTTCCTGCTCAATCGGGTTCTGCGTCGCCAGGACGAAGAGCGGGCGGTCGAGGACGTGGCGCACCCCGCCCACCGTCACCTGGTATTCCTGCATCGCCTCGAGCAGCGCCGCCTGCGTCTTCGGCGGCGTGCGGTTGATCTCGTCGGCGAGGATGATGTTCGCGAACACCGGGCCGGGCATGAAGCGGATCGATCGCGAGCCGGTCGCGCGATCTTCTTCGATGACCTCGGTGCCGATGATGTCCGACGGCATCAGGTCCGGCGTGAACTGGATGCGGCTGAACT
>JBDTMB010000448.1:0-5024 GCA_039934485.1 Vicinamibacterales bacterium
TCTGGTCCGGCACGATCGCCGCGCTGTTCCTGTACCTGTCGTACTTCGGCACCGACCAGAGCCAGGTGCAGCGCTATCTCGCGGCGAAGTCGGTGGACGAAGCGCGCTCGTCGCTCCTGATGAGCGCCTATTGGAAGATCCCGCTGCAGGCGCTCGTGCTGACGGTGGGCGTCCTGATGTTCGCGTTCTACCTGTTCGTGCGCCCGCCGCTGCTCTTCAACCCCATCCACAATCCCGAGGTGCGCGCCAGCGCCAGGGCCGCCGACTACGCCGCGCTCGAGGCGCGGTTCGGCGACGCGATCGATCGCCGCAGCCAGGCGGCGAACCAGTTTGCCGCCGCTGGCCGCTCCGGCGACGACGCGGCCCGCGCCGCCAGGGCGGCGGAGTTCAAGACCGCCGACGAGGACGTCAAGAAGATCCGCGCCGACGCCGTCGGCATCGTTCGCGAGGTGTCGAGCGACAAGGGATACAACGACGTCAACTACGTGTTCCCGACGTTTGTCACCACGCAGCTCCCGGTGGGACTGGTCGGACTGATCGTCGCCGCCATCCTCGTCGCCGCGATGTCGGCGTCGTCGGCGGAGCTCACGGCGCTCTCGACCTCGAGCGTGATCGACTTTTACCGCCGCTTCGGACCCGCCAATCCGGACGATGCGCACGTGCTGATGGCCTCGCGCATCGCCACCGGCTTGTGGGGCCTGTTTGCGTCGATCGTCGCGATCTGGGCGGTGGAGCTCGGCTCGCTGATCGAAGTCGTCAACCGCTTTGGATCGCTCTTCTACGGATCGATCCTCGGCGTGTTCATCCTGGCCATCGGCTTCAAGCGCGCTAACGGCAACGGCGCCACGGCCGGCCTCATCGCCGGCGTCACCACCATCCTCTGGCTGGCCACCTACACGAAGCTGGCGTTCCTCTGGCACAACCCGATCGCCGCCGTAATCGTGGTGACGGTCGGCGCGATTGTGTCGGAACTCACTCGGGGCCCGGGGAGCAGGGATCAGGGACCAGGGATCGGGGATCAGGGACCGGGGATCAGGAACAGCTAATGGCGCGACCCATACTCGCCATCCTGCTTGGAGTCATCCTGTTGATGGTTGCGTCCTGGGTTCTGGGCGAGTACCTGCGTCAACGCAAGCCCTGATCCCTGATCCCTGATCCCTGATCCCTGACCCCCCTAGAGCCTATCCAGCGACTCCTTGCCAATCACGACGTTCCACAGCAGCAACTCGTACTGGGCGACGCCAGCCTGGTAGTAGGGGTCCGCATCGCGGATCGCATCCACGGCCTTCTGCGGGTTGTCGTCGGGGACGCGGACGAGGAACATCCCGCCAAACCGCGGCTCGTGCGGCCCCCCGGCCAGCAGCGTCCCGTCTTCTCTCAGCTTTCGTTGAAACGCGCGATGTGCCTCCTGGTGCACAACAACTTCCTCGATGGGACGGCGGTAACGGACGATGAGCATGGCGTACATGCGAAACAGGATACTTCGAGCCACTTCAATCCCACTTCCGGACACTCCGAGCGGAAGCGAATTGGCCCAGGATCCTTCTAAATGCTTTATTTTCAATCTGTTATAGGGTGTGGAGAAGGTTGGTACGGTCCTCGCTTTAGGAGCGGCGAGTCCCTGCAATATGCCGTACCGACTGCCAGCCACCGATCGTCCTCGCCAGCACGAGCCGAGCCGCTTGCTGCGACGGCTTTTCGGCATCGTCAGCATTGGCGCGCTCGTGACGGCGCCGATTGCGGCCCTTGCGCTGTGGCTGTTGCTCACCGACCCGGTCACCGCCAGCGCGGTAATCGAACGCGGGGATCTGCTGCCCGTCCTCAAGGCCCTGGCCCTCGTCGTCGGCAAGGCGCTGAGGGCGGCGATGATGCTGCTCTAACGCGTAGTACAGTTGCCGGGCATGGCAACGTTGTCGTTCCTCGGGGCCGCACGGACGGTTACCGGTTCCAAGCATCTGCTCGAAGTTGACGGACGGCGAGTTCTCATCGACTGCGGAATGTTTCAAGGCCTGAAGGAATTGCGCCTTCGCAATTGGGGGGCGCTGGCGGTGCCGCCGCAGACGATCGACGCTGTCATCCTCACCCACGCGCACCTCGATCATTCAGGATGGCTGCCACGGCTGGTGGCGGGCGGCTTCACCGGTCCCGTTCACTGCACGGCCGGCACCGAGGATCTCTGCAAGCTGATCCTCCCCGACGCCGCGCACATCCAGGAAGAAGACGCGAAGTACGCCAACCGCAAGGGCTATTCCAAGCACGCGCCCGCGCTGCCGCTCTACACAAAAGAGGACGCCGCCGCAGCGCTCTCCCGGTTTCGGCCCTCGCCGTTTGGCACGCCCATCGAGGTGGACCACGGCCTCACCGCGGAATTCATCAACGCCGGACACCTGCTCGGATCGTCGTACGTGCTCGTGAAGCGGCGCGATGGCACTGGCGGCCGCATCCTGTTCGGCGGCGACCTCGGCCGCTACAGCCGCCCCGTGCTGCCCGACCCGTCACCCGGCGTCGCCTGCGATGTCCTATTGCTCGAATCCACCTACGGCAATCGCCTGCATCCCGCGGAAGACGACGGGGCGACGATGGAGCGCGTCATCGCCGAGACCTTCGCGCGTCGCGGGAAAGTGATCATCCCGGCGTTTGCGATCGGACGCGTCGAAGAGTTGTTGTACTGGCTCTTCAAGCTGCAGGACGAGAAGCGGCTGCCGTCGGTGCCGATTTACGTCGACAGCCCGATGGCGCTCAAGGGGCTGGAGTTTTACAGTCATCGCACCGGCGAACTCGATCCGGGCATGGCGTCGATGCGCAGCCACCTCTCGAGATTCCGGGCCGTGGTCACGGCGATGGAGTCAAAGGCGCTGACCGCCAACGCCGAGCCCGCCATCGTCATCGCCTCGAGCGGCATGGCCACCGGCGGTCGTGTCGTCCACCACCTGTTCGCCGGGCTGCCCGACGCCCGCAACACGATCCTGTTCGTCGGCTTCCAGGCCGCCGGCACCCGCGGGCGGAATTTGATCGAAGGCGCGAACTACATCAAGATGTTCGGCCAGCAAGTACCCGTGAAGGCGAAGATCGAAAAACTCAACGGCATGTCGGCCCACGCCGATGCCGGTGAGATCCTGCGCTGGCTGCGGACGTTTCCGGAACCGCCGAAGGCGACCTACCTCGTGCACGGCGAGATCGGGCCCCAGGAGGCGCTGAAGGCGGCGATTACGAAGGAGCTTGGCTGGACGGTGGAGATTCCCGTGCAGGGACAGAAGGTCGAGGTGCCGTTGTGAGCACGGAGACGCCGGTCAAGACCCGGCCCTACTTGCTGGAACAGATCGAAGATGCGGCGGTCGTGCAGCTCTACGCCGACGGCTTCGAGTCGCTCGCACTCCAGGAGAAGATCCTGGTGTGGCATCTCTGCCAGGCCGCCATCGCCGGGCGCGACATCTATTACGACCAGCGGCACCGCCATAACCTCGCGATTCGCGAATTGCTCGAGGCGATCCTCACGCACGCCAAGGGCGTGCCGGCGGAGACGCTGGCCGAGATCACCCGGTATACGAAGCTCTTCTGGATCAACACCGGGCCCTACAACAACCTGACGGCGCAGAAGTACCTGCTCAACCTCGATCGCCAGCGGGTGATCGAAGCCGCCGAGATCGCGGTCCTCAACGGCGCGACGATCTCACTCGATCCCGGCGAGAAGATGTCGGACCGCGTGGAGCGCTTCGCCCGCATGTTCTTCGACCCGGACTTCGAGCCGATGGTGACCAACAAGACACCCGGCGAAGGCCAGGACATCCTCGCCTCGAGCGCCAACAACATGTACGACGGCGTGACGATGGCGGACCTCGACGGGTTTACCGAGCGCAACCAGATCAACTCGAGGCTCGCCAAGCGGGACGGCCAGCTGGTGGAAGAGGTCTACCGCGTCGGCGGCCTCTACGACCAGCAACTGCGGCGCATCTGCGGCCACCTGCGCGACGCGATCCCGCATGCGCCCCAGGGCCTGGCGCGGGCCCTGACTGCACTCGTGCGCCTGTACGAGACCGGCGACGACGCGGACCGCGAGGCATTCGACATCGCCTGGGTGCAGAACCGCGACTCGTCGGTGGACACCATGAACGGCTTCATCGAGGTCTACATGGATGCGCGCGGCATGAAGGGCGCGTGGGAGGCGGTGGTCTATTACGCCAACCACGAGAAGACCGACAAGATTCGCGCGCTGGCCACGCACGCGCAGTGGTTCGAGGACCACCTGCCCGTCGACCCCCAATACCGCAAGCCCAAGGTGATGGGCGTCTCGGCGATGGCGATCGAGGTGGTGATCGAAATCGGCGACTCCGGCCCGGTCACGCCAATCGGCGTCAACCTGCCGAACGACCAGCGCATCCGCGAGGTGCACGGCAGCAAATCGGTGACGATGTCGAACGTGCTCGAGGCCTACGAGCGATCGATGCCCGACAGCTACCGGCAGGAATTCTGCTGGGACGACGCCGAGGTGGAGCGGACCAAGCGATGGGGCGCGTTTGCCAGCGAGCTGACCACCGAGATCCATGAGGTGCTTGGTCACGGCTCGGGACGGATGGCCGATCACCTCACCGCGACGCCGCAGGACCTGCTGAAGGAACAGTATTCGGCGCTCGAGGAATCGCGCGCCGACCTGGTGGCGCTGTATTTCGTGGCCGAGCCGTACCTGGCGTCGCTCGGCCTGGTGCCGCCGGACGAACAGCAGGCCATCGTGCAGACGGAGTACGAAGCCTACGCGCGCAACGCGCTGGTGCAGTTGCGGCGCGTCCGCTTTGGATCGCAGCTCGAAGAAGATCACATGCGCAACCGCCAGGCCATCGTGCACTGGCTGCTGGCCAACACCAAGGCGATCGACGTCCGCCGGCGCGAGGACAAGACCTACTTCGTGGTCGTCGATGCCGACGCGTTCCGCAACGGCGTGGCGGCGCTGCTCGCCGAGGTCCAGCGCATCAAGTCCGAAGGCGACTACGACGCCGCGAAGTCGCTGTTTGAAACCTACGGCGTGCATT
>JBDTMB010000449.1:0-5023 GCA_039934485.1 Vicinamibacterales bacterium
CCGACGCTGGAGTTCGAGGTCTCGGATCGATTCCGCGCCAAATTGGAGGACGCGGGCCTCGTGGTGACGTGGCTGCCCTTCGACGGCGGCCACGAGGTCCCGAGCGAGGTCGTGATGGCGCTCAACGAGTTTCTCGCGAAACTTCCTAAGCCCTGATCCCTGATCCCTGATCCCCGAGGACCGCAGCCTGTTTTCTGTGTCACAATTCGCGCGGGAGAGACCCTAGATGACCTGGAACCGGACCCGGCTCGGATGGCTTGGCGTGAGTGCGGTGGCGTCGTTCGCGGCCGTGGCGACGTTGCACGCGCAACAGCCGCGGCAGGTGGACGATGCGACCCTGCTGAAGCCGCCCGACAGCGAATGGGTTACCTACGGCCGCGACTACGCCGAGACGCATCACAGCCCGCTCAAGCAGATCGACGCCGGCAACGTGAGCCGCCTCGCGCCGGCGTGGTCGGTGGAAGTGGGCTCCGACGGCAAGATCGAAACCACGCCGCTCGTCTTCAATGGCGTGCTGTACGGCACGTCGACCTGGAGCGCGGCCTATGCGATTGATGTGCGCACCGGCAAGCTGAAGTGGCAGTGGGACCCGGGCCTGGTGCGTGCCGGGTATGAAGCCGACGGGCCGCGCGCCTGTTGCGGACCGGTGAACCGCGGCGTCGCCCTCTACATGGGCCGCGTCTATGTCGGGCTCCTCGATGGCCGGCTGGTCGCGCTCAACGCCGAAACCGGCAAGCCAGAATGGGCGGTGCAAACCACGCCTCCCGGCAGCGACTACACGATCACCGGCGCGCCGCGCATCATCAAGGGCCGCGTGGTGATTGGGCAGGGCGGCGCCGAGTACGGCGTTCGCGGGTTTCTCGCCGGCTACGAGGCGGCCAGCGGCAAGCTGGCGTGGAAGTTCTTCGTGGTGCCGGGTGATCCGGCCAAGGGCTTTGAAGACGAAGCGCTCGCGCGCGCGGCCAAGACGTGGAACGGGCAATGGTGGAAGGCCGGCGGCGGCGGCACGCCGTGGGACGGCATCGCCTACGATCCCGAGTTGAACTTGATCTACGTGGGCACCGGCAACGGATCGCCCTGGAACGCGCAGCACCGCAGCCCCGGCGGCGGCGACAACCTGTATCTCGCTTCGATCGTGGCACTCAACGCCGATACCGGCAAGTACGTCTGGCATTACCAGACCTCGCCTGGCGACAACTGGGACTTCAATGCCGCGCAGCCGATGATCCTGGCCGACCTGCCGATGGGGAACCAGACCCGCAAGGTGATCATGCAGGCGCCGAAGAACGGGTTTTTCTACGTCCTCGACCGGACGGATGGCACGTTGATTTCGGGTGATGCCTACGCGTTCACGTCGTGGGCGACGGGCATCGACAAGCAGAGCGGACGGCCGATTGAAACCGAGACGGCCCGCTATCGCTACACGCCGGTGCGGCTGTCGCCGTCGCCGGTGGGCGCGCACCATTGGCCACCGATGGCCTATAACCCTGGCACCGGCTTCGTGTATTACCCGGGACAGGAGACCAGCATGGTGGTGGCGATGGAAGAGAAGTTCGAGTACAAGGAAGGCCGCTGGAACCTTGGCATCGCCATGGGCTCCCGCCCGGGCGCGAACGGGCAGCCGCCACCGGCCGTGCCGCCGGACCCGAAGGCGCCGCCACCGGGCGGGTTCTTCGTCGCCTGGGATCCGGTGCTGCACAAGGCCGCATGGAAGATTCCGTTCCAGTCGAGCGGCGGCGCGCTCTCGACCGCCGGCCAGCTGATCTTCGTCGGCAACAGCGCGGGTACGCTCTTCGCGCTGGATCCGGCCAACGGCAAGACGCTGTGGGAATCGAAGATGCTGCCGGGCGGCGTCGCCACGCCGATTACTTATGAACTCGACGGCAAGCAGTACATTGCCGTGATGTCGGGGACCTCGAAGGGCCGGATCTTCGCCTTCGCGTTGCCGTAGGCGAGGGCTAAAGCCCTCGCCCTCCACCGCGCTTGGACTTCCACCAGGCCAGCCGCTTCGTGATCTCTTTTTCGAAGCCGAAATCGGTGGGCTTGTAGAATTCCCGGCCCTTCAGGTTCTCCGGCAAGCAGTCCATGTTGGCGACGGCATCGGGCTCGTTGTGCGCGTATTGGTAACCCTTGCCGTAGTCCAGCTGCTTCATCAGCTTCGTCGGCGCGTTGCGCAGGTGCAGCGGCACCGGTGACGCCACGTCGTTCTTCGCGGCGTCGGCGGCCGCGCCATAGGCCAGGTAGATGGCGTTGCTCTTGGGGGCCGTGGCCAGGTAGATCGTGGCCTGGGCCAGTGCGGTGTTGCCCTCGGGCATGCCGATGAAGTGGACGGCGTCCTTCGCGGCGACCGCGATCGTCAGGGCTTGCGGATCCGCGTTGCCGATGTCTTCCGAGGCAAAGCGAATGAGGCGCCGCGCAATGTACTTCGCGTCTTCGCCGGCCTCGACCATTCGCGCCAACCAATAGATCGACGCGTCCGGATCGCTGTTGCGCATCGACTTGTGCAGCGCCGACATCAGGTTGTAGTGCTCCTCGCCGGTCTTGTCGTAGAGCAATGACCGGTTCTGCAGCGTCTTCTCGAGCAGCGCGCGATCGATCTTCGGGCGGCCCGCGGGCTGCTTCGCCGACGAGACGGTGAGTTGGAGCAGGTTCAACGCCGACCGCGCGTCGCCGCTGGCGAAGCGGGCGATGGCGCCGAGCGCCTCGTCATCCGCCTCCGGTTGATCGCGGCCAAGACCACGCTCGACATCCGTCAGCGCGGCCCGCAGAATGCTCACCAGGGCGGCCTCGTCGAGCGGCTTGAGGACGAACACCTTGGAGCGCGACAGCAGCGCGGCGTTGACCTCGAACGACGGGTTCTCGGTGGTGGCGCCGATCAACACGATGTCGCCGCTCTCGACACGCGGCAGGAACGCATCCTGCTGTGCCTTGTTGAAGCGGTGGATTTCGTCGATGAACACGATGGTGCGCTTGCCGGTCATGCGGCGCCGCTGCTCCGCGGTGGCCATCACGTCCTTCACTTCCTTGATGCCGGCGAGGACGGCGCTAAAGGCGATGAACTCCGCTTTCGTCAGATCTGCGATCAGGCGGGCGAGGGTGGTCTTGCCCGTGCCCGGCGGGCCCCACAGGATGATCGATTGCAGCAGGTCACGATCGATCATCTCGCGCAAGGGACGTCCCGGCGCCACCAGGTCGTCCTGGCCGACGATCTCATCCAGCGTCCGCGGCCGCATTCGCTCGGCCAGCGGCACGGTCCTGGGATCGACGGGCACCGGTTTGTCGTCGAACAGACTCATACCCACACATACTGACACGTACGCCAACCACGGAGAGGACGTGTCTGCTTGGGGTAGGATTGGCCGCTAGAGGAGACGCCCATGCCGGACGAGACGAAGAACCCTGAAACGCCTGAAGCATCGCCGAACGACCTGACGCGCCGCGACTTTGTCGCGATGTCCATTGCCGCGGGTCTCGCCGCCGCCGCCGGGGCCACCGCGTCGGCGCAGGCGGTCACGGAGAAGAACGTCGACATCAAGACGCCGGATGGCACCTGTGACGCCGCATTTATCCATCCCGCAACCGGCTCGCACCCGGCCGTGATCATCTGGCCCGACGCCTTCGGACTGCGCCCGGCCATGCGCGACATGGCCAAGCGCCTGGCCGCCGACGGCTACTCGGTGCTCGTGCCCAATCCCTTTTATCGGGTCGCCAAGGCGCCGGTACCCGGTCTGGACACGGCGACCTTCAGCTTCACGAACAAGGAAGACATGACGCGGCTCCAGGGGCTGATGGGCGGCATCGGCGCCGCCGGCGCCGCCGAGAAGGACGCCGCGGCCTTCGTGGCGTGGCTCGATGCGCAGCCACAGGTCAACAAGGCGAGGAAGATCGGCACCCAGGGCTACTGCATGGGCGGCCCGCTCGTCTTCAGGACCGCCGCCGCGGTGCCGGCCCGCATCGGCGCGGCCGCCTCCTTTCATGGTGGCGGCCTCGTCACCGCGGCGCCCACCAGCCCGCACCTGATGATTCCGCAGATGAAGGCGCGCCTCTACGTCGGCATCGCGTCGAATGATGATTCGCGGCAGCCGGATGCGAAGACGACCCTGCGTGCCGCGTTCGATGCCGCGAAGGTGCCGGCGGAGATCGAGGTCTACTCTGGACAGCACGGCTGGTGCGTGCCGGACATGCCGGCCCAGGCGGGCAGCCCGATCTACAACAAGCCGGATGCGGAGAAAGCGTGGGCGAAGCTGCTCGCGCTTTACAAGACGGCGTTGGTCTGAGTCGTTGATTCAGCCAGGCTGAGACCGACGCGGTTCTTGCCGGCGGCCTTCGCCGCGTACATCGCGGCGTCGGCCCTCCGGACCAGGTCTTCGACGTCGGTCGGTGCCATGGTGAATGCGATGGCGCCGATGGTGACGGTGATCGGCTTGTGCTTCTGGTCCAGCGTCTCGGCCATGCCTGACCGCAGCCGTTCGAGCAAGGGTGCGGCGCCCGCCGGGCCGGTCTCCGGCAGCAGCACGACGAACTCATCTCCCCCGAAGCGGGCGGCGACGTCGCCGCGCCGGATCGATCGCTGCAGCAATTCAGCGGCGCGCCGGAGCGTGTCGTCGCCGGCCTCATGCCCCTGGGTGTCGTTGATGGTCTTGAAGTTGTCGAGATCGATGTAGGCCAGCGTCACCGGATGGCCATAGCGGCGACCGAGCGCGAGAACTTGCGCGGCCACCTCGTAGAATGCCCGACGGTTGAGCAGCGACGTCAGCGAATCCGTCCGCGAGAGGCTGGTGGCCCGCGCGAGGGCGCCTCGCAGGGTCGCAATCAGCCACCCCACAACCACGAAGGCCACGCCCTGCATCACGAAGTTGAAGATCCAGACTTCCTGGCTCGCATAACTGCGTCCCGCCAGGAAGTTCGATCCGAGCCAGGTGAACGCGCACAGGGCGGCGCCGACGAATGCCCCGGTCCGGCCGAAGTGCCACGACGCCGGTGGGCGACTTGACCGGCGACATCACGTTCATCACCGCCTCGG
>JBDTMB010000450.1:0-4984 GCA_039934485.1 Vicinamibacterales bacterium
ACGGGAACTTGATTTTGGACGGGGCGATTCCCAGCGCCTTGGCCAGCCGCTCTTTGACGTCGTCCGATGGCGCTCTCCGGCCAATTTCGATACTGGAGATGTGCGTCTGATCGACGCCCGATTTGGCGGCGAGGTCGTCTTGTGTGAGGCGCCGATTCAGCCGCGCCTTCCTCAATGTCATCGGCATATGCCGACGATAATAGACATATGACAGGCATATGTCAAGAGGGAGCGGCGGCACGTGCCGACGATTGCGTCAACGTGTTGGCGTCCAACAACTTAGGCGACTTTGCTGTCTATACTTCCGCCGTGGCGAAACACGTCGGCAGCGAAATCGAGCGTCTCCAGAAGCTCAAAGGGTGGAAATTACCGGAGTTCGCGCGACGGAGCGGCGTCGATAAGACCACGCTCAACCGGATCGTTCTCGGCAAGCGTCGGCCACAGCGATCCACCTTGAGGCTCATCGTCGCGGCGCTCGGTACAACGCGGAGCGATACCACCGACCCCCGTCTGCTGGAGGCCATCGATGACGCGGCGGACAGCGGAGCGCGCAGCAAGGCTGGGATTGAAGATCGTCTCTCGGGGCTCCTCGACTACGTCAAGACGCTCAAAGGAAAGGCACGCGCCGATTTCATCCGAGCCGGCATTGCCGTTCTTACTGCCCTTGAACACGCCGGTCCTGCAGAGAGCACTGGGACAGCTCCGGACGATGACCGTTGATGACGTCGCGCTCGTTGAGTCCGTGGCGATCGCGCTCGCGAAAGGACAACACTAGCTCCGATGGGCGTTTACCACCGGCCTGATTCGCCATTCTGGTGGCTGCTCCTCGAACGGCCCGGCCAGAAACCGATTCGCGAAAAGACGAAGATCCCTGTCGATGGCGGCTCGCCACCGCTATCGAAGGAACTGAAACGGCAAGCGCAAGAGGCCTACGGCAAACGTATGTCTGATCTCGCGAGCGGTGACTATCGTCTAGCCCGCGCGCGGGATTCGCGCACCTTCGAGACGCACCGCACGTGGTATGCCACGCACGTGACCGCCCATCACCGTGGCGCCAGTCGCGAGTTGTCCGTCCTGAAATACCTGGGGGCGTACTTCGACCGGTACGAACTGCGCGCCATCGATCACGAACTGGCGCGAGAATGGCGGACGTGGCGCGCAAAGGCTGTCTCGTCGTCCACGATCCGACGAGAAGAACAAGTGCTGAAGGCCATTCTCAATACGGCCGTGCCGAAGTATCTCGAGCACAACCCGCTCAACGGGTTCAAAAGCCTACGGGCGACGCGCACCGACACGCGCATCCTGTCACACGATGAAGAGACGCGCTTACTTCTGGTGCTGCCATCCGACGAGGCTCGTACGTTGGTGATCTGCGCCCTCGATACGTTGTTGCGCCTCTCGAACGTCCGTAACTTGACACGCCAGCAGGACCACGGGCGCCACCTGTTTTCTGACACCAAGGTCGATGCGATCCGGATTCCGATCTCGACCAGGCTGCGAAAGGCGCTCGACGCGAGGCCAAAAGGTTCGAGTTTCTTTCCGAGCTATGCCGGTCCATCGAACAATCACACGTTGCGGATGTTCATGGCCGCCTGCAAACTGGCGAAGGTGGCTACCGGCCGGAAGACGGGCGGGATCAGTTTTCACTGCCTCAGACACACCGGCGCGTCGCGGATGCTTGAGGCCGGCGCCGACGTGAAGACGGTCATGGAGCTCGGTGGCTGGAAGAATTTGAAGGTTATGGAACGCTATCTCCACCCGACCGAGGACCGAAGGCTCGCCGCGGTCAACAGCGTCGGCCAGCACGCCTCAATCACGCCAAACGGCGACGACGCTAAATCGGCCTGATTTCATTGACGCAATCGAAGGACTCAATAGCCGGGATAAGGCCATTTATACATGCCGAATACCTTCAGAAAACAAGACAGACCCATAGATTCTCCAGTGAGCAATTGATCGAGACACGGACGATGTGGGACAAAGCAGGACGCAGCAGACTTCAGCCAATCACGTCACGCTCACGGACAAGATTCCGCCACGACCTCTGCGGTATACTCCCGGCCCGGCATTCTCTGAAAGGACCGATCGATGAAACGTTTGCTCTTGATCGCCGCGCTCGTGCTGGCCGTCGGTTGCGTTTCCAGCCTCGTCGCCGAGGATCTGCCGATCCCGTCCGCCCTAAAGGACGCCAGGACCGTCTATGTGGTGAACACCGGCGTCAATCCCCACATCGTCGACAATAGCCTGAAGGCGCTGAGGACCTGGAACCGCTGGGCGCTCGTGGCCGATGCGAAGGACGCCGACATCACGCTGACGCTGAGCAGCCAGCCGACGAAGCATGTCTATAACTGGTTCAGCGGCGGCATGATCCCGGTGAACATGTCGTTTCTGACCATCACCGGCGCCGATGGGACGGCCCTCTACGGGACGACGTTTGTCGGCAATCCGAAGAAGCAATTCGCGCAGCTCGCTAAGCGCCTCGACTAGAATCAGCGCATGTATCGCGAAGACGAGTGCGCTGGTAGCTGGTCGCTCACAGAACGATCAGAGAATGGCACCGGTGTTTGCCTGACGTGCAATCGGCGATGTAAAGCCTATCGATCGCGCGTTTACAAGACCAGCGCAGGCGAACTAATCGTTCTGCCGGCACATCGACCAACGGCGCGTGGTAAGCAGGGTCGCGTCAAGTTCGAATACTCCGGGCAGTTGGTCGGCCCATCAATCCGTTAGCTACCAGCGACACCGCCCCGCAAATGTAGGCCACCGTATCGCAGGCAACGCAACATTACTGTTGACAATGCAACAAGTGTGTTGTATTCTCCCTTTATGACGAGCGCCGAGTTCAAACGCTGGTTGCAACAACAGGGATGCACGTTCGAGTCTGGCCACGGCGGTCACCTGCGCGTGCGGCTCGGTACACGGATGTCAGTCCTCCCGATGCACGGCAAGCAGAAGGAACTCGGCACCGGACTCGTCAATCGCATCAAGAAAGATTTGGGTTTGAAGTAACCGTCGGAGGTAATGAAGATGGAGATGGAATACCCGGTTCGGTTGGAGAAAGACGATAACGGCACCGTACTCGTCAGCTTTCTGGATGTCCCAGAGGCCCACACGTTTGGCGACACGGTCGAGGAAGCGCTGCGCCGCGCACCGGATGCACTGGCGACCGCCCTCGATGGCTATGTGAAAGACCGGCGCGCGATTCCCATGGCCTCGACACGCACGACCCGCTATCGTGTCGCGGTCCCAGCATTGGTCGCCGCGAAAGTCGGGTTGTATGAATTGATGCGGGTCCAGAGGATCAATAAGACAGCGCTAGCTCGACGGCTCGATGTGCACATGCCGCAGGTCGATCGGCTTCTAGCGATGACGCACGGCTCCCAACTTGACCAGCTCGAAGCGGCGTTCCGCGTGATGGGGAAGCGCTTAACGTTGTCGATCGACGACGGCGAAACGACGAAACGGCGACCGTCGAAGAAGCGACGATCAGCGGACTGACGCCGAATTCACCAGACGCAGCGCCCGAAAATATAGGCGAGCCGTCCGAGTAGGGTCCGCGGGCACGGCGGCAGATTCGGCGGCGCCGGCGGCGTGACAGGTGGCACCGGCGGGATGGGCGTGATCACCGGCGGCGGTTGTGGTGGCGGCGGGATGACGGGCGCAGTTCCCGTCAGGCTCGAGATGTCCAGCCCGTAGGCCTCCTTGTAACGCGCCGCCAGATCCACCCCTGGAATAGACGGCGTGTTCTCGGTCGCGACGTGCGTGTTCCCGACCGTCCCGGCCACGTAGAGCCCGCGGCCGTTCACCGCGTGCACCCCGTCGATGACATCGGTGAGCGTGTTGTTCAGCAGGTAGGTGTAGGCATCGCCCGTCAGCCGGATCCCCGCACAGCTCCAGACCGGGCCGTCGCCGCAGGACGTGCCCTTCGCCCGCGTGATCGTGTTCGCCAACAGCACCGCGCCGGAGACAGGCGCGCCCTCGAAGCCGCCCGATACCCCGATCCCGACGTCGTTGTCGTGCAGGTTGTTCTTCAGGAACCAGATCCGATTCGTGGAATATTGGTAGCCGGCCCCTTGCCCGTAACTGCTGTTGCTCGCATGGTGGCCGTAAATCTCGTTCTCCGAGACGATGATGTCGGTGGACTGCTTCGCCCACTGCCCGGTCTGCTTGTTGTCGTGGAGCGTGTTGCGTCCGATGAAGATGTGCGAAATAGCCGTGAGGCCAGCCGCATCGTAGGGATACGGATTCACGTTCACGCCGTCGCCGCTGTTCCGCGCCGAGTCGTTCTCTACGAACCACACGTTGCGGCACCCGCGCGAGCAACCCATCCCGTGTGCGTCTTGATCGTCGGTGGCGTTGAGGTTCCCGAAGTCGTGCACCTTGTTGCGGAACACGACGATGTTCGTGCCGTTGACACTGATCCCCGTCATCTGCCGGTCAGTCGGCACCCCGGAGAATTCCGAGTGCCGCAGGAGATGGCCGTCCCCGCTGAGGCTGATCACATAGCCGGTCACCCCGTCGATCAGACAGCCAGTGCCCGTGATCGAGAGCGGGCCGATGAGGCGCGATCCGGGCGTGCCGAGAATCCACGCGGGATTCGTCACGGTGCCGGCACACGTCACCGTGCGGCCCGGCACCTGTCCGCTGAGTGTCACGACTTGCCCGGCGGCGATCGTGGACGGCACGGTGGACACCAGCGCCGTATTCGCTGGGCGAACGCGGAAGAGGTCCATCGGCGTGGCGGGAATCCCGATCGGTAACTGCCACTGGGCGACGGCCGGCGCGGCGATGAGGAGGAGGGCGAGGAACAGCGCGAATCGTTTCATGCTACCTGCTTTCAAATAGAGGCCGCGCCGAGGCCGAATCTCCAGCAGGCCGGGGCGACCTGACGTCCAGTCTGCGACCCACGGCGCGGCTTCAACTGTCATTTCCAATTCCTTGTGCAGAGCCAATATCCGAACAGCAGCAAACATGCGGCGATCCC
>JBDTMB010000451.1:0-4951 GCA_039934485.1 Vicinamibacterales bacterium
ACGACGCGAGTGATGCCGTTCCTTCAATCTGGCGCGAGTGCGGCGACACGGACATAAACCACGGAGCACACGGAGGACACGGAGGAACGAGCGAGCGACGACTCCGAGTCCTAATCTTAGAGAACCAGCTTCTGAATCGCCCCCGACCACGTCAGCTTCGCCACGTCCACGGCGCCGGTTTCGCCGAGGCGAATCGCGAGGTTGCGGTCGTCCATCACCCTGCGCATCGCCATCGCGAGCGCTTCCGGAGTGGACTCGGTGACGAACCCGTTCTCGCCATCGTGCACGAGCTCAGCCGGTCCGCCGCTGTCGCGGCAGGTCAGCACGGGCTTGCCGCAGGCGAAGGCTTCCACCGTGACGAAGCCGTAATCCTCGTTGAACGGCGGGAACACCACGGCGCGGCAGCGCGCGAGGTGATCGATCATTTGCGTATCGGTGACGCGGCCCACGAACTGCACGCGGCCTTCCAGATCGAGTTGCCCGCGCAGTCTCACGAGCGCCGCCATCTCGGCGCCCTCGCCGGCGATCACGCACTTGATGCTCGCCGCCGCGGGCTCGGCCAGCGCCTTCAGCACCAGGTCGAACCGCTTGAGCGGCGACAGGCGGGAGACGCCGAAGAGATACTCACCGTAGCGCTCGCAGCGATAGTCGCGCCTGGGCGGCGGCGGATACAGCACCTCGGATTGAATCTTCCCGAAGCGATGCAGCCGCGTTTGCACCGTACCCGAGATGACGAACCGGCGCTGCAGGTTGTTCAGCAGGTAACCATCGACCGCGTGGATGATCGCGCGGCGCGTACGCTCCTTGATCTTGCCCTTCCACGACAGGTGTGAGCTGAACTGGCCCCACAGGTCGTAGTACTCGCGCATGCGGTGGTTGAGCCACAGCACGTGACGCGGATGCTGCACGGCATAACCCGGGAAGCGAAGGCTGATCACCTGATCGACCCTCATGTCCTCGTGCACCAGTTCGACGTCGGTGAGGTACGCGGCGAGATACGCGCTGGCCTGCCGGCCGAAGCGATTCTGCGGCGTGACGATCAGGCTGGCCTGGTGCCCTTCCTCCTGCAACGCGCGCACGAGCTCGCGCGCCATCACCAGGTGCCCGCCCTCAGCGAACGGCGGACTCGAGGTGACGACGGCAATCGTCGCCACTAGCGTGGGTCCCCGTAGGTCGGAACCAGTCGCACCATCACGCCAAGGAAGCGACTATCGGGCGCGCCGTTCTCGAACATCGGCACGAAGCCGGAGGATGAAGCAATCGTCATGAAGTAGACATAGTTCGTCGGAAACCGCGGATCGGGTCGATACGGGACGCCGTCGGGCATCGCCAGCTCGAAGGTCTGCTGCGACCCGGCCGGCATGTCGATCGCGCGAGACTCGCCGCCGGTCTCGAGCGTGATGTGGCTGGGGCGCGGGCCGGTCTCCAGAATCACGGTCAACTTCTGGATGCGCAGCGACCGCGCACGTTCGACACCGGCGGCATCGGTCTCGGCCGAAATCGGCGCCCGCAGCAGCAAGTCGGCGCTCGACTCCCCTTTCACCCAGAACGCGTCGCCTTCGCGCGCATAGATGTTGTCGTCGATGAAGTAGCCGAACATCGGCGGCGTGCCGCCCAGCGGCTGGCGCGTCCGCGTCGGATTGACGTTGATCGGCAGGTCGTTGACCATCGTCAACTCGGTGGGCAGCCAGCGAAACAGTCCCGTCTTGCTGTGTTCGGCCGGATGCGTGGCCGCGAAGAACGGGTTCGACAGGATCGGCGCCACGAACAGGGAGCTGACCGCCATCGTGATTAGGCCGCCCACGGCGGTTTGCAGCGGCGGCACCAGGAACAGGAAGACACCGTAAGTGCCGAGGAAATAGCGATTGCCCACCGGTCCCCCGCCGCCGGAATAGGTGAACGGCATGTAGAGCAGGAGCACCACCGCAGAACCGAGACCTCCGGCCAGGGTGAGCCACTGCCACATCGCGCGATCGCGGGTCGCAGCGAGGAACAGCAGAATGGCCATCATGCCGGGAAAGAAGTAGATGGCGAAGCCGGTGTGACGCCCGATGAAGAAATACGCGAGGTTGTGGCGGAAGTCTTCGACCAGGGCATCGCGCGTCAGCAGGACGTCGGTGAGGACGCCGCCGCCGGAGCGATTACCCAGGCCCACCGTGTCGAAGGTCTTCTCGTCGTTCTGGAACGGGAAGCCCTTCTCCGCTGCGTAAAAGGTCTTGCGGTCGCCGCTCTGGTAATTCCACTCACCAGTGACGGCAATGTTGAGCGCAAACAGCGCGGCCGTGACCACGCCAAACACCACGCCGATCTTCGCGCCCCGGAACCACTGGCGGCGCAACAGCGCCGACACGATCAACGGCGCAATCAACATCACCTGCGTCGGCTTGGAGAACGTCGCGATCCCAAGCAGCACAGCGGCGATCACATCGGAACGTGGCGAGAGCAGCCAGCGCACGCGGGCCGGGCGCGAACGCGCCGGCGCATCCGGCCCGACCACTTCCTTGTAGCACCAGAAGAAATAGCCGAACAGCACGATCGCGAAGTTAAAGAAGTCCGGACCGATCTGGACCAGGTAGACCGGCGCCACCGAGATAAACAGGAACGCGATCGCAAAGATCATCGACGCAAGCGGATGGCTGCGCGCGACCAGAAAGGCGTAGGCGCAGAGGAAACAGCCGGTCATCAGCAAGGCGTGCAGCACCAGGAAGCCGTTGGTGCCGAACAACCAGATGAACGGCGCGGCAAAGAGTGGATAGATGTAGGCCTTGGCAAAGTACAGGTGCGCGTCGTGACGCTTGAGGAACAAGCCTTCCGGCCCGCCGGGGAATTCGTGCCACACGCGCACCAGGTCCCCGCGCGTGTATTCAAAATCAAAGTCATCGGCGAGGCTGTGACCGATCGCGTAGTAGGTGGCCGCATCGCCGAAGAAGCCGTTGTTCGACGCCTTGACGAAGTCGATCGACAGGGCCCAGGCCAGCAACACCACGCCGATCGCGGCCGTGGTGCTGGCGCCAAGGCGCCAGGCCAGGCTTCGGCCTTCGAGGCGGGTGGCCATATTGTGGTCGATGGTCATCGTTTCTCGGTCGCGAGGAATTGCAGGTCTGCCTGCAGGATACCCGCACGCCGCGTCGCGCGCGAGTGTTCGTGCAACAACACGTAGAGCCGTTCCATTTTTCGGACAAACGCCGCAATGTCGTAGCGCGCCCCGGTCTGGCGGGCCGCCGCCGCCAGTTCAGCGGCCATTTCCGGCCGCTCGACCAGCTGGCAGACGGCTTCGGCCAGCAGCAGCGCGTTGGCCTTGGGCACCACGATCGCATCGCGCCGGTCGGTGAGGACATCCACCAGGCCATCGGCGTCGGTGGCGACGATCGGCTTCCCCATCGCCAGCGCCTCGAACACCGTCAGCGGCGTGCCCTCCGCCAGCGACGGGAAGACCACGACGTCGAGGGCGGAGAGCGCGGCGGCGACGTCGCGGGTGAAGCCGGTGAACACGATTCGATCGCCAAAACCGAGCGATCGCGCCTGGGCCTCGAGCGCGGACTGCAACTCCCCTTCGCCGACGATGAAGATGCGGGCGCCCGGGAGGCGCGCGAAGATCGCCGGCGCGGCTTCGATCAGATACTGGTTGCCCTTCGCCGGCATCAACCGCGTGATCGTCCCGACGGCCACCGTTTCGGGGCCGATTCCCAAGGTCTTGCGTGCCGCCGCAATCTCGTCGGCGCTGCGCGGGCGGGCGAATTCATCGAGTGGCGAGCCGAGATACACCACTTTCGTCCGTTCCGCCGGCATCAACCGCGCCCGGATCGTGAACTCCGCCGTGGACTCGGAGACCGCGAGGGCCAGGTCGGTGTGCGGCGCCAGCACGCGATCGGCGACCTTCTGGAACCACGGCGTGTCGCCATGATTGGCGTGCTCGTGCAGGATCGCCGGAATCCCCATGCGCCACGCACACAGCCGCCCAAACGTGGTGGCGCCATAACCGTGCATGTGGAGCACGTCGGCCTGCTTGGCCCGGAGCACCTTGAGCAGCGCCGTGTAGGTGGCGGGATCGAACTTATGCCGCGCCAGGTAGGTGACGTCGATCCCGAACTGCTCGAGCGTGTCTTCCGAGAGATCCTTGCGGCGCAGGCTGACCAGCGAGACGTTGAAGCGCGCCTGGTCGAAGCGCGGAATCATCCACGCGAACAACCGCTTCACGCCGTGCATGCGAGAGCCCTCCCAGCCCAGGTGGTCGCAGATGTGGACGATATTCAGTCTGCGGGCTTCGGGCTGCAGGCTTCGGGGGCTACGGGCTTCAGGCTGCAGGCTACGGGCTTCAGTCATAGCAGGCCCTCCGCGCGATACCAGTCCGCTGTGCGGTGAATGCCTTCTTCGAGGTCCACCTTTGGCGCGAAACCCAGCTCGCCGCGCGCGCGCGTGGTGTCGAAGGCGCGGCTCTTGGTGTAGAAGTCCACCCGGCGGCGATAGAGCGGCGGCTCGATGCGCAGCGGCACGCACACCATCTCGCAGAGCAGCCCGGCCGTCCAGACGGGCCACACCGGCAGGTGCACGCGCGGCGGGGCCACGTTCAGTTCCTTGGCCACCAGGCCGATCAACGCTTCGAGCGTCGTGTAGCGGGGCCCGGCCAGCAGGTAGGTGCCTCCGGTGGCCGCCTTCTCGGTGCCGCATAAGCGGAAGCCTTCGACGAGATCGTCGATGTACGTCAGGTGGTAGAACACCTGTCCCGATCCGAGCAGCGGGAAACGGCCGCGGGCGAGGCCGCGGAACATCCGGAGGAAGCGGGTGTCGCCGGGGCCATAGATCCCGATCGGCCGCACTACGACCACATCGAAACCCGTCGAGCGGCCAAACTCGCGCGCCAGCAGTTCCGCTTCCAGCTTGGTGTTCTGGTACACATCGCCGGGATTGAACGGCGCGTCTTCGTTCGCCGGCGGATGCGCCACGTGGCCGT
>JBDTMB010000452.1:0-4949 GCA_039934485.1 Vicinamibacterales bacterium
GAGCGCCTCCCTGACACGGAGGAGGTCGATAGTTCGAATCTATTCGCGCCTACCAACCTTCGCTCGGAATGCAGGCGAAGGTTGCCCACCGAAGCTCGCAAGCGATTGAGCGAGCGAAGGTGGGCCATGCATAGTTGGTTTCGAGCTACGGCTGGCAAGCCATGCGAGGGCATCGCTGAGAGGCGTGCACTCTATCTTTGATGAATCAAGTAACCATCACCCTCCCCGACGGATCGACGAAGCAAGTCGAAAACGGCGCGCCTGCGAAAGCCGTCGCCGAGGCGATCTCACCTCGCCTTGCCGACGCCGCGCTCGCGGCGAAAGTCGACGATCGGCTGGTGGACCTGGCGTATCCGCTCTCCCGGGACGCCAAAGTCCAGATCGTCACGAACAAGTCGCCCGAAGCCCTCGAAATCTACCGGCATTCGACGGCCCACCTGCTGGCCGCGGCGGTGACGAACCTGTTCCCGGGCACGCAGTGCGGTATCGGTCCGCCCCTGGACGACGGTTTCTACTACGACTTCATCGTTGAACGCCCCTTCGTACCCGAGGACCTCGAGGCGATCGAGAAGAAGATGAAGGAACTGGCCACGCAGGACCTCGTCTTCGAGCGCCAGATCTGGCCGCGCGAGGAGGCGATCGCGTTCTTCAAGCAACGCGGCGAACCGCTCAAGGTCCAGTTAATCGAAGAGAAGACGGCGGGACAGAAGGAAGTGTCCGTCTACACGATCAAGGACAAAGATACGTTCGTCGATTTCTGCGTGGGCCCGCACGTCCCCTCGACCGGCAAGCTGAAGGCCTTCAAGCTGACGACGACGTCGAATGCCTACTGGAAAGGTGACGCCAAGAACCAGCCGATGCAGCGCGTTTACGGCATGGCGTTCTTCTCGCAGAAGGAACTCGACGAGCACGTCACGCGCCTGGAAGAGGCGAAGAAGCGCGACCACCGCAAGGTGGGCCGCGAGCTGGGCCTCTTCACGTTCCATCCCTGGGCGCCCGGCGCCGGCTTCTGGATGGGCAAGGGGACGACGCTGTACAACACGCTCGCCGACTACATGCGCGGCCGGCTCTTCCCCGCCGGCTACGACGAGGTCAAGACGCCGATCGTCTACAACAAGGCACTGTGGGAGCTCTCCGGCCACTGGTCGCATTACCGCGAGAACATGTTCCTCGTCGAGTCGGCCGACGGCGAAGAGATGGGCCTCAAGGCGATGAACTGCCCCGGGCACTACCTCCTCTACGCCAGCGAGCAGCACAGCTACAGGGAAATGCCGATCCGCTTCCACGAGCAGACCCCGCTCCACCGCAACGAGGCGTCGGGCGTGCTCGGTGGACTGACGCGCGTGCGGCAGTTCTCGCAGGACGATGCGCACTGCTTCGTCATGGAATCGCAGATCGCCAGCGAGGTCGAAGCCTTGCTCCGGTTGATCCAGGGGATCTACGGGGACTTCGGCCTGAGCTACACGGCGAAGCTGTCGACGCGGCCGGAGAAATTCATCGGCGAGATCGCGCTGTGGGATCACGCCGAGGGCGCCTTGAAAGAGGCGCTCGAAAAGGCCGGGCAGGCCTATGCGATCAACGCCGGCGACGGCGCGTTCTACGGCCCGAAGATCGACTTCGACATCACCGACGCGATCGGCCGCAAGTGGCAATGCGGCACGATTCAACTCGATTACGTCGCGCCGGAGCGTTTCGACCTGAAATACGTGGGTGCCGACAACGCCGAACACCGGCCGGTGGTGATCCACCGGGCGATTTTCGGCAGCTTCGAGCGCTTCATCGCGATCCTGATCGAGCACTTTGCGGGCGCGTTCCCGATGTGGCTGGCGCCCATCCAGGTCATCGTCCTGCCGATCGCGGACCGCCACCTCGACTACGCCAGGGAGGTTTTGGCCCTGCTCGACAAGGCCGGCCTCAAGGCCCGGCTGGACGACCGCCAGGAAAAGGTCAATTACAAGATTCGCGAGGCCCAGCTCCAGAAAATCCCCTACATGCTGGTGGTGGGGGACCGGGAAGCGGCCGATCGGGCTGTTGCCGTGCGCAGCCGGGCCAAGGGAGACCTTGGCGCCAGGCCGGTCGACCAGTTCGTGATCGACGCGCTTGCCGAGGTCACCTCTAAAGCGCTATCCTAGTAATCTTTGTCGCTGGAGGAAACTTATCGCGTTCGATAGATCTCGACCCACCCGTCGTGACGACCGTCTTCGCATCAACGAGCGAATCCGTGTTCGTGAAATCCGCGTCATCGACGATGCGGGCCAGCAGCTGGGCATCATGCCGCCGCCCCAGGCCCTCATCCTTGCCCGACAGAAAGGCCTCGACCTGGTGGAGATCTCCCCCACGGCCGTGCCGCCGGTCTGCCGGATCATGGATTACGGCAAGTATCAGTACCAGGAACAGAAGCGGGCACGCGAGGCCAAGAAACACCAGAAGGTGATCGAGGTCAAGGAAATCAAGTTCCGTCCGAAGGTGGACGAGCATGATTACCAGTTCAAGAAGCACCACATCGAACGCTTCATCGAGGACGGCGACAAGGTGAAGGCGACGATTTTCTTCCGCGGCCGCGAAATGGCGCACCCGGAGATTGGCCACCGCATCCTGATGCGTCTCATCGAAGACCTGTCAGAAGTGGCGATGGCCGAGACCATGCCGCGTCAGGAAGGCAACCAGATGCACACCATCCTGACCGGGAAAAAGGGGCAGCCCAAGGCGGCCGCTCCGAAGCCCAAGGCAGAAGCGGCTGAAACCGTTACGAAAGAATAAAGAATTCAGAAACCAATGGCGAAGAAGTCGAAGAAGCAGAAGCTCAAGACTCACCGTGGCGCGGCCAAGCGGTTCAAGAAGACCGGCACGGGCAAGATCATGCGTGGGGCGGCGTTCAAGCGCCACATCCTGACCAGCAAGACGACGAAGAGCAAGCGCCACATGCGCGGCTCCAAGGTGGTGACGCCGGGCGATGCCCGGAAAATCAACCTGATGCTGCCGTACAAATAAGTCGGAGGGCACCGAAGTAGGGCACCCCTTTAGGGGTGCCGAAGTGCCAAACTTTGGCGCGTCGCGGCCCGCGGGTTGGGGCATTTCAGCTGCGACATTGTGGAGGCTAACCTTCAGGTTTGCCTCTCGCGCCTGCCAGCGCATAAGCGTTGGCTCAAGTCCGGTAACTACCGGCCCCCAATGTCGCACATGGAGCCGTAATGCCTCGCGTCAAACGTGGCGTAGTCCGCCGTCAGAAGCGTAAGAAGCTTTCCAAGATCACCAAGGGCTTCTTCCAGAACAAGTCCAAGCTCTACAAGTTCATGAAAGAGGCCGCCGAAAAGGCGGGCGTCTACGCGTACGTCGGTCGCAAGCGCAAGAAGCGCGATTACCGCAGCCTCTGGATTCAACGCATCAACGCCGCCGCGCGCGAGCACGGCGTGTCCTACAGCGTGTTCATGCGCGGCCTCAAGCTGGCCGGCATCGAGCTCGATCGCAAGCAGCTCGCTGAACTCGCCGCGCGCGAGCCGGCGGCGTTTGCGAAGATCGCCGAAAAGGCCAAGGCCGCTCTTCCGGCCTGATCAGCCTGCAGGCTTCGGCCTTCAGGCTTAGGGGACTTCAGCCCGAAGGCCCCGACGTCAGAAGCCTGAAGTCTGCCCCCCGGTATGACCACCATCGATCCCTCCCTCGGTCCGGATCGCGCGCGAGAAGTCTTTCGCGCCGAGCTGGGCGAGGTGCGTACCGATAAAGAGCTGCAGGCGCTGCGGACCCGCTGGGTCGGCCGCAAGGGCAGCTGGGTCGCGGCGTTCATGGACGCGCTGGCCACCGCCACGGGCGACGCCAAGCGGACGATCGGCCGCGGTGCCAACGAACTCAAGAAAGAAGTGGAAGCGGCGATCGCCGAGCGCGAAGCCGCGCTGCAGGCGACCAGGCGGCCGGCGAATGCCGTCGATGTCACGTTGCCGGGCCGCGCGCCGGTGCTCGGCTACCGCCATCCGCTCAGTCTGATCCGCGACGAAGTGGGCGCGATCTTCACGCGGCTCGGCTACCAGGTCCTCGAAGGCCCCGAGATCGAGGATGATTATCACAACTTCGAAGCGCTCAACATGCCGGAGACGCATCCGGCGCGCGACATGCAGGACACGTTGTACCTTGCTCAACCCTTGACCGCCCACGAGGGAGCGCAACCACTGACGCTCCTGCGCACGCACACGTCGGCGATGCAGATTCGCCACATGGAGAAGCACGATCCTCCCGTGCGGCTCGTGGCGATCGGTCCGGTCTATCGCAAGGACAATCTCGATCTCACGCACACGCCGATGTTCCACCAGGTCGAAGGCCTCGTGGTCGGCAAGGGCGTCACGCTCGCCGATCTCAAGGGCACGCTCAACGCGATGGCCGAGGCGCTGTTCGGCGTCGGCACGACGGTTCGGTTCCGCCCGAGCTTCTTCCCGTACACGGAACCCAGCGCCGAGGTGGACATCCGCTGCCTCAAGTGCAAGGGCACTGGCTGCGCGATGTGCAAGCGCACCGGCTGGATCGAAATCCTCGGCAGCGGCATGGTGCACCCCGCGGTGTTCGAGGCCGTGGGCTACGACCCGGATGAAGTGACCGGCTTCGCCTTCGGCATGGGCGTCGAGCGCGTCGCCTTGCTCAAGTGGGGCGTCGAAGACATCCGCCTGTTCTACGAAAACGACCTGCGGTTCCTGGAGCAGTTCGGGCTATGAAGGTCCTGCTTTCCTGGATCCGCGAGTTTGTCGAGGTGCCGGAGTCCGCGGAAGAAATCGGCGCGCTGATGTCGGTGCGCGGGCTGGCGCTCGAAGGGATTGAAGCGCAGGGCGACGACGTCGTGATGGACTTCGAGGTCCACGCCATCCGGCCCGATTGCATGTCGATGGTGGGTGTCGCGCGCGAAATCGCCACGGCGTATCGCAGGCCGTTGAAGGCGGGGGCTAAAGCCCCCGCCCTCCATGACGTGG
>JBDTMB010000453.1:0-4932 GCA_039934485.1 Vicinamibacterales bacterium
CCCTGCTGGCCGAGAACGTGGAGCTGACCGAAGGCATCTTCCGCATGCTGATCCGCAAGCGCGGCCCGGCGCACACCCGCGTGGTGGTGCACGGTGAACTGCCTCCCGATCTCAAGGCCAGGACCACCCACCTCCTGCCGATCGAGGGCGTGTTGCTGCTGCAGTCGATCCCGCTGCTGGCGCATGCCACCGCGGAGCAGCTCTGGAACCTGTCGGCGATGTTCAAGCCGGTGTCGTTCAAGTCGGGCGAAGAAGTGCTCTCACCCGGCGGCGAGGCGTCGATGCTGATCGTCCTCTCGGGCTCGCTCCACTCGCAGCCGGACACCGGCGAACCGCAGACCGCTGATTCCGGCGACCTGGTGGGCATGTACGAAACGCTGTCCGGGACGCCGTTCGCCGCGACGGTGACGGCGTCCGCCGATGGCCTGGCTCTCAAGTGCGGGCGCGCCGACATCCTCGACGCGCTCGCCGACAACACCGACCTGCTGCAGGGCATCTTCTCGGGACTGTTGCACGCGAGGGAGTAGTCGCTGGAGGGCGAGGGCTTCAGCAGTCGATGGAGGGCGACGGCTTCAGCCGTCGATGGAGGGCGACGGCTTCAGCCGTCGCCCAGGCGAGGGCTAAAGCCCTCGCCCTCCATCAGGCAGCGCAATCTCGAACACCGTGGCCACGCCCGGGGTGCTGCTCACACTCACCGTCCCGCCGTGCCGCTCGACGATCGCCTTGACGATCGACAGGCCCAGCCCGGAGCCGATCTGCGACCGCGATTGATCGGCCTTGTAAAAGCGATCGAAGACGTGCGGCTGGTGCTCGAGGGGAATCCCCACGCCGGTGTCGGCGACGCGAAGCTTCACGGCGCCCTGATCGCGCCGGGCGCTGAGCGTAATCGTGCCGCCCGGCGGCGTGTGCCGCAGCGCATTTGACGCCAGGTTCTGCAGCGCCTGTTCGAGGCGATGCGGATCGCCCTTCACTCGCAACCCATCGTCGTGCGGGTCGATCACGATCGCGACGCCCTTTTCGTGCGCCGCGTTGTCGTGCCGCTCCGACACGCGCTCGAACAAGTCGTCGACCAGCACGGATTCCACGGCCAGCGAGATGCCGCCGGCCTCGAAGCGCGCGAGATCCAGCAGGTCGCCAACGAGACGCTCGATGCGCTCGCCCTCTTCGAGGATGATGCGAACGGCGCGCTGCCCTTCCGGGACCGCCGGGCTGAACTGCGGCAGCGCGAGGGTCTCGGCATAGCCGCGGATGGCGGTGAGCGGCGTCATCAACTCGTGCGAGACATCGGCGAGCAGCTGGCGGCGAACGCGATCGGCTTGGGCCAATTGCGCCTGGCGCGCGGCCAGGTCCGCGGCCATCCGATTGAAGGCGGCGGCCACCGCCGCCACTTCGTCGCCGCCAATCTCCGGCGCGCGGGCGGTGAGATCGCCGTCGCCAAACCGGCGCGCGGCATCTTCGAGCGCGCGCAACTGCGCGTGGGCGGGTCGGAAGATCATCAGCGCGGTGATCACCGTGCCGGCGATCAACAGCAGCACGCCCAGGGCGAGGAACGAGCCGAACTCGGTGATCACCCGGCTGGCGCCGGTGAGCGGCGGCACCCAGATCGTCGCCACCAGTTGGCCGTTGCTGCGCACGGGCGCCATCGCCGGCACCCGGCGCGGGCCCCAGAAGGGCCGGTCGAAGAATCCCCTGGGCGGTCCGCCACCGGGACCGGGCCCGCCCTGGCGCATCCTGGCTCCCGGTCCAGGTCCCGGCCCACCAGGCCCGCCGGGGCCGAGCCCACCGCCAGGCCCACCGGGGCCGCCAAATCGACGGTCTCCCATTCGCGGCAGCATCGGCAGCGGCAGGTCGGGCGGCGCCACCATTCGCCCATCAGCGAACATGACGACGGTCGGCCGGTGCAGCTCGACGACCCGCTTCTTCGCGTACGCCTCGAGGTCGATGTTGGGTTCGCGCGCGAGCACGGCTTCGAATTCGTTGGCGATCAACTCCGCGAAGTCGCGGCCCATGCGCTCCGGCATGCCGCCTTCGGTTGCACCCGCCACCCAGACGAACAGCCCGACCTGGGCGACCAGCGTAATCGCCAGAAAGACGATGAAGCCGAGGCCGATGCGCCAGTAGAGGCTGCGCGTCCAGCTTCTCTTAGACATCGGCGCACTTGTAGCCGCTGCCCCACACGGTGAGGATGAGGTCGGGCTCGGCGGGATTCTTTTCGATGCGGCGCCTGAGGCGCTTGATCAACGAGTCCACGCTGCGCTCGGTGACGAAGGTGTGATCGGGCCACACCCGCGAGAGCAGCGCGTCCCGGCTGAAGACGATGCCCGGATGGGTGGCGAGCACGAGCAGGAGCCGGAATTCCTGCGCGGTGAGGTCGATGGCCTCGCCGCGCACCTTGACGAGGCGGCGCGCGGGATCGATCTGGAGGCCGTGAATCTCGATCGGCCGCTCGGCGTTGCCGGCCGCCGCCTCGGCCTGCAGTTGCAACCGGCGCGGACGCCGCAGCAGCGCGCGCACCCGCGCCACCAGCTCGCGAATGCCAAACGGCTTGGCCAGGTAATCATCGGCGCCGCTCTCGAGGCCAATCACCTTGTCGTTCTCCTCGCGCCGCGCGGTGAGCATCAGGATGGGCACGTCCTGGTTGGGGCCGCCACGGCGAATGGTCCGGCAGATGGTGATGCCGTCGGTGCCCGGCAACATCAGGTCGAGCACGACCAGGTCGAAGGCTTCCTCGCTGGCGCGCATCAACGCCCTGGTGCCGTCACCAATGGCCTCGGTCTCGAGCCCCTCGAGGCCGAGGTGCAGGACGATGAGGTCGCGAATGTGCGTGTCGTCCTCGACCACGAGTACCCGGGCCATTGGCATCAAGTTTTCCACAGATCGCAGATTCTGGAAGGGTGCCAGGCACCATCACACTTTTGTCACACCCCAGCCATGGGCCTGACACCAAAATCCCGTCATATGAAGCAGACTCACAGATAACAGAGATGATTCGGACACACGGAGGCGCTTCATGACCAACAGAATTCGACTCTCACTTGCGGCCGGGTTGATTGCGATCACCGCCGCGGCCGTTATTCCGGCAATGGCCCAGGATGGCCAGGGGCCGCCCGCGGGTCGGCGCATGGGTCCACCTCCGGCCGGTCAAATGGGTCCTGGCGGCCCTGGCGGCCCAATGGGTCCCGGCGGCCGCAAGGGACCGGGCGGGCCAGGCGGACCAATGGGACTGCTTGGACCGATCGCTCGCGACCTGACCAACGCGCAGCGTGAACAGGTGCGCGGGATCATGCAATCGCACCGCGATGAGTTCAAGCAAGCCGGCGACAAGATGCGCGCCGCGCGCGAAGGCATGGGCGCGCTCATCGACGCGGAGACGATCGACGAGTCGGCGATTCGCGCCAAGAGCGTTGACGTCGCCGCCGCCGAGGCCGACGCGGCGATCCTGAACGCGAAGGTACGCAACGAGGTGTTCGGCATCCTGACGCCGGAACAGGTGGCGAAGGCGAAAGAGCTGAAGGCCGCGCGGCCGCAGATGCGTCGGCCGGGCAGGTAGAAGGTAGAAGGTAGAAGTTAGAAGTTAGAAGGTAGAAGTTAGAAGGTAGAAGTTAGAAGGTAGAAGGTAGAAGTTAGAAGTTAGAAGGTAGAAAGAGCGCGCTGCGCTAACATGGCGAGTTGAGGCTTAAATGCGTCGACTCGCCATTTTCCCTGTACTGCTTCTTCTCACCGCTGAAGTCCTGACCGCGCAGGTCCGTCCCATCTACAACCGCGGCGCTGCCGGGCTCGAATTGCTGCTTGGCCGTCTGCAAACCACGGCCAGCGCGCTCCACACCGGCGCCCATCCCGATGATGAAGACTCCGCCTTGATCGCGCGGGTCGCGCGAGGCGACTTCGCGCGCGTGGCCTACCTCGCGCTCAATCGCGGCGAGGGCGGACAGAACATCATCGGCACCGAGCTCTTCGAGGCGCTCGGCGTGATCCGCACCGAAGAGCTGCTGCAGGCGCGGCGGCTTGACGGCGGCGAACAATTCTTCACGAGAACCATGGACTACGGCTTCTCGAAGACCCGCGAAGAAGCGGCCGCGAAGTGGGGTGAGCGCGAAGTGCTTGGCGACATGGTCCGCGTGATCCGCATGTATCGCCCGCTGGTCGTCTATTCAAGGTTCAGCGGCACGCCGGCCGATGGCCACGGCCAGCATCAGCTGGCGGGCTACCTCACGCCGCTCGCGTTCAAGGCCGCCGCCGATCCCGCCCAGTTTCCCGAACAACTCGCCGAAGGCCTGCGCGTGTGGCAGGCCAGGAAGCTCTACGTGGGCCAGGGCTTCAGGCCCGACGCGTCGGCGCCACCCACCACGCGCGTCGCCACCGGCGTCGTCGATCCGGTGATCGGGCGCAGCTACGCGGAGATCGCCTCCGAAGGACGCAGCCAGCACAAGTCGCAGGAGATGGGCACCATCGAACTGATGGGCGCGCAATCGTCAGGGCTGCGGTTGACGCAGAACCTGTCGGCCAGTGCCGGCAAGGGCGAGACGAGCTTGTTCGACGGCCTCGACACGTCGATCACCGGCCTCGCCGCGGTCGCCGGCCTTCCCGCCGGATCGCTCGCCGCGGAACTTGCCGCCGTCAGGAAGGCGGGCGACGAAGCGTCGCAGCTATTCAACGCGCGCCAGCCGTCGACGATCGTGCCGGCGCTCGCGCGCGGGCTGACCGCCGTGCGCGCCGCCCGCACCGCGGCGAAGGCGGCGGCGGCATCCGCAGACGCCAGGGCCGACGCGGACTTCCTGCTCGCGTTCAAAGAAGACGAGTATGAGGAGGCGTTGGCGATGGCGGCCGGCGTGGTGATCGATCCGCTCGCGTCCACCGAAACGGTGACGCCCGGCGATGGGGTCGGGATCACGGTGCGCGCGTTTGTCGCCGACGGATCGACGGCCACCATCG
>JBDTMB010000454.1:0-4922 GCA_039934485.1 Vicinamibacterales bacterium
CATGCGCGAGTTACGAACCGTTTTACTGGCTGCCGTCCTGGCGGCGGCCACGATCTTCCCGGCCCGGGCCGCTGAGACCCGCGACGCCCTGCTGGTGTCGCCGGCCTGGCTCGCGCAACACCAGGCCGACGCCAACCTCGTGCTGCTCCACGTCGGGCTCAAGCCCGAATACGACGCCGGACACATCGCCGGCGCGCGCTACCTCAATTACACCGAGCTCGCGGTGTCCGACCGCACGCCCGGCGGGCTGACCTTGCAGATGCTCCCGGCGGAGGACCTGCGGCAGCGGCTGGCGGCGGCCGGCATCTCCAACACCTCGCGGATTGTGATCTACTTCGCGCACGAGAACGCCTACGTCTCGCCATCGGCTCGCGTGATCTTCACGCTGGATTACGCCGGGCTCGGCGATCAAGTGTCGCTGCTCGATGGCGGCCTCGACGCGTGGACCGGCACCGGTCATGCCACCACGACGGAGGTGCCGGTGGCGAAGGCGGGCACGCTGGCGCCGCTGACGATTCGGCCGATCATCGCGGATGCGGAATTCGTCCGGGCCAACCTCGCGTCGCCGAACGTCTCGATCGTCGACGCCAGGAACGCGGCCTTCTACAGCGGCGCGCAGACCGGCGGCAATCCGTCGGGTCCCCACAAGACCGGCCACATCGCCGGCGCCAAGAGCGTGCCGTTCAGCGAGACCGTGGACGAGGCCAATGTGCTCAAGCCGGCGGCGGTGCTGCAGAAGCTGTTTGCCGACGCCGGGGTGAAACCGGGTGACACCGTCGTGGCCTATTGCCACATCGGCCAGCAGGCCACGCAGGTGATCCTGGCCGCCCGCACGCTCGGCTTCAAGGTGATGCTCTACGACGGCTCGTTCGAAGAGTGGTCGCGCAAGGACTATCCGGTGGAGAAAAACTAGGCTACAGACTGCGGGCTACGGGGACTGCGGACTGCAGGCTTGGAGGCCCGAAGTCCGAAGCCCCCGAAGCCTGCAGCCTGAAGCCCGACGCCAGTCTAGTGGTAGTGCCCGTGCTCCGCGGACCAGACTCCCGACGGCCGCGAGACATCTCCGGTGAACGACTTGATGGCGGCCGTGATCCCGGCCGCCATCAGCAGGCCGACGACGACCAGCAAGACGATGTTGCCGCGGCCCTTCCGCTGTTTGAGCTCGCAGCACTTCTTGAACTTCTTGCCGCTGCCGCACGGGCAGTTGTCGTTGCGGCCCGGTTTCGATGTCATGCAACGGCATTCTACCCGTGTCGAGGGCCCAAATCACAAGATGCTGTTTCAGCGACGTTGGGCCAGGAAGGCGAGGACGCGGGCATCGCGCTCCGCGCCGCCGATGCCCTCGTGCGCGCCGCCCGGCACAATCCACAGCGACACGCGCGCCGGGTTGGCCTGTTGCAGCAGGTGGGCATGCCGCACCGGGGCGTTGTCGTCGTTCTCACCGTGAATCACGAGAATCGGGGGGCCGGGCCGCGCCACCGCGGTGGTCGCCGCTGCGCCGCCGAGGTCGAGTCCGTACCTGACGCGCGCGTAGAGAAAGCCCACCTCGACCCCGGGCCGTAGCACGCTGCGGCCCAGCCAGGGGCCGGTGTGCAGTTGCTGGCCGATCCGATCGAACGCGATCTCCCGAAGGCTGGCGAAGCCCGACTGGGCGATCACGCCGCACACGCCCGGCGCGTCGGCGGCTTGCAGCGCCACCGCGGCGCCCAGCGATCCACCGAACACGAACACGCAGCCGGTTGGATCGCGCCGCCCGATCCACTGCACCCACTGCCGCGTGTCGCCGGCTTCGAGCGCGCCGAAGGTCACGAGCTCACCGCCGCTGTCGCCGTGGCCACGCCCATCCAGCGCCAACGCGCGATACCCCTCTGCGACGACCAGGCGCGCCATCGGCAGGAGGTCAGCGCGATTGCTGGTGATGCCGTGGAGGAGGACCACGGTGGTCCCGTTCGGATGGCCGGGCGTGAAGAGCCAGCCTTGCAGGGGCACGCCGTCGCCGGCGGCGAGGGACACCGTATCCAGTTGGGCGTCGAGGGAAGCGGCGAGGTGTGCGGCTTGCGTGCGCTCGGCCCCGGTCAACGCGCGCCGCGGACGATGGAGGGCGCGGTCGACGATCATTGCGGCGCCGGCGGCGGCGACGCACGCGCACACAGCCGCCAGCAGCAAGAGCCGTTTCGCGATGGCGCGACCTCTACGACGGCCCGGCGGGCGGGGGCGCCGGCGAATCGCCGCCGACGACCACGTTCCACGGGCGCACCCGCCACGCCTTGACGAGCCCCTGTTTCACGTAGGGATCGTTGGTGGCGAATCGCTCGACCGTGGACTTGTCTGCCACCTGGAAGATCAGCAGCGCGCCGGCGGGTTCGCCGAGCGCGCCGGCGATGACGACCTCGCCGCGGTCCTTCGCGTCATGCACCTCCTTGAGGTGCGCCGGGCGAAAGGGCATCCGCTGGTTGATGAAGTCGTCGACGACGTCGTAGGTGAGGGTGAAATAGGGCATTTCTAAATCTCGTGATTTGGCGATTTGGCGATTTGGTATCGGTGCGACGATGTGCCGATAAGTCGTCAAATGGTCAAATCGCCAAATCAATAAATCAAAAAATCGCGAGATCGCCAGATCACGAGATCGCCAAATTCAGATCGTTTTTAGCCAGTGGTGTCGATCGGCGATCTTTCCCGATCGAATCGCTTCGAGCTCGGCGCCGGCGCGGGCGAGTGGGTTGTCGGCGGCGAGCGGGGCGATCGTGATTTCCTGGTCCTTGTGACGGAGCCGTCCGAGTGGCGCGATCACCGCCGCGGTGCCGATACCGGCAGCGGCGCTGAGGCGTCCCGCGGCGTGCGCGGCGAACACTTCGTCGATCGCAATGCGGCGTTCTTCCACCGGGATCTTCAGGTCGCGCAGCAGCGTGAGCACGCTGTCGCGGGTGATGCCGGGGAGGATCGTCCCGCTCAGGGCGGGCGTGACCACCGTGCCGTCGATCACGAACATGATGTTCATCAGGCCCGCTTCCTCGACGTAGCGCCGCTCGATGCCGTCCAGCCACAGCACGTTGTGGAACCCTTTCTTCTGCGCCTCGAGCGACGCGATCATGCTGCCGGCATAGTTGCCGCCGCACTTGGCCGCGCCGGTGCCGCCCGGGAACGCCCGGACATAGGTTTCTTCGGCGATGAGGTCAACCGCGCCGGCGAAGTACGGACCCGACGGGCAGCACTCGATGACGAAGCGGAAGATGTCCGACGGCTTGACGCCGAGCGGTTCGCCGATGCCGAACAGCACGGGGCGGATGTAGAGGGCGCTGCCGTCTTTTTCCGGGATCCAGTCGCGCTCGAGGGCGACGAGCGCCATCGTGCCGTCGATGAAGATCGACGCGGGCACTTCCGGCATCGCCATGCGCCGGCACGAGTTGATCATGCGCGCGTGATTGGCATCGGGTCGGAACACCACGGCGCCGCCGTTGGGCCGCGGAAAGACCTTGAACCCCTCGAAGATGCCCTGGCCGTAGTGCGCCACGGCCGGTGCAGCAGCAATCGACTGCGGGCCGTAGGGCACGATCTTCGGATCGCCCCACTTGCCGTTGGTCCAATCGGCCACCAGGATGTGGTCGCTGAAGACGGCGCCGAAGGGGGCGTTGTCGCGGAGTTCGGGCGTCAGCTTGGACTTGGTGGTTTTGGTGACAGGGATGGTGGCCAACATGAGCTTGGATTCCTTTGGATAAGTCTATGCCACAGATAAACACAGATAAAGGCAAGCCACAGATAAACACAGATAAGAAGAGGCCTTTTTTATCTGTGTTTATCTGTGGCCCTTTTTTATCCGTGTCCTATCTGCGGCGCTACGAGGCTCGGAGCGTTCCTTGGCCGACGAGCACGCTCGTCCCACCGACCCGGACCCGGCTGATTTCGCCACCCGTCACATCTATCTTGATGTGAATGCGGCTCGGCCGGCCCATCTTGACGCCCTGGGCACTGACGATGGCGCCGGCCTTGTCCGGCGAAACCAGGCCGTGCTTCACCAGGTAGCAGCCAAGCGGCCCGCTCGCCGAGCCGGTGGCGGGGTCCTCATTGGCGCCCATCATGCGGCTGTAGACCGTCGCGCCGTCCGCGCCAGGTTCCGTGGTGAAGATGAAGAGGCCGCGCCGCGTCAGCTTCGCCGCCTCGAACATCGCGGCCGCGGCGCGGACGTCGACCACCGCCTGATCGACGGCGGCGCGCGAGACGAGGGGCACGAAGTAGAACGCGGATCCGCAATTCACTTCCTGCGGCAGCAGACCAGGGCGCAGCGCCGAGGCGTCCAGGCCCAGCGCCGCGGCGAGCGGGCCCGGCGAATCGAGCGTCGGGCCGAACGCCGGCTTCTGCTGCGTCATCCACGCGAACTTCAGCCGACTGGCTCCGCCTTTATCTGTGGCCTCATCGGTGGCCCATTCCAGCTCAACCAGGGTAGGACCAATGCCGAGCCCAAACGTAAATTCCTTCCGGCCCGCCTTGATCACGCCTTCGTCGGCCAGCGCGAACGTCGAGCCGATCACCGGGTGGCCCGCGAACGGGGCCTCCGCGGTGGGCGTGAAGATCCGCAGCCGAACGTCGGTGCCGGCCAGTTCTGGCGGCTGGACGAAGGTGCACTCGGAAAATCTTGTTTCCTTCGTCATCGCTTGCATCTCGGCAGCGGATAGATTCGCCGTCTCGAGGAAGACCGCCAGCTGGTTGCCCGCCAGCGGCCGGTCGGTGAAGACGTCGTATTGAAGATACCGCCGGCCGTTGACCACGGTGGGTCGTCTGACTGATTGAGCCGAGAGTGTGCGCGAGAACGCCAGGGCCGGCAATGCGGCGCCGGCCGAGCCAAGCAATGTGCGGCGGGTGAGTCGTGACATTCGCATACTTTAGCCCGAAGCCCGAAGCCTGCAGCCCCCGTAGCCTGCATCCTG
>JBDTMB010000455.1:0-4916 GCA_039934485.1 Vicinamibacterales bacterium
GGCGCGAAGGCCGGCGGATCATCGCCGTCGGCACGACGACGACGCGGGCGCTGGAGTCGCTGTCCATTTCACCAGGAGGAGACGTCCAGGGCGGAACGGGCGAGACGGCGTTGTTCATCCGCCCCGGCCACGAGTTTCGCCTAATCTCGGGATTGGTCACGAATTTTCACCTCCCGCAATCGTCACTGCTGATGCTGGTCTGTGCACTGGGCGGGAGAGACGCGGTGTTGACCGCCTACAAAGAAGCGGTGAACAACCGCTATCGGTTTTATAGTTACGGCGATGCGATGTTGGTGGTCTGAAGATCTGCCGGGAGGGCACTTCTTGCCGGGAGGCGATTCCTTGTCGGGAGGCAATTCTCGTCGGGAACCATAAATGAAACTGCCATACGAAGAGTTTGATCTGTCGGGAGTGAAAACGTATCCGCTGGCGTCGCGGCCGAGCAAGGTGGGCGTGTCGCAGTTCGCGAAGCCGTACGAGAAAGGGACTGGTGTCGGGGCGTGGCTCGATGGCTTGCCTGCGCTGCTGGCGGCCGCCGACTTCAAGGCCGTCGTTGAGGCTGTGCTCGCGGCGCGCCGCTCGGACCGCGCGATCATCTGGGGCCTCGGCGCGCATGTCCTCAAGACCGGCCTGTCGCCCGTGCTCGTGGATTTGATGACGCGCGGGTTCGTGTCGGCGATTGCCACCAATGGCGCCGGCATCATCCACGATTTTGAAATCGCCCTGGCGGGTGCGACCTCAGAAGACGTTGATGCGACGCTTGGCGCCGGCAAGTTCGGCATGGCGGAAGAAACCGGCGCGAATCTCAATCGCGCCATCATCGACGGCGCGGCCAACGGGCTCGGCCTGGGACAGGCCGTGGGGAAGTACCTCCACACGCTGGCGCCGCCATACGCAGCCATGAGCATCGCGGCCACGGCCTGGCGCCTGGGCATCCCGCTCACCGCACATGTGGCCGTCGGCACCGACATCATCCACATGCATCCGCAGGCGTCGGGCGCGGCGATCGGGGAGACCAGCCTGCGCGACTTCCGCTATTTCGTCTCGTCGGTGGCCCGTCTCGAAGGCGGCGTCTACCTGAATTGCGGGTCCGCCGTGGTCTTGCCGGAGGTGTTCCTCAAGGCCGTGTCGATCGCGCGCAACGATGGACGCTCGCTCGACGGGCTGACGACCGTGAACATCGACTTCCTGCGGCAATATCGTCCACTGACCAACGTGGTGGCACGGCCCACCTCGGGCATCGGCCAGGGCTACGCATTGACGGGACATCACGAAATCCTGATCCCGTTGTTGGCCGCCGCGCTCATTGAGCGTGGCTGACAGCTGAACTCCGATTGCGTTACCATTAAGGTTTGTGCCGGAGTAGCTCAGTTGGTTAGAGCACGCGTCTCATAAGCGCGGGGTCGGCAGTTCGAGTCTGCCCTCCGGCACCAATCCCTCCCAATCCCCGGGATCTCATTGCGGCGGCAGAGCGAGGTTTGATGTCACCGAGCCCGGTACTCCTCGACCGCATTCGACGTTTTGGCGCACGGCATCAGCTGTGGACGCCGGCGACGCGCGTCGTGGCGGCCGTGTCGGGCGGCTCGGATTCGGTGGCGCTCTTCTGCCTCCTCCAGGAACTGGCCGCGTCGGGGGATCTCACTCTCGCGGGCCTCGCGCATCTTCACCATCACATCCGCGGCGAGGCCGCTGACGAGGATGCGCAGTTCTGCCGCGCGCTCGCCGATCACGCCGGCGTGCCCGCATTCATCAGCGATGCCGACGTGCCCGCAGTCGCGGCGCGCGACGGCCAATCCATTGAAGTGGCGGGCCGCGAGGAACGACAGAGGTTCTTTGTGGCGGCGCGGGAAGCGCTCGGGGCGGCGCGCGTGGCGCTGGCGCATACCCGCGACGATCAGGCCGAAACCGTCCTGCTGCGGCTCGTTCGCGGCGCGGGACCCACCGGGCTGGCCGGGATCTCGCCGCGGCGCGACTGCCGCGTGCGTCCGCTGCTCGAGATCACGCGTGCCGAGCTTCGCGCCGATCTCGAGGCGAACGGTCAAACCTGGCGTGACGATGCCACCAACGACGATCGTGACAATCCGCGCAACCTGATTCGACACGAGATCCTTCCGCGCTTGCGCGCGATCAACCCGCGTGCCGATGCGGCGCTGGCGCGAACGGCCGATATCCTGAGAAGCGATGCAGAGTGGTTTGACCGGCTTGCCAACGAGGCGGCGGCTCGGCTCGTCACACCAGGAGACGGGCGCGTTCGCCTCGATACGGCGGGGCTGGCGGTGCTGCCGGCCGCGCTGGCGCGGCGTGTCGCGCTAAAGGCGCTCGAAACCGCCAACCCCGGCCGTTCGTATGGCTTAGAAGAGGCCGTTTCACTGTGCGAGGCCGCGGCGGGCCCGGGTATCTGCAGCCTTCCGGGCGTTCAGATGGAACGTTCTGGTGGCGCGGTTGTCTTAGTTAAGAGAGGCCGGCTCGAAAGTCGGGCGTCGTTTCACTTGCGGCTGCCAATTCCCGGCGAAGCACATGAGCCGCTGGGAGGATGGGTGCTCACGGCCCGGCTCGAGGGCAAGCCCTACCGATTGCCCGCACCTCAAGTGGACGAGGTAGCCGTCGACGGAGAACGGCTGGGCACGGAATTGGTGGTTCGCCAGCGCCGCCCGGGTGATCGGCTAAAGCCCCTGGGCGCGCCTGGCCACAAGAAGTTGCAGGACGTGTTTGTCGATCGGAAAGTCCCTCGTGATGAACGAGATCGCGTGCCCGTCGTGACCGATGCAGCGGGCCAGATTGTGTGGGTGGCGGGGCACGTTTTAGCCGAGGGCTTTCGGGTGACCCCCCTCACGACGACCGTGGTAGTCTTGACACTGAGGCACTAGTAGCAGTGGCCTGGAGGCCGTTTTGAATTCGACTGTAAAGAGCGTCGTGTTCTGGGTGGCGATGTTCGTGCTCGTCGGCCTGGTCTGGAGCTTCTCCTCCAGGTTCCAGCGCAGCGAGGCCAACGTCACTTTTAGCGAATTTATCGCCTGGGTGGATTCAGGCCAGGTGGCTCGCGTCACCATCATCGGCAGCGAACTGACCGGTGTGACGCAGGCCAAGGAAAACTTCCGCACGTACGCGCCGCTGCAATACGAGGGCCTCGCCAACAAGCTCATCGAGAAGAAGGTCATCGTCAACGCGAAGGAACCCACCGCGTCGCCGTGGGCCGCGTTGCTGCTGTCGTGGGCGCCCATCCTCCTGCTCATCGGCTTCTGGATCTTCTTCATGCGCCAGGTGCAAAGCGGCGGCAACAAGGCGTTGTCGTTCGGCAAGAGCAAGGCGAAGCTCTCCTCGTCCGCCGGGAAGAAGGTGACGTTCCGCGACGTTGCCGGTGCCGAAGAAGCCAAGGCTGAACTCCAGGAGATCATCGAGTTCCTCAAGGAACCGCAGCGCTTCCAGAAGCTCGGCGGCCGCATTCCAAAGGGCGTGCTGCTGATGGGCCCTCCGGGCACCGGCAAGACCTTGCTGGCGCGCGCGGTGGCGGGCGAAGCCAACGTGCCGTTCTTCTCGATTAGCGGTTCCGACTTCGTCGAGATGTTCGTCGGCGTCGGCGCCTCGCGCGTGCGCGACCTGTTCGAACAGGGCAAGAAGAACGCGCCGTGCATCATCTTCATCGACGAGATCGACGCGGTTGGCCGCCATCGCGGCGCCGGCCTCGGCGGCGGTCACGACGAACGCGAGCAGACGCTCAACCAGTTGCTGGTGGAAATGGACGGCTTCGAATCGAACGAAGGCGTCATCCTGATGGCCGCCACCAACCGTCCCGACGTCCTCGACCCGGCGCTGCTGCGCCCGGGCCGCTTCGACCGCCGCGTCATCGTCAATCGTCCCGACGTCCGCGGCCGCGAAGGCATCCTCGGCGTCCACACCCGCAAGATTCCGATGGCCGACGATGTCGACATCAAGGTGCTGGCGCGCGGCACAGTGGGCTTCACCGGAGCCGACCTCGCCAACCTCGTCAACGAAGCCGCGCTCAACGCGGCGCGCCAGAACAAGAAGCTCGTCGCGATGTGGGACTTCGAGTTCGCCAAGGACAAGGTGATGATGGGCGCGGAACGCCGCTCCATGATCGTCACCGAGGACGAGAAGAAGGTCACGGCGATCCACGAAGCGGGGCACGCGCTGCTCGGCATCCTGTTGCCGAACGCCGACCCCATCCACAAGGTGACGATCATCCCGCGCGGCATGGCCCTGGGCCTGACGATGTCGCTGCCGACGGATGAAAAGCACAACTACTCGAAGAACTACTTGCTGGACCAGATCGGCCTGTTGCTCGGCGGACGCATCGCCGAGGAGCTGACCTCCGGCAACATCACCACCGGCGCCGGCAACGACCTCGAGCGGGCCACCGACATGGCCCGCCGCATGGTGTGCGAGTGGGGCATGAGCGAAGCCATGGGCCCGCTCACGTTCGGCAAGAAGGAAGAGCAGATCTTCCTCGGCCGCGAGATCGCCCAGCACACCGACTACAGCGAAGACACCGCCCTCAAGATCGACACCGAGGTGTCACGCATCGTCGGCGATCAGTACAGCCGCTGCACGGCCATCCTGACGGAACACAAGCAGCGCCTGGTGGACATTGCCGACGCCCTGCTGGCGCGCGAAATTCTCGACGCCGACCAGGTCCGCCGCCTGGCCTACGGGCATCCGCTGGAGGACGCGCCGCCGACGGTGTTGCCGTCGGCCACCGACGAAGGCGCCCGCGAGCCCAAGCGCGACAAGGAACGCACCCCGATGGTGCCGCAGCCTTTGCCGAAGCCGCTCGCACAAGAGTGATCGCGGCTCCACGTCCACACTTCAGCATGTCTCTCCCGGGCCGGGCGCCATTGGTGCTCGGCCCGCGCACTTTGGTGATGGGCGTGATCAACGTCACGCCGGACTCCTTTTCC
>JBDTMB010000456.1:0-4914 GCA_039934485.1 Vicinamibacterales bacterium
CTATCCGGCGACGGTGGTGGGGAAGCCGCGCCAGGAAGACTTCTTCATCGGCGACTTGCTGCAGGATCTGCTGTCGCCGCTGTTTCCGCTGGTGATGCCGGCCGTGGAGCAGCTCTGGTCGTATGGCGAAACCGGCTACCACTCGCTGGCGGCCGCGGTGGTCAAGCAGCGCTACAAGCGCGAGGCCATGGCCAGCGCCTTCCGCATCCTCGGCGAAGGCCAGCTGTCGCTGACAAAGTTCGTCCTCCTGACCGATCGGCTAGTGGATTTGAAGGACTTTCGTGCCACGCTGGAGCACGTGCTGGCGCGCACCAATCCGCAAACCGATCTCTACGTGTTCTCCAACCTCTCGATGGACACCCTGGACTACACCGGTCCCGTCGTCAACGAAGGCTCGAAGGGCGTGTGGCTGGGACTTGGCGATCCGGTGCGGGAATTACCGCGCGAGTTCCGCCCCTCCGCGCCGCCGCCGTCCGATGTCCGCGACGTCAGGGTCTTCTGTGGAGGGTGCCTCGTGGTGGGCGGTCAGTCGTTTGCCGACGATCCCCAGGCGCCGTCGCGGCTGGCCGGACACCCGGCATTTGCCGGCTGGCCGCTCGTGGTGTTGAGCGACGAGCCCGAGCGCGCGACGCGCAGCGTGATGAATTTTCTCTGGACCACCTTCACCCGGTTCGAGCCGGCCGCCGACATTCACGCCGCCGGCCAGCGCGTCGTGCGCCATCACCTCGCCTACGAGCCGCCGATCGTGATCGACGCGCGGATGAAGCCGTGGTATCCCAAGGAGCTGAGCTGCCGCGCGGATATCGCCGACACCGTAACCCGGCGCTGGACTGAGTACTTCTCCGGCGCCAGAGTTGAGATGGGTGATGCCGAGCGCGGACACCTGGACTGACTGCAGGCTACAGACCGAAGCCTACGGGGGCTTCAGCCTGCAGCCCCCGAAGTCTGCAGGCTGTAGGCTGCAGGCTGGGACATAATGATCCAGTGAGCGACACGACGACCAACGGCATCCGCGTGCAGGTGACCACCAAGTTTCTCTCCGAGCGCAGTTCGCCGGCCGATAGCGACTACTGGTTTGCCTATTTCATCCGCATCTCGAACCTCGGCGAGCGCAAGGCGCAATTGATCAGCCGCCACTGGATCATCACCGACAGCGACGGCGAGGTCGAAGAAGTGAAGGACGACGGTGTGGTGGGGAAGCAGCCGATGCTCGAGCCGGGTGCCACGTTCGACTACAACAGTTTTTGCCGCCTGAAGACCTCGGTGGGCACGATGCACGGCAGCTACCAGATGGTGACGCCGGAGGGCGACGTGTTCGAGGCGCGCATCGCGCCGTTCACCCTCGCTATCCCGTACGCCCTCAACTAGATTCGATTTTCGATGGAGGGCGAGGGCTTTAGCCCTCGCCGGTAACGAATGGCCCTGATGAGATCCGGCGCTCCCAGCATGCGACGAGCCGAGCGGTCGAGCCGCGGCTCGATGCCCGTCGCCGAGCCGGCGAAGGGCCAGCCCAAGAAGAAGGTGGACTCGAAGGCCGCGTGGCGCGAGTTTCGCGAGTTGCTCCATGTGCATCGTCGTCGCCTGACGATCGGCCTGACGTTGATGATGATCAGCCGGCTGGCCGGACTGGTGCTGCCGCTGATGTCGAAGAAGGTGATCGACGACGTGATCAGCAAGCCGGTGCACCTTGACCTGATGCCGTTTGCCCTCGCCGTTGGCGCCGCCACCGTGGTGCAAGCGATCACCAGCTTCGGACTGTCACAGATCCTTGGCGTGGCGGCCCAGCGCGCGATCACCGACCTGCGCAAGAGGGTGCAGGCCAAGATCATGCGCCTGCCCGTGCGCTACTTCGATTCCACGCAGACCGGCGTGCTGCTGTCGCGCATCATGAGCGACGCCGAAGGCATCCGCAATCTCGTCGGCACCGGCCTCGTGCAACTGGTCGGCGGACTGGTCACCGCGGCGATCAGCCTCGGCGTGTTGCTCTACATCAACTGGCGCCTGACCGCGGTGACGGCGGTGGTGCTGGCGCTCTTCGGCGGCGGCATGGCCTACGCGTTCCAGCGGCTGCGGCCGCTCTTCCGCGAGCGCGGCAAGATCCAGGCCGAGGTCACCGGACGGCTCACCGAAGCGCTGGGCGGCATCCGCATCGTCAAGAGCTACACCGCGGAGAAGCGCGAAGAGATCGTCTTCACGCACGGCGCGCACAAGCTGTTCCGCAACATCGCCCAGTCGATGACCGGCGTCTCGGCCACGACCTCGGGCAGCACCGTGATCATCGGCGTGGTCGGGGTGGTGATGATCTGGATGGGTGGCAACGACATCGTCGCCGGCAAGATGACGGTGGGCGATTTCGTCATGTATATCTTCTTCATCGGCCTGCTGGCGGCGCCGCTGATCTCGATCGCGAGCATCGGCACGCAGATCACCGAAGCCTTTGCCGGCCTCGACCGGATTCGCGAAATCATGAACATGCAGACCGAGGACGAAGCCGACGCCGGCAAGCCCTCGCTCGGCGAGATCCGCGGCGAGATCGCCTTCGAGGGCGTGTGGTTCGAGTACAACCCGGGCGCGCCGGTGCTGAAGGACGTGTCGTTCGTCGCGAAACCCGGCACCACCACGGCGCTGGTGGGATCGAGCGGCTCGGGGAAGAGCACGCTGATCAGCCTGGTGATGGCGTTCAACCGTCCGCTCAAGGGCCGGGTGATGGTGGACGGCCAGGACCTCAACGACGTGCCGCTGCGCGATTATCGCGAGCAGCTCGCCTCGGTGCTGCAGGAGAACTTCCTCTTCGACGGCACGGTGGCCGAAAACATCGGCTACGCCAGGCCCGGTTCGACCAGGGACGAGATCATCCAGGCCGCGCGCACCGCGCACTGCGAGGAGTTCATCCTCCGCTTCCCCGAGGGCTACGACACCGTGGTCGGCGAGCGCGGGATCAAGTTGAGCGGCGGCCAGCGCCAGCGCGTCTCGATCGCCCGCGCCATCCTGGCGTCGCCGAAGGTCCTGATCCTCGATGAAGCGACGTCGAGCCTGGACAGCGAGAGCGAAGAGATGATCCAGGACGGTTTGAAGACGCTGCGCGCCGGCCGCACCACGTTCGTCATTGCCCACCGCCTCTCGACCATCCGCAGCGCCGATCAGATTCTGGTGTTGGAAGGCGGCGAGATCGTCGAGCGCGGCACGCACGAAGATCTGCTGGCCCGCGACGGGCGGTATCGCCAGCTCTACGACAAGCAGTACAAGCTGGAAACCAACCGTTTCATCAATCCGGGCGAGGACTGGACGCCGGAGGCGCCGAAACCCGTGGCGATGAAGCCGGCATCGACGGCCCTGTAGGACGAGCCTCGCCTTTGGCGCGGCTCGTAGGCCGCGACGCTACGCGTCGCGTGGGACTCGCGGCTTCCGCCGCTCGTGAGACTCGGCGCTTCGCGCCTCGTAGTGGGGAGTCGGCCCCTTCAGGGCCTTCTTGGCCTGATCGAGAAACCCTGACCCAGCTTTTCGCGTTTTGCAGAGGCCCGTGGCCGCGGTCGACGATGGCGAGGCCATCGTGTTACAGCAACGGACGTTCGCGCGCCTGCGCAGCCGCGACAAGATGTGATCGGGCCCGCGCTGATTGAGGCGGCGGTTAATGCGGGCCTCGCCGCCAGTCAATTTGAAGTTGCGGTTCTCGATCGGGCGTCGGCGTGGAGCTTCGCCGATGGTCCTCCCGTGATCACGTGCTCGGCGGAAGACCGCATCCTCTACAAGTTGGTGGCCAGCCGCGCGCGCGATGTTGCGGACATTGAGTGAATCGACCGACGCAAGTTGTCGCCGCCCACCCAACGAGCTGAGTTACCGAGTCGATGGAGCCACCCCTAACGCATCGATGAGTACCCTCTCCGCGTAGTCCCGACGCCGCCACCGCGCTCGTGCAATGTGCTGGACACGGTCTGCCACTTCATCGGCGATCTCGTGGACACGTTCCAAAAAACGGACACGATATCCCCGAAACGGGTAAAGATCTCTGGGCGCTGCTCGCCCGAGTCCCACGCCCGAACGACGCCCACGAGCCGCGCAGCGGCGAGCCCAGGAGCGAGCGCTCGCGAAGGCGGAAGCGAGCGACTCCCACGAGCCGCGCAGTGGCGAGCCCACCGAGCGATGGAACATCGCGAGGCCAAAGGCAGTATTCTTTCTTCTGAGGGACGAACCGAGTGCTGAACAACCCCGAAGACATGTTGGGCATCGTGTTACGTGGCGTGTTGGGACGTTCGGGCAGGAAACGCGGGCGACGGGCCACCCGGCTGCTGTCGGGGCGCGGCGGCTTCATCACCGCCGGCACGTTGATGACCGCCGCCGGGGTCGTCTGGGGCATCTACGACAGTTTGAAAGGGCAGAACGCCGGCCCGGCCGGGGTCTTCAACACTGCGGCCACCGCCGGCACGATGCCGCCGCCGATCCCGGTGTCGCCGCCGGCGGGCGCCACGCCCGATAACGTGCTGCGGGTGATCCGTCTCGCGGTGTCCGCCGCTCGCTCCGACGGCGCCTTTGGGCCCGAAGAGCGCGCGATCATCGTGGCGCGCGCGAAAGAGGCCGGGCTCGAGTCGGCGGTGGAAGCCGAGTTGGCCGCCTCCTACTCGCTCGCCGACATCGTCGCCGGCGTGACCGACGAGACCGAGAAGAAGAATCTCTACATCCTCGCCTTCACCATCGTTCGCGCCGACGAGAACGTGTCGGGCGCCGAACGCGTCTACCTGGCGCAGCTGGCCTACCAGCTTGGACTCGACGCGGCGACCGTGGCGCAGCTCGAGACGGCCACCGCCACGGCCATCGATGCTCAGCCGGAATAGCGAATAACCAATTACGAATAACGAATAACCAATAACGAATAACCAATAACGAATAACCAATAACGAATAACCAATAACGAATAAC
>JBDTMB010000457.1:0-4898 GCA_039934485.1 Vicinamibacterales bacterium
GACGGTGCCGACGCTCCCGATCATCGTCCTCGTCAACCGCAACAGCGCCAGCGCCTCGGAAATCGTCTCGGGCGCGCTGCAGGATCACGATCGCGCGCTGGTCGTCGGCGAGACCACGTTCGGCAAGGCGCTCGTGCAATCGGTCTACAAGATCAGCGGCGGTGCGGGCCTCGCGCTGACCACGGCGCGCTACTACACGCCGAGCGGCCGGTTGATCCAGCGGCCGTGGGATGGCACCTTCGACGAGTACCTGACCTACACGCTGAAGGATCAGAGCGAGCGCACGCACACGCCCGACCAGTTGAAGTACACCGGCGGTGGACGCAAGGTCTACTCCGGCGGCGGCATCGAGCCGGATCTGCGGTTTGATGGGCCCGTCGAGGGCTTCAACCCGACGCGGTTCGGCCGCGCGCTCTACAACCGCGGGCTCTTTGCGACCTTTGCCGAGCCGTTCAGCGCCGAGGGCGATACCCGCGCCGGGCAATCAGGCCCGTCGCGCAAGCTGGTGAAGAAGGGCTTCGAGGTCGACCAGAAGATGGTGGACGACTTCAAGGCGCTGGTCGTCGGCCGCGGCGTCAAGATTGAAGAAGACGCGTGGACCAAGGACCTCGACTTCATCCGCGCGATGATTCGCTACAACATCGACGAGGCCGTGTTCGACATCGCCACGGCGCGCCAGCACCTGATCACGGTGGACCCCCAGGCCAACTTCGGCATCTCCAAGTTCCCCGAGGCCATCCAGCTTCGCGAACTGGCCAAGACCAAGACCGCGAAGCCGTAGGCCATCACCCCTAAATATTGGGGTTACGTTCTGCCTTGCTACTACCCGCAGGGCTTGTTAGACTGGCGGTCGCTTCTTCCCATCCATCCGCCTCATGCATCTTGAACGCCTAGAAATCTCAGGTTTTAAGTCCTTCTCGGATCGATCCGAGCTCGCCTTCGACCGCGGTGTCACCGCCATCGTCGGTCCCAACGGCTGCGGCAAGAGCAATGTGGCCGACGCCCTCACGTGGGTGCTCGGCGAGCAAAGCGCCAAGAGCCTGCGCGGCGACAAGATGGAGGACGTCATCTTCAGCGGGTCCGATGCGCGCAAGCCCACCGGGTCCGCCGAGGTCACGCTCAAGCTGAGCGACGTCATCATCCCGCCCTCGATGCTCAAGGAGATGGGCGAGGGCGGCGACGAGACCGCCAACGGCAACGGCAATGGCAACGCCAACGGCAACGGCAATGGCCATCGTCCCCACCTCGCGGCGATCCTCGAATCGGCCACGCGCGAAGTGGAAGTGACGCGGCGTCTCTATCGATCGGGCGAAAGCGAATACCTGATCGACGGCCAGATCTGCCGCCTCAAGGACATCCACGAGCTGCTGATGGACACGGGGCTGGGCGCCAAGGCCTACGCGATCATCGAGCAGGGCAAGATCGGGATGATCCTGAGCTCGCGCCCGACCGACCGGCGCCAGCTGATCGAAGAGGCCGCGGGGATCACCAAGTACAAGGCCCGCCGCCGCTCCGCCGAACTCAAGCTCGAAGCCGCGCAGCAGAACCTCACGCGGATCGACGACATCGTCTACGAAATCGAAAAGCAGCGCGGCTCGATGAAGCGCCAGGCCGCCAAGGCCCGCCGTTATACGCGGCTGCGCGACGAGATGCGGCGCTGGGAGAAGGTGCTGTTCGCGCGGCGGTATCGCGCCTTGTCGGACGCCATCGAGTCGGCGCGCGGCCGCCTGGCCGAGGCGCGCGAGCACGAAGCCGCGGCGTCGGCGCGCCTCGCCGAAGTTGAAAGCGACCTGTCGCGCATCCGTCTCGAGCTGGCCGCCGCGGACGCCGCGGCCACCCACGCGCGCGAGGCGGTGCACGCGCACGAACTCGAGATCAATCGCCGCCAGCAGCAGATCGCACTCGACACGCAGCAGGCCGACATGCTGCACACGAGGGCCGCGGAGCTCGACGGGGAACGGCAGCAACTCGAAGCCCGCCGGGAACCCGAGCAGCTGGCGCTGGCCGGCCGCCGCCAGGCCGCCCTCGACGCCGAGACGGCCCGCGATGAGGCGGCCGCCCTCGCGGCCGACGCGGCCACCGCCTACGAACGCGCGCAGAGCGCGATCGACGCGGTCGAGCAGGATGTCGAAGGCGCCCGCGCCGACGTCTACGCCGTGCTCAACACCGTGACGGCGCTCAATGCGGCGCACGAATCCGCATCGGCGCAGCGCGAGCGCGCCGAGGGCGCGGTCGCGCGCCTCGAGCTCGAAGCGCGCGAGCTCGGTGTCGAGGCCGAGAGGGCCCGCGCGCAGCGCCAGGCCGCCGCCGAAGCGCTGCGTCGCGCGCAGGACGGCCTCGATGCCGCCGCGGTGGCGCGCGCCGCGCGCGAGTCGGAGCTGGCCAGCGCGCGGATCGAGCACGAGTGGCGCTCGCGCGAGGTCCGCTCCCGCGAGCAGGACATGGCGGCGATGACGGCGCGGCTGCGGTCGCTCGAGGAGATTGACGGACACCGTTCGGGCTTCGCCGACGCGGCGCGCCTGGTGCTGGTCAATGCCAACGGCAAGGTCGGGCAGATGGGCGCGGTGGCGGATTTCATCGAGGTCGAGCCGCGCTACGAACGCGCGGTGGAAGCGTGCCTCGGCGATCTGCTGCAGCACGTCCTCGTCGAGCGCCTCGAGCACGTGTCGGCCGGATTGAAATTGATCCGGCAGGAAGACGCGGGCCGTTGTGGCTTCGTCGTCGGCCGCCCTGATGGATCGACCGAGGTTCACAAGGGGGGGCAGACGGAAGTGCTCACGGCAGGTGGCCTCACCGAAGGTGGGGACAAACCTTTAGGTTTGTCCGAAGCCATTCCCGGTACCGTTGCGCTGTCGTCGGTCGTGCACGTCGGCGGTCCGTTTCCCGGCGCCATTCAGGCCGTCATGGGCGGCGCGCTGATTGCGGAGTCATTCGAAACGGCGGCGCGTGTCGCCCCCACCGTTCCGTATCCCGTCGCCACCATCGAAGGCGACGTCTTCCGCGGCCGCTACGTCGTCACCGGCGGCGACAAGGCCGAGTCGCGCGGCATCCTCGCCACCAAGCGCGAGATCAAGGAACTCCGGGAAAAGATCGCCGCGTCACGCTCGGCCCTCGAGCAACTGGTGGCCGAGACCGCGAACTTCGAGCAGACGATCGCGCACGCAACCGCGGCGATCGCCGGGCTGTCTGCGGAATTCCACCGCCAGGAAAAGGCCATCGTCGGCGTCGAGGGGCAGGCCGAACGCGCCGCCGAGGACGAGTTCCGCCTGCAGCAGCGCGGCGAACTGGTGGCCACCGAGATCAGCCGGGTGCGCGAGGAAATCGCCGGGCTCGATGCGCGGCAGCTTGAAGCGCGCGAGTCGATCGCGCGATTGGGCGAGCAGAAGATCGTCGCCGATGCCGCGCTGGCCGGGGCGCAGCAGCGCCTGTCGGACGCCCGCGACACCGCGGAAGGATTGAGCAACACGGCCGCGGCCATGCGCGCCTCGCATGCCGGCCTCGTCGAGCGCTGCGCCGGCGCCCACGCCGAAGTCTCGCGCATGGAAGAGGCGGCGGCCGAGCTCGAGCGCCGCGTGCAGTCGTGCACCCGCGACGTCGCGCTGCTGCGCGATCAGCGCGAGCGGTTGATCGCAGCCGTGGCCGACGGCCAGCGGCAGATGGATCGGGACGTGGCGGGGCTCGAAGGCCTGCGCACCGAGATGCAGGGCGCCGACGAGCGCGCGTTGGACATCAAGGCCGCCTCCGAACGCCAGGAAGACGTGATCAAGGACGCGCGCCGCGCGGTGGACGCGTTGCGCGCCCTCGCCGCCGAAGTGGACGTCCAGCGGGCGACCGCGGAATCGGACCTCACGCACCTGGCGCAGCAGGCGATGGACACCGTCAACGCCACGCTCGACGAGATCCAGGCGCAGGTGGCGGAGATGGAAGCGGCCGGGCAGATCGAGCCCGACGCGCGCGCGATTCGCGCCGCCGAGGCCGCGGAACCGGACGAAGAAGACGAGGGCGTTGCCGTCAGCGAACCCGCCGAAGAGCCAGTGCCCGCGCATATGACCGCCGAAGAGGCGATCGCCGAGTTGCGCGCGAAGATCGATCGCATCGGCCCCGTCAACATGATGGCCATCGAGCAGTTCACCGAGCTCGAGACCCGCCACACCTTCCTCACCACGCAGCGCCAGGATCTCGTCGATTCGATTGCGCAGACCAACGAGGCGATCAGCAAGATCGACGAGACCACGCACGCGCGCTTCCGGGAAGCATTCGCCGCCATCAACGAGAACTTCCAGCAGATGTTCTCGACGCTGTTCGGCGGCGGCAAGGCCGGCATCATGCTGCTCGACGAGAGCCAGCCGCTTGAAAGCGGCATCGACATCGTCGCCCAGCCGCCCGGCAAGCGCCTGCAGAGCGTGATGCTGCTCTCGGGCGGCGAGAAGGCGATGACCGCCATCGGCCTGATGTTCGCGATCTTCCGCTACAAGCCCAGCCCGTTCTGCCTGCTCGACGAAATCGACGCGCCGCTCGACGATGCCAACATCGGCCGGTTCGTGGAGATGCTGAAGTCGATGATGGACAAGACCCAGTTCATCATCATCACGCACAGCCGCAAGACCATGGAGATCGCCAACCTCCTCTACGGCGTGACCATGGAAGAACCCGGCGTGTCGAAGTTGATTTCGATTCAATTGAACTAGACGCCTGCGAATCGCGTCGATCTAACTGACGCCGAATGAGTAGGAAGCGCCTCGACCGACTCCGGGCCAAGTGGGGCAATCCGGTCGAGCGCGCGCGCCCAATGGGCGCCCTGGCTCAAGCCCATGCCTCGCGAGCAGCAATCGCGCCGAGCCGGCAAGTCCTGGACGATCGCACCTGGGCCGACCTGAACATGGACGCGGTGTTCGCCG
>JBDTMB010000458.1:0-4895 GCA_039934485.1 Vicinamibacterales bacterium
GGCCATTGCCTGGGGCCACACCGTGCACGCAACGATCGATCGCCAGGGGCGGCCGGTGCGGTTGCCCGATCGCGTAAAGGAACTATTCGCATGAGAGCGTTGGTCACGGGCGGTGCCGGGTTCATTGGTTCGACCCTGAGCGAGCGGCTGCTCGAACAAGGGGCCGAGGTCGTGGCGCTTGATTGCTTCACGGACTTCTATCCGCGTTCGATCAAGGAATCCAACCTGGCGGCGCTGCGCGCCCGGCCCCGCTACACCTTCATCGAAGGCGACATTCGCGAGGTCAATCTCGCCAAGCTGCTCGACGGCGTGACGCACGTGTTCCACCTCGCCGCGCAGGCCGGTGTGCGCCGCAGCTGGGGCAGCGAGTTCCAGGTCTACACCGGCCTCAATATCGACTCCACCCAGCAACTGCTCGAGGCGTGCACCAAGGCCAGGATCGAACGGCTCGTCTACGCCTCCAGTTCGTCGGTCTATGGCGACGATGCGGCGATCCCGATGCTCGAGACGGCGTTGCCGCAGCCGGTCTCGCCGTACGGCGTGACCAAACTGGCCGCCGAACAACTCTGCCACCTCTACCACACCAATTTTGGCGTCCCGGCCGTCTCCCTGCGCTATTTCACGGTCTACGGGCCGCGTCAGCGGCCCGACATGGGCTTTCACCGGTTCTTTAGCGCCGTCCAGGCAGGGCGCCCGCTCATCCAGTTCGGCGATGGACTGCAGACGCGCGACTTCACCTTCGTCGCCGACGCCGCCAAGGCCACGGCCGACGCGGCAGTCCGCGGGGTGCCTGGGCGCGTCTACAATATTGGGGGCGGCTCCCGGGTCTCCCTGAAGGATGTGTTCGATCTGATTGCCCGCGTGTCAGGCCGGCAGGTACAGATCGATCGGCAGGAATCGCAAAAGGGCGATATGCGCGACACCTACGCCGACACTTCCCGCGCGCGCGCCGATTTGGGGTTTGCCCCGTCGGTGACGCTCGAAGAAGGGTTGCGCGCCATGTGGCGCTGGATGGAAGCGACGCGAACATGAGTAGTGGATTGAAGTGGTTGCCGGCGATGGTGCTGGCCGTGGGCTTGATCAGCGGATGCGCGGGCAAGAAGGACGCTTTGCCTCCCGGCACCGCCGAGGCCGACAAGTTCCTCTTCGACAAGGGCACCGCAGCGGCGCAGGACAAGAAGTGGGCGAACGCCCGCGAGTACTTCCGCAACGTCGTCGACAACTACCCGCAGAGTCCGTACCGGCCCGACGCGAAACTGGCGCTCGGCGACACCTACCTCGGCGAGCACACCACCGAGTCGCTGCTGCTGGCCGCCAATGAGTTCCGCGAGTTCCTGACCTTCTATCCCACGCACGCGCGCGCCGATTACGCGCAGCTGAACCTCGCGCGGTCGTTCACCGAGCAGATGCTGGCGCCCGAGCGCGATCAGACGTCCACCAAGGACGCGGTGAAGGAAATCGAGATCTTCCTGCAGCGGTTCCCCAACAGCACCCTGATGCCCGAGGCCCGCAAGCTCGAACGAGAGGCGAAGGATCGGTTGAGTGAAGCCAACTACAAGGTCGGCTTCTACTACTTCCGCGTGAAGTGGTATCCGGGCGCCATCGACCGGTTCAAGGACGTGCTGTCCACCGACCCGGCGTTTACCAACCGCGACGCCGTCTACTACCACCTAGCGGAATCCCTCTATCGATCCGATAAGAAAGCCGAAGCGCTCCCCTACTACGAACGCTTGCTCCGCGAATTCGAGAAGAGCCAGTTTCTCGAGGACACGCAGAAACGCGTCGCGGAGCTTAAGGGCGGAGATTCCGCCAGAAAGTAGGCCTGTTCATGCGTCGTCGTCTTGTCGTCGCCGCCACCTTCCTGCTGGCGGCCGCGCCGTCGTGGGCGCAGACGCCGCCTCCCGATCGGGCGCACCTCGGGCCCCGCACGTTAGTGCCCGCGATGGTGGCCTGCACGGATTTGCCCATCACCGCCGTGCCGGTGCCCTCGGTGGTCATCCTGGGCGGGCAGAACCCAATCGGGCGCACGGTGTTGTACAAGGGCGACGTGGTGGTGCTCAACTCCGGGACTAATGAAAACCTGGGCGTCGGACAGCGGTTTGTCGTCCGCCGCCTCCAGGGCACCCCGAAACAGTTTCCCAAAAAGGGTGAGGGATTTGGCGCCGTCCGCACCGCGGGATGGCTCACCATCACGGCCGTCAATGAGACCACGGCGCTCGCCATGCTCGACTTCACGTGCGACGCCGTGTCGCCCGGGGACTTCATCGAGTCGTTTACCGAGCCGATCTTGCCGCCCGCGGCGTCGGCGCTGTCCGAGCCCCAGTTCGACGAGCGCGCCCGGCTGATCTTCGGCGTCGACCGCCGCTCCAGTTTTGCGAATGGCGACCTGCTGTCGATCGACCGCGGCACCGCGCAGGGCGTGCCGACCGGCGCGCGCTACGCGATCTACCGGGATCGGCACGACGGGTTGCCGCTGGTCCACGTTGGCGATGCGGTGGTGGTGGAAACCTCGGAGCTGACGTCGAAGGTCGTGCTGGTGATGGTGCGGGACGCGATCTCCGCGGACGACATCGCCGTGCCGCGCCGCGCCCCCTAGGAGCGTGTCTGCGCCATCTGCGGCTGCTATGGCTTCTGCGGCTTCTGCGTCATCTGCGGCCTAGCTAATCTTCTTCTGCTCCACGGCGCGGGCGGCCCGCGCCGCGTTGAAGTCCGCCACTTTCGGCAGGGTGTTCATCGCCTGCTGGAAGCGCGCGAAGTAGTCCACCGCCGACCACAGCGCGGTGACGAGCACCACCCACAGCGCCCCCTGCCCCAGCGTCACGAGGATCGGCAGGCGCTCCCAACCGAGGATCAGCAACAGGATGGCCACCACCTGTGAGGCCATCTTCAACTTGCCCAGCCCCGAGGCCGGCATCGTCAGGCCGCGCGCGTACGCGATGCTGCGAAGGCCGGTCACGGCGAACTCCCGCCCAATGATGACGACCACCATCCAGGCGGACGCCAGGTCGAGCTGGACCAGCGAGACGAGCGTGGCGGAAATCAGCAGCTTGTCGGCGATTGGGTCAAGAACCTGGCCCAGCCAGGTGACCTGCTGGCGGCGGCGCGCGAGATAGCCGTCGAGCCAATCGGTAAGCGAGGCGATGCCGAAGATCGCACCCGCCACCAGCTCGACCGGGAGCCCCAGGACCAGCCGACCTTCGAATTTCGTGAGCAGCACCGACACCAGCAACGGCACCAGGAAAATGCGTGCGACCGTGAGGCTATTGGGCAGGTTCATCAGCCGGCCTTCATTCTACGCCCCGCTGATGTAAAATTGAAGTTTGTCATGAAGGCCATCCTTCTCGCTGGGGGTAAGGGCACGCGACTGCGACCCTTGACCATCCATACTCCCAAACCTGTCGTGCCGATCTTCGATCGCGCCTTTCTCCACTACCAGATCGACCTGCTCAGGCAGGTCCCGGAGATCGACGAGGTCATCCTGAGCCTGAACTACCAGCCCCGCCGTATCGAAGAGATCTTCGGCGACGGGGCCGGCACCGGCGTTCGCCTCCGCTACGTGGTCGAGCCCGCGCCGCTCGGCACTGGCGGCGCCATCCGATACGCCGCCCAGGGGATCACCGACACGCTTGTCGTGTTCAACGGCGACGTCATGACCAGCGTCGACGTCAACGCCGTGGTCAACCTCCACCGCGAGCGCAAGGCCAAGGCCACCATCGTCCTGACGCCAGTGGACAACCCCTCGGCCTACGGCCTGGTGGAAACGGAAGCCGACGGAAGTGTCCGCCGCTTTCTCGAGAAGCCCAGCCGCCCCGAGGAAATCACCTGCAACACCATTAATGCCGGGATTTATGTGCTCGAACCCGACACCTTCGAGCGCATCCCGAGGGATATGTCTTACTCGATCGAGCGCAGCTACTTCCCTTCCCTGACCGAGCGGAAGGAAACGTTTGTCGCCTATGTCGAGCAGGGTTACTGGATCGACATCGGCACGCCGGAGAAATACATCGAAGTACATCGCGACATGTTCGACGGGCACTTCTCCGGCGGCATCTTTGCCACCGCGGATCGATCGAAGCCGATCATTTCGCCGGAAGCGCGGATCGAAGACGGCGTGATCTTCGATGGCCCAAGCTTCGTTGACGCCGGCGCGTTCGTGAAGGCAGGCGCCAAGATCGGCCCCTACACGGTGCTCGGCCGAGGCGTGTTGATCGAAGAATCCGCCGACCTCAGGCACACCATCATCTGGCCCAATTCGCGCATCGGGCAAAACGCCGTCGTGCATGGCCCGATCATCGGCCGCAGTTGCCACATCGGCCGCAACGCCGTGGTCAAGGGCCAGGCCGTGCTCGGCGACAAGACGATGCTCACTGACTACACAACGACATAACAGGCTGCAGGCTACGGGCTACAGCCTTCGGTGGCTGCAGGCTTCGGGGCTTCGGGGGCATCGGGGGCTGCGGCGGCTACGGGGACTACGGGCGACATGGCGATTAATCCATCAGTATTCAAGGCGTACGACGTTCGCGGGCTCTACCCATCCGAGATCACGGAAGAACTGTTCCATCAACTCGGGCGGGCGTTTGTCGCGTATCTCGGGCCGGGGCAGTACGCCGTCGTCCGCGACATGCGGCTGTCGTCGCCGGCACTGACCGCGGCGTTCGTCGAAGGCGCGCGGCTGCAAGGCGGCAACCTCATCGACTACGGCCTGATGGGCACCGACCAGATGTACTTCGCCGTCGCCGCGGACAAGCTGGACGGCGGCGCGATGATCACCGCGTCCCACAATCCCGGCCACTACAACGGCTGCAAGATGGTGCGGCGCGAAGCATTTCCGTTGAGCGGCGAAGCCGGCATCAAGGAAATGAAAGAGATGATCATGGCCAAGGCGATTCCGG
>JBDTMB010000459.1:0-4874 GCA_039934485.1 Vicinamibacterales bacterium
TGGACGCGACCGGGCATGTGTTGGTGTTCCATCGGCCCGGCCGCGGCTTCGACACCTCCGCAACGGAAGTCCTGAAGGACCCCGCGGTCCTCGAGATCGATGCCGCCACCGGCAAGCTGATTCATGCCTGGGGGGCCAACACGTTCCTCGTCCCGCACGGGATCACGATCGATCGCGCGAACAACGTCTTCCTCACCGACGTCGGGCTGCAGCAGGTGTTCAAGTTCTCGCATGACGGGAAGTTGATCTTCGCGCTGGGAGAGCCGCGCGTGGGGAGGTGGGACGCGACGCATTTCAACCAGCCCACCGACATCGCGATCCGCCCGGATGGGACGTTCTACGTCTCGGACGGCTACGTGAACAGCCGTGTGGCCCTGTTCGACAAGCACGGAAAGTGGCTGCAGGAATGGGGAAAGAAGGGAGCCGGCGAAGGCGAGTTCAGCAACCCGCACGGGCTCAGCTTCGTGCCCGGCAGCACGGACGTGATCGTCGCCGACCGGGAGAACTCACGGCTTCAGCTCTTCGACCGGATCGGCAAATTCAAGCGGCAATGGGTCGGGGCGAAGGACGCACCAACGACGGGCCGCGTGTTCAGCGTCGCCACTGATTCCGCTGGCGCGCTCTACGTCGGCATCCGTCGCGAGGATTACGACACCCAGCACACCGGGGTGCTGAAGCTCGATCGCGAGTGGAACATCGTCTCGGCCATCGGCTTCGGCAAGGCCGGCGACCCGGTGTTCAACGCGGTTCACGACCTGGCGGTCGGACCAGACGGGTCGATTTACGTGGCCGAAACCCGCACCAAGCGAGTCGTCAAACTGCGCCCCGTGACCGCCCCGTAGCCGTATACTTGGCCTCGGTCGCCAACCGCCATGATCAGGGCTCCACGCCTCGCCCGCGCCGCGCTCGTTGCGGTCGTCGTGTGCGGATTCGTGGCGGCGGCCCTCGCCGGAGTCGAGACGTCGTCCCTTCCCGACAAGAATCCCGTCCCGACAAGTTTCAGCTCCCGACCCTTCGACATGCTCAAGGTCGCCCCGAGCAACGTCGAGTGGCGACAGGATTCACCTCCCGGCAGTGCTCGCGCGATGCTCGACACCTATTGCGTCACCTGCCACAACCAAAGAATCAAGACCGCCGGACTCACGCTCGACACGGCAGATGTGACGACGCCGCACACCAATCCCGAGGTGTGGGAGAAGGTGATCACGAAGCTGCGTGCGGGCTCGATGCCGCCGGCCGGGAGGCCGCGGCCTGATGCCGCGACCTATCTCGCGATCGCCAGCGCGCTCGAAGCCGACATCGATCGCGCGTGGCTGGCCAACCCGGTCCCGGGCCGAGGCAACGCGGTGCACCGGCTCAATCGCACGGAATACAGCAACGCGGTGCGGGACTTATTCGCGCTCGACCAGACGTCTTTCGACGTGAAGTCGCTGCTCCCTGGTGATGAAACCGCGGATGGCAGCTTCGACAATTTCGCCGACGTCCTGTCGATCTCGACCGCGCACCTCGAGCGCTACCTCTCCGCGGCGCGCCAGGTCACGCGACTGGCCACGGGCCTGCCCAAGACGAAGCCGTCGCTGGATACGTTCGAAATCCCGCTGCACGTCGTGCAGGACGATCGCCAGGGTGAAGATCTCCCGTTCGGCTCTCGTGGCGGCATCGCGGTGCACTACGAGTTCCCCGTGAATGGCGAGTACCTGATCAAGGTGAAGTTGCGACGTCAGTATCAGGACTACCTGATGGGCATGGGCCGGCCGCAACAGCTTGACGTGCGTCTCGACGGAACACTGCTGAAGCGGTTCACCGTGGGCGGCAACGCGCCCGGCCGTCCGGCGGCGGATAGCTACGCCGGCGACGGCGAGCCGGGATTTGCCGGCGCGCCCGAATGGGAAACCTTCATGCAACTGACGGGCGACACCGGACTCGAGGTGCGCGTGCCCGTCTCCGCCGGCCCGCGCGTCGTCGGCGTGTCGTTCGTGAAGGAGTCGTGGGAGCCCGAGGGCCTGCCGCAGCCGCTTCAACGCGGCCGGGTGCTCACCAACGATCAGATCTACATGGGCAATGCGGCGGTCGGATCGGTCCAGATCGGCGGGCCGTTTACAACAACCGGCACCGCGACGAATACCCCGAGCCGGCGCGCGATCTTCGTGTGCCGGGAGGAGGGCAAACCTAAAGGTTTGCCCCCACAAGCAGGTTTGCCCCCACAGGCAGGTTTGCCCCCACAAGCAGGTTTGCCCCCACAAGCAGGTTTGCCCCCACAGGCAGGTTTGCCGCCACAAGCAGGTTTGCCCCCACAAGCAGGTTCGCCCCCACAATGCGCGACCAAGATCCTGTCGAAGATGGCGCGTTCCGCATACCGGCGGCCCGTCACCAAAGCCGACGTCGCCACCCTGCTCGAGTTTTACGAGAAGGGCCGGCGTGAAGGCGGAAGTTTCGATGCGGGCATTCAATTCGCGTTGGAACGGATGCTGGTCGATCCCGATTTCCTGTTGCGCGTACAGCGCGATCCGCCGACTGGTACAGGCGCTCATCGCCTGACCGACATCGAGCTCGCGTCCCGTTTGTCGTTTTTTCTCTGGAGCAGCATTCCGGACGAGCACTTGCTGAATCTGGCCGAGCGCGGTGAACTCTCCAAGCCGGCGATTCTCGAGCAGCAAGTGCGTCGGCTGCTGGCCGATCCTCGCGCCACCTCATCGCTCGTGGACAACTTCGCCGCGCAGTGGCTGAACCTGCGACGGGTGGGTGAAGTGGTGGTGCATCCCGATTTCTATCCCGACTTCGACGACAACTTGTTGGACGCCTTCAAGCAGGAGACCGAGCTCTTCATCGCGAGCACGCTGCACGAGGATCGCAGCGTGTCGGACCTGCTGCGGGCGGACTACACGTACGTCAACGAGCGGCTGGCGCGTCATTATGGGATGTCCGGCATCTACGGTCCGCGTTTCCGGCGGGTGACGCTGCCGAATCCGGATCAGCGAGGCGGCTTGCTCGCGCAAGGCGCGCTGCTGGCAACGACGTCCTATCCGGATCGCACCTCGCCGGTGCTGCGAGGCAAGTGGCTGCTCGACAACATCTTCGGCGTCTACGTGCCGCCGCCGCCGCCGGATGTCAACACGACTCTCACCGAGATCAGGCCAGGCACCGTGCCGCCGACCATCCGCGAGCGCCTGGCGCAACATCGGCAGAGTCCGGTGTGCGGGAGTTGTCATTCCGTGATCGACCCTCCCGGTTTTGCGCTCGAGCACTTCGACGCCATCGGCGGGTGGCGAACCGTCGACGAATCCGGCAAGCCAGTCGACGCCACAGGCACGACGGTGAGCGGTGCGGCGATCGACGGTCTCTCGGGCCTGCGTTCGCTCCTGCTGAAGCGGCCCGATCAATTTCCGACGACCGTCACCGAGAAGCTGATGGCCTACGCGCTGGGCCGGCGGCTCGAGTACTACGACCGGCCGGCCGTGCGGCAGATCGTTCGCGGCGCGGCGGCGGGCGACTTTCGATGGTCGTCGCTGATTCTGGGAATCGTGAACAGTCCGACGTTTTTGATGCGGGGATCCTCATGACCTTTCTCACCACGAAACCTCTGGCGCGGCGCACCGTTCTTCGCGGATTGGGCGCGACGATGGCGTTGCCGTGGCTTGACGCGATGACGCCGTCGTTCGTGCGAGCGGCCGCGAAACCGATCCATCGCTTCCAGACCTTCTATGTCCCGAACGGGATGGCGATGGAGTACTGGTTGCCGAAGACCGAGGGCGCCGCGTTCGAGCTGACGCCGATCCTGGAACCGCTCGCGGCGTACCGCGACCAGATGCTCGTCCTGTCCGGTCTCAAGGCTAATTGGAACTACATCCATGCGGGCGCGTCGGGTTCGTTTCTCACCGGCACCGCTCGCGGCGGACGCAATGAAGTGGAGATCATCGCCGACGTGTCGATGGATCAATTGCTGGCGCGGCACTTCGCCAGCGAGACGCAGGTGGCCTCGCTCGAATTGGCGATGGATCCGCCTAACAACGCCGGCGCCTGCACGGGGAATTTGAGCTGCGTCTACACGCATACGCTGTCGTGGCGCAGCCCAACGCAGCCGTTGCCGATGGAGTTCAACCCACGCGCCGTCTTCGAGAAGCTGTTCGGCGACAGCGGCAGCACGGATCGCGCGGCGCGGGAAGCGCGCCTGCAGCAGCACAAGAGCATCCTGGACTCGGTCAACGACAAGCTGGCGAGCCTCAAGCGCTCGCTCGGGCCGCAGGACCAGGTCAAGGTCAACGAGTACACCGAGTCGGTGCGCGACGTCGAGCGCCGCATTCAAAAGGCCGAGGAGCAGCGCGACCTTGATCTGCCGTCGATGGACATGCCGCAGGGCGTGCCGCCGGTGTTCGAGGATTACCTGGCGTTGATGCTGGACCTGCAGGTGCTGGCCTTTCAGTCGGACCTGACGCGCGTCATCTCGTTCATGATCAGCAAGGAGCAGAGCGCGCGCCCCTATCCGCAGATCGGCATCCCGGAAGCCCACCATCCGCTCTCGCATCACGGCAACGTGCCGGAGCTGGTGGCCCGCATGTCGAAGATCAACCGGTATCACACGGAGCTCTTCGCGAAGTACCTGGCGAAGCTGCGCGCGACGCCGGACGGCGACGGTTCGCTCCTCGACAACACCACCATCCTCTATGGGTCGGGTATTTCGAACAGCAATGTCCACTCCGGCGACAACCTGCCTCTGCTCCTGATGGGCGGCGGCGCTGGAACGCTCAAGGGGGGCCGCCACATCGCCTACACCGGCAAGCCGACCATGGCGAACCTGCTGGTCACGTTGATGGACAAGATGGACGTGCCCGTCGAGCGGCTCGGCGGCAGCACCGGCAAGCTGGCGATCGACACGG
>JBDTMB010000460.1:0-4860 GCA_039934485.1 Vicinamibacterales bacterium
GGTGAGCCCGCTCGGAATCGAACCGAGAACCAACAGATTAAGAGTCTGCTGCTCTGCCAGTTGAGCTACGGGCCCACTTGGGAAGTGGTGGCTTGCCCCGCCGAAGCAACCCAATGAAGCGGTTTGCGAAGGCAGCGCAAACCACAACTATAGCATCCGCCTCGCTCGCAGGCAACGCCAAGAATCTTTTGGGGGGCGGAAAGAGCGACGGAAATTGGGGCGGCGTGTATGCCGCCCCAACCCCCACACCGCTAGTCGTGATGGTGGCCGATCGTGTCGCCGAGCTTGACGAAGTTGCAGCTTACCTGCGAGACCTTCCCGAAGCGGTCGGACGCGGTGATATCCACGTTCGCGAAGTTCAAGCTCACCGAATCCATCGGCAAGACCCCGCCGTTGTTCGCGCCGCCAGTCTGGTAGCTCGAAACCAGGATGTCCTGCAGCTTGATCTTCAGATACTCCACCGGACGTTCACGGCTGGAGATCGTCAGCGTTGCGTCGCTGATGTGCTGGCCCTGGCAACATTTTTCCATCAACTGTGGCGATGCCGTGTCCATCAGCTTGACGAACGAGAGGTCCGACACGTTCACCTTGCCGGCGCCGCCGCCACCACCGGTCTGGCTTATCGTCTGGCTCAGGCCCCAGGAGAAACTCAAGAGTTCGATCTCACCCTTGTGCTTGTGGGACATTGACTCGCCGTCAATCCCGTCAATCTTCAAGAACATATCCACTGCCATGAGCTCTCCTCCTCACCCTGCAAACGTGACAATTAGTTCCCGGATGTCGTCGCCGCGACTCCCGCCGGCGATCGCACGCTGGATATAAGTCCCCGACCGGCCCGCGTACCGGTTGGTGCCGCCCACGATGGCCAGCGCCCCGCCATCGTCACTGCCGGAACCGATGCCGAACAGCGTCCCGTCCGCCAATTGCAGGACGTGGAATTCGAGGCTCGACGCCCCGATCGCCTGCGGGCCGAACGGCGACGCCTGGCAAAAGCAGTTGGTGTGAAACGAGCCGACCCGGCGGCCATCGGGGCCATCGAGCAGCTCGCCCGACGCAACGATGCGCCCGTCGGCGGCGTGTGGGTGACCGGCCGTACCCGGCGGAGCCGCCACCTGGCGGCGCCGCGCATACAGCGTGAGGGTTGACGGCAGTGCCGCCGCCGGTGGCGACGCCGCGCGCAACCACTGCGTGCCCCCTGCTACCGCGGCGCCGCCGGCCAGCAGGGCTAATCCCCGCTGGAGTAACGTCCGCCGCTTCGTGCCTGTCGAACCTGTCGTCATTGAACGCTCCCTTCTTGCCGGCCCGGGGAGGAGCCGATCGCCGGCGTCACGCTTGGTGGCACGAGAAAACCCATGCCGATGAGGCGGCGCGCGATCGTCGCGCACGCCGAGGTGCACTTGTCCGGATCGAGATCCGAGGTCGCGGCGATCTCGGCGGCAATCTCCGCCAGGGTGCGGCGGCCATCACAGCGCGCGAGCAGCTGGGTGGTGTGCGCGTCGACGGTGCCGTTGAAGGGCAACCCGCCCTGCAGGCGCACCTCGGCCGAGGCGATCGTGTAGGTGGGGCCCTGGAACTTCAGGGTCTGCGTCAACTGGTGATCCCGCACGGTCTCAAAGCGCTGCGCGAACAGCACCGCGTCGTCGGTGAGCGACGCCAGTCGATCCTCGGCGTCGAACAGCCGCTCGAGGTGCGCGCTTGCGGCGGCGGTCACGCTCTCGGGCAATTGATCGGCGCGGACCCAGGGCGTGCCCGAGGTGTTGCGGCGCATCACCACGGCGCCGAGGCCGATGGCGTGAAGACCCAGCTCGTCGAAGTAGCGAATCCAGCGTTCGAGGCCGGCGCTGTAGGTCGCGCGATCCCGGCTACGGGTCCACATCGCCGCGTAGGTGGTGGGATCTTCGGCCGCGCTCAACATCAGCCAGCTGTCGCAGCCATTGCCGTCCACCCAGCGGCGCAGCGGCGCCGACCATTCCTCGTTGCTGCGAATCGCCCAGTTGATCAGCACGGTGGCGTAGCCGCCGTCCCGCAGGTGCGCCGGCGCGCGACGGATGATCTCCTCACACAACGCGTCGCCGCGGCGCCCGCCATCGCGAAAGATGAACTGCGAGTCCGGGGAGATCACATACGGCGGGTTGCTGAAGATCAGGTCGAAGCGCTCGCCGGCCACCGCCTCGAACAAGCTGCCGAGCCGCCACTCGACATTGGTGATCCCGTTGAGCGCGGCGTTGAAGACCGCCAGGTTGAGCGCGCGCGGGTTGGTGTCGGTCGCCACCACCTGCTCGGCATGCCGCGAGGCCTTGAGCGCCAGCACGCCGCAGCCGGTGCCGATTTCGAGGGCGCGCTGCACCGGCCGCCGCACGGTGAGGTGCGACAGCGAGATGGTGGTGGGATTGACGTCGAGGACGTGGTCGGTCCGCAGCGTCCGCGTCTCTTCGTCGTACGCATCGTGCGCGATCAGCAGGCCTTCGTGCACCGACAGCCGCAATCGCGCCCGCACCCCACTCGGGCCGTCTTCGAGCAGCCCCATCGCGCGCACCCGATCGAGGTCGAGCGGCGCCAGCGCCGCCGCCGCGTCCGCCTGGTCCACCCATCGATCGAGCACGAAGAGCTTGACCAGCGTGTTGATCGGCGTCGGCACGGTGAGCCTTCGCAAATACAGCGGCAGGTCGTCTCGCAGGTGGGACTTGTTGAACGGCAGCGCCGCGCCAAGCGCGTCGGTGACCCCGGTGGCGGTGTAACCGTGCCGGTCGAGCACGGCGCGCAGCTCGGCGACCGCCTGGCGATCGGTGAGGTTGACGGGTCCTTCGAAGACAACGGTATCGGCAGTGACCACGGGGGTCTCCTCGGTCTCCAGGAGAGACAAATATCTATCGCAGGCCGGGGGTGCGGCCCAGGGCTGGGGAGCCCGCGCGCAAGACAGTAATGGCCTCGAGAGAAACTGTCAAATCAAAATTTACGATACCAGCGGCGATCGGGTGACGATCACTTCAGTATCCTGTAGGCGTGAAACAGAAACCGATCCGGCGCACCACCAACGCGACGACGCGGACCCGCGCGGCGGCAGGCGCCGACCGTCAAGGTCAGCTGGTGTCGGCGGGCGAGGTGATGACCAGCGTCGAATCGCGGCTCGGCTATCGCATCGAGCGACTGCTCGGCCAGGGCGGCTTCGGACAGGTCTACCTGGCTCGCCGCGTCGGCCGTTCGTCCGTGGTTCCCGATCGGCTGTGCATCAAGGTGAGCACGCGCCTCGACGGCTGGTTGCGCGAGGCCTACTTCGGTCAACTGCTGGCCGACCACCCGCGCGCGATTCAGGTGTTCGATACCTTCCCGGCCCTGCGCGCGGACGGCCGGATCCTCTATTGCCTGGCGCTGGAATACGCGCGGCATGGTGACCTGAGCGCCTTCCTCGATCGCTCCGAGAAGAAATGGCCGGAGAAGACCACCCGCCGAGAAATCGCCGGCGTGCTGCAGGTCCTCGGCAAGCTCCATCGCGGCCAGTTGCTGCATCGCGACCTCACGCCGCTCAACGTCTTCGTCTGCGATGGCTCGCGCCTCAAGCTCGGCGACTTCGGGATCGTCCGGCAGCAGAGCGACCGGCGCGGCATCACCGCGCGCACGCTCAATCCGCTGATGGCGCCGAGCGACATCTTCAACGGCGCCGCCCCGAAGTGGCAGGCGCGAGACGATGTCTACCAGGTGGGGCAGCTGATCGCGATGCTGGTGAAGGGGACGGCGCGGGCACGAGTCCGGCCGCCGGAAGTGCGGCGCCTGGTGTGCTCCGATCATTTGAAGGAAATCATCTATCGCTGCATCGGCGAGCGGCGGAAGCGCTACGAAAGCGCCGACGAGTTGATCGACGCGCTGACCACCCCGCCGGCGGCGCTCACGGCCGGCGCGCAGCGCACGCTCAAGGGCGTGCACCTGGCGTTCACCGGTTTCTTTACGCGACCACGAATCGAGTTGGCGACGGCGGCCAAGCGCGCCGGCGCCGTGGTACACGGGATGCCCTCGGTGAAGACGAGCGTGGTCGTGAGGGGCCGGCCGAATGCGTTACAGGCCGCCGGCCGCGACGGCGGGCGGAAGCTGATGGAGATCAAGCGGCTGCGCGAGAAGGGACACCGGATCACGATCATCAGCGAGCCGCAGTTCTGGCGGCTGGCCGGCGCTCGCTGAAGTGTCTCGCGCTAAAACCGGCGCACCATCCGATCGAACGCCACCGCCGCATAGGTGGCCATGAGGGTCTGGAAGGGGAGAATCAGGCGCTCACCTTTGGGGTACACGAGCACCACCGCGGCGAACTGGGAGAAGGCGACGAGCGCCGGGACGATGGCGACGCTGATCGGCACGGTCCCGCTGCGCACGGCCAGCCACAGCCCGGCGAAGCCGGCGATCGAGACCGCCATGAACACCAGCGAGACGCCGAATCCTGGCGCATAGGGTTCGTAATAGCCCAACGCAAACAGCACCTTGCGTCCCATGTTGGCGGCAAACTGCGCCGGCGCGGTCAACGCGTACTCGATCACCAGGCGCGTGAACTCGTGGACGCCGAGCGCGTTGTAGAACGGCGCGTGCCTGGTGAGGTCGATCGCCACCTCCGCCGGTGGCTGGTTCCCGGCGAGCAGCGTCACCGCGAATTCTCCGGGCAGCGGCGCGAAGACGTGGACGACCAGCGCGTTGCGGATCGAGATCAACGAGACGACCAGCACGAGGCAACCCACCACCGTGAGTAACAACTTCGGGCGGTTGCCGACGCCTTTCCATGCGTGCCAGAGCGCGGGGACCACCATCACCAGTGCGAGCAGCGCGGTGGTGCGCGTGAGCGCGGTCAACCCGCCCACTAAACCGGTGCGCACCGCGCCG
>JBDTMB010000461.1:0-4852 GCA_039934485.1 Vicinamibacterales bacterium
GCGTGGTCGGTGTTGGCGCTCAGCACGACCGCCGAGTGGACCAGGTTCTCGTGGTAATCGTACAGCTCGGGAATCGACGAGCGGGACTGGTCGCCGATCGGCGCGAAGCGATCGCGCGTCGGCACCGTGGCGTGGATCCAGTAATCGATCGTTTCGCGGGTGTGCGGGGTGATCGCGGCGAGATCTTCGCCGGTGGACGCCTTCCAGTAGATGTAGTTCTCGAACAGGTTCTTCTGCGCGGTGCCGTAGCCGGTGCCCTCGCGCGATCCGCCGCCGGGCAGCGCGGCGTAGTAATCCATCAGCAGGCCGAACTTCTGCGTCTGCAGGAAGTCCAGCCACGTCGCGCTCTGCGAGGCCCATCCCCACAGCATCGTGGCGCGCAGGAAACTGAAGTGGTAGTTGTTCCCCGGGTCGCAGATCGACCACCCCGACCACGGATGCGCCACGCCGCCCCACGTGGCATCATCCGGATGCCAGACGTTGAAGAGCGCCTGATCGGCAAGGGCCGCCCACCGCTGTCGCTGCTCGGGCGACAATTGGTCGAAGCCGTGATCGTAGGTGAGCGACAGTTGCTCGAGGTACCAGCCCACCTCGAGATACGAATCGCCGGCCAACGCGGGTGTGCCGCCTCCGGCAATCGCCGCTTCCGCTTCCGTGACGAACTGCTCGACGCGCGCGATCGCGTCGGCCAGGTACGGCAACTGTCCGGTGATGCGGTACATGATCACCGAGTGCGATGGCGCGTACGCGTAGGGCGGAAAGCCCGCCAGGGCCTCGTTCGCCGCGGCCCGGAATCGCAGGTATGCCGTGGAGCCCTGGTCGGCCTGCGTGTAGTCGTTCAACGAGATGAACGGGCGCAACGCCGGCAGTGGATACGTGAAGCCCGGATAGGCGCTGGAGCCCGGAGCGGGTGGCGTGCAGACGTTTCCTCCACCGCCGCCGCCACCTCCGCCACCACCACCACCACCACCACCGCCACCACCACCACCATCATCCGGTGGGGCTTCGACGACGTCCAGGCACGCGCTGGCCGCGTCCATCGTGAACTCGATCGGATCACCACCCTCCTGATACAGGCGGATGCGCACCGATGCCAGCGGCTTCAGCGGGTCGAGCGTCAGTGACGCGCCGACCGTGCCCTTGTCGCCGATCGCGCCGCTGACCACGGTGCAGCTCAGATCGGTGGTGCCGTCGGCGTAGTAGGCCATCGCGCAAAAGTTCAGGTCCGACGTACTTTGCAGATCCGATCGCAGGTGCGCGCTGACGCGGAACCCGCTGGCGCGGCCGCCGCTGAAGTCGTGGACCCACCAGAGATTGTTGCCATACCCGGCGATGGCGATCCGCAGGCTGGAGGCGCCCTCGAGAGGCGACTCGCTGGTGCGCACCACGAGGCTGCTGGCGTCCTGCGCCGCGAATCCCGACTCGCCCAGGTCGAATTGCGGGTCTGGCACCAGGTTGGTGCACCCGTGCGCCACGTTCACCACCTGCTCGCGAACGTTCCCGGCGCGATCCGTCGCCAGCAGCGTGAACGCGTTCGGTCCGTCCGCCAGGGTCAGCGGTCCGTAGCTGAAGCTGCCATCGGCCTGGATCCGGATCCGCAGTGCGCCGGCCATCAGGCTGGCCATGCCCGACGTCGCGTCGGTGACGGTGCCGCTGATCGTGGTCGTCGTATCGGCCACGAAGCCGCCAGCGGGCGAAGTGATTGTGAGCACCGGCGGCGTGGCGTCGATGTGGAATATTTTCGTGACGGTGGCGGAGTGGCCGGCGTGGTCGATGGCCTCGCCCGTCACGCTCTGATTCGCGCCATCATCCGGGAACACCTGGTCCGGCGGGCAGAAGGCGACGCCCGAACGTGCATCCGTGCATGTGAAGTTTGCCGTGACCGCTGCCGTGCGGAACCCGCGGCGCGCCGGCGCCGGCGCGAGGGTTACGGTGATACGGGGATTTCGCTGATCGATGTTGATGCCGGTCAGCCTGAACGTCCCCACGTTGCCCGCAAGGTCGGTGGCGCGTCCGGCGGCCGATCCGTTCGTGCGATCGGTGGACAGCGTCACCGGCGCGGTGAGGCTGCCAGGCGCAATGCCCGAGAGCGCATCGGTGGCGTCGAAGGTGACCGTCACCGGCGAGGTGGACCACCCGCTCGAAGGAGCCTCGGGTAGTCGAGCAGCAGTGACCACCGGCGCCGTCTTGTCGATGTTGAGCGTGATGCTTGCGGTCGCGATATTCCCGGCCCGATCGCGCGCCACGCCGGAGATGATCTGATTGGCACCTTCCGTGGCCACGATGACCGCGGCCGGACACACCGCGATCCGCGATTCGGTGTCGGCGCACGTGAAGCGGACGCGGACGCTCGTCCGGTACCAACCGTTGGCGTTCGGCGCCGGCGTCGCCACGGCGGTGATGGTCGGCGGTGTCGTATCCGGAGCCCGGCCCGCGCTGGCCGAAGCCGGGGGCCACCCAAGCGCCAACACAAGGCACACGGGAACCCGAATAACCGAACACCGGGCGAGTAGGTACCTCTTGAACGTGTTCACGATCTCTCCCTTCGAGGGGGGCCTCGATCACTGATGCCGGTGAGACTACTTGCCGCGGCGGCGCGGCGGCAGCGCATGAATATGCGTATTTTGGGAAGGCGCCGGCGCGCGCTTACTGGATGATGCCCTTGCGGATCGCCTGGCTGACGGCCTCCGATTTGGAGTGCACGTGCAGCTTGTCGTAGATGGTCCGGATGTAGTTGCGAACCGTGTTGACGCTGATGTTCAATTGGCCGCCCGCGGCCAGGTAGCTGTACCCCTCGGCGAGCAACCCCAGCAGCCGCACTTCCTGCGGCGTGAGCGGCGCGGCGGCCGACGCGGGAGCGGTCCGGCGGAACAGCGTCACGACCTGGCGCGCGATTTCCGGGGACATCGGCGCGCCGCCGTCGTGCGCCTCGCGGATCGCCTCGAGGAGGCGCGCCGGCGGCGTCTGCTTGAGCATGTACCCGCACGCGCCGTTGCAGATGGATTCGAACACGTGGTCGCGCTCGGCATAGACCGTCAGCATCAGGATTTGCGTGCTGAGCCACCGCTGTTGGATCACGCGGACCCCTTCCGATCCCGGCATGCCGGGCAGGTCGATGTCCAGCAACAGCACGTCAGGTGGAGGCGCGATGGTCGCGCCGAGCGCTCCCTCCACCGAGTCAAACGACCCGACGCAGCTATACCCGGGCGTGCCGCCGATGAGCAGGGCCAGGCCTTCGCGCGAGCGGCGGTCGTCCTCGACGATGGCGACGCGGAGGGGACCGGTCGAGGGCGTCACGAACCCCTTATACCGGCTTCCACGCCCAGGCGCCAGCGCATGTTCATGCCATCCGGCGGCGCAGGGGCATCGCCAGTTGCACGCAGGTCCCCTGGCCGGGCGCGCTGATCATCGTCAACCGCCCGCCCGCCCGGGTCGCCCGCGCGCGCATGCTGCGAAGGCCGTATCCGCCCTGCGGCAACGGATGCGGCGTTGCCGGCGTCACCACATGCTCGAAGCCGCGGCCGTCGTCCGAGATGTCGACGATGAGCCCGACCCGATCGGCCTGCACCACGAGCCGCACGGTCCGGCATTCGGCATGACGCACGGCGTTGTTGAGGGCTTCCTTGATGACGAGAAAGACGTCCCGTCGCTGCTCCGGTGTCATCTTGATCCGTTCGGCGTCGGGCGGCGCGTCCAGTCGCCATTCGATGCCCTTCGCCTCGAGCAGGGTGGACGCGAACTCCCGAACCCGCTGGACCAGGCTGGCGAGATCGTCGCGCCTCGGATCGACGGACCAGACGACATCGCTCATCGAGACGACGAGGTCCCGCGCGGAGTCGGCCAGGTCGGCGAGGATGGCGGTGGCCTGGAGGTCGGTGGTCTGCAACTGGCGCCTCGCCACTTCCGCGAGAATCGCCATGCGCGACAGTCCGGCGCCGATGTCGTCGTGGAGGTCGCTGGCGATGCCGATGCGCACCCGCTCGATCTCGAGCACCCGCCGCTTGCCGACGCGGTAGCCGGCGTAAAACAGGAGGCCCGAGACGAGCGCCAGCAGCGGCGCGAACCACCAGCGCTGCCACACCGGCGGCACGGACCCTGGCGGATCCGCTTCGCGAACGAGCGATGCCACGCCATCGGCGTTCACGCGACTGCTCGCGGCCACGGTCGCCGAGATGTGGACAGGGCGGCGCGCGGGAAATGCCTCCACCGGCGGCGCAAGGGCCGCGAGAATCAGCACGATCAACAGATGGCGTTGGATGGGCCGGCTCCTGGCGGCCACTAGCCTATACGGTTCTCGCGCGCAGGCGAGGGCTAAAGCCCTCGCCCTCCACCATTCACCTCAGCGGGATCGGCGCAGCGGGGCGGTGCTCGAGCGGACGACGAGCGTGTGCGGCAGGGTGACCGACTCCGGAGCGGTCTTGGCGCCGCGCAGGATCTGCAGCAGCAGCCGCACGGTGCCTTCACCGATCTGCCGCATCGGCTGGGCGATGGTGGTGAGCGGCGGGTCGAGGTGCCGCGCGTACCGGATGTCGTCGAAGCCGACTACGGAGAGGTCGTCCGGGATTCGCAGCTTTCTCCGCCTTGCCGTCTCGAGCACGCCCATCGCCATCTCGTCGTTGAAGCAGAAGATCGCTGTCGGCGGATCCTTGCGCCCGAGCAGCCGCTCCGCGGCCACGGCGCCCGATTCGATGGAAAAATCGCCGTTGGCCACGATCAGTTCACGCTTGGCCCTCGCCTTGGCGGCGCGTCCCGTGGCGCCGCTCAGGCGATCGCGGCTGAGCGGGCTGACCAGCGGGCCGGTGATCAGGCCGATGCGGCGGTGGCCTAGCTTGTAGAGGTGGTCCATCGCTTC
>JBDTMB010000462.1:0-4838 GCA_039934485.1 Vicinamibacterales bacterium
CATTCTCGAAGTAGGCCCGCGCGCGCGGGCAAAAGGCGGGGATGCCACGGGCTTGAAGGGCGTCGATGTATGGCCCGCTGTGGTCCTCCCTGACGCTATGCAGGAGTAAAGCGACTTGGCTGTAGTCTGCGATGATGGCGTTCTTTTTCAGAAACTCGACTAGGTCGGCGAATCGGGCAGCCTCATCCCGTTGATCGCGGCCCCATACTGCAAATATGGCCGGGTACTTGGGGTGGGTGGTTTGAGAATCGGCCTCAATCGTCTTATCGTAACGAAAGGACGGCCCAGCCTTGCTTGACCAATCGGCTGAGGCCATCCAGCCGTCGTAGCGCTCGACGATCGCGCGATGGGAGCGGTAATTTATCGTCAGTTTCACAACCGTACAGCCTGGCATCCGTTGGGGAAACTCCAGGATGTTACGGACGGTCGCGCCACGGAAGCGATACAGGCTCTGGTCTTCGTCGCCAACCACGCATAGATTTCGCGTTGCCTCTGTCAGCTTGAGGAGAAGCCTCTCTTGGACATAGTTGGTGTCCTGATACTCGTCAACTAAAACGTATCTGAGATCCCGCGTGAGGGCTTCGCCGGTCGATGGGTCATCAAGAAGGTCGAGAACAATGCGCTGCAAGTGCGCGAAATCTACGCGATTCGCCTCAAAGAGCGCCTTCTCATAAGCCTGATACGCTTTCCCGAGCGCCGAGATCGAAGGCGTGGCAGATTGGCCCAGCTTCCCAGGGTCGACGAGCTCCTCTGTGATCTTGTCGAAGTACCCGCGCACTCCCTCGATTGCGGTCCATCGAGTCTTCCAACGACCAAGGAAGAGTCCGTTCTCGGCTTCGCCGACGATCTCTTTGAAGTGCTCGAAGATAAAGAGGAGCTGAGTCAGCTCATCGAGGGTCTCGTAGTTGTGCCCCAGGACGGTCCGATGCCGGTGGCGGGTGAGAACCTTGCTGCACAGGCTGTGAATCGTGGAGACGCTCAGTTCTGACAAATCGCCCGAATACCCCACCTTGCGGGCCGCCGCCGCCAGGCGGTCGCGCATCTCGAAGGCGGCCTTCTCGGTAAAGGTACACAGCACGACCTGCTTTGGTTCGGCCTTTCCCAAGATCAAGAGGTTCAGCGCTCGCAGAACAATGCTGTACGTCTTGCCTGAACCAGGACCGGCGATTACGAGGAGTGGACCATCGATATGCCCAACGATGGCTTTCTGCGATTGGTTGAGGTCCGGATACTGCTCAAGGATAGCCGGCGCGATATTCACAACAAGCCCGCCGACCTGAAGCTGAATGTGCCGCTCGCTGAGACGATCAGATGATCAACAACTTTGATGTCAACCGTCTCCGCCGCGAGCACGACCGCCCGGGTAACCACTTTGTCTTGATCGCTCGGAACCAAATGCTCGTTCGGGTGGTTATGCGCCAGCACGATTGCCGCGGCACCCTTTCGGAGGGCGGCCTCGACGACACGACGAGGGTAGACGGTTGCTCGTGTGATGGTGCCCTCTTCGATTGTCTCTACGCCATCGCGCAAAAGTCGGTGCCGAGAATCGAGGTAAGCGACTTGAAATACCTCGTTCGGGAGCGCACCGATCCGCATGCGCCAGAAGTCCGCGAGGCGGGTAGGGTCTGAAAGTGAATCCTGTCCTTCACTTCGCTGTTGCAGGTAAAGCGTGGCCGCGGCCTTTATGATCTGGAGTGAGACAGGCGTGACAGAACCGACGCCATCGACGGAGCGCAACTCGTCGATCGGTGCGTCGAGAATCCCCCGCAGATTGCCAAAGCGAGCGATGAGCCTCTTCGCCGGTTGCTTCACATCCGAGCGCGGAATCGCTAGGGTCAGCAGTAACTCAATGGCTTCATAGTCAGCAAAGCCATCGAGGCCTGACTTCTGGAAGCGCTCGCGAAGGCGCTGCCGGTGACCGAGGTAGTGAGGAGACTCTTCGTCCATCGATCGTTCGTGAGCCTAGTACAGGGTTTCCATGTGCTGCGCAAATCGGGACCACGACAATCGTTTGCTGACTTTCCGGCCTTTCCCTTGCCACTCCAATGAACCGCGGCCGACCCAGATTCTGCCAAGCTTGTTGCCTCGAGAACTGATCTCGAACCAGATAGCGCTGCCATTCTTGGTTAGTTCGGCCACCTGCATCCACGCTCTGACAGTATGTTTTTGACGCTTCCTGACCATTGTGGAACTCCTTGAGTGACCGACTGCTTTTCCGAAGGCGACGGTACCGGGCCTAGATTACGACTGGTTCAGTGTGGAGCGCAGCGAAATCGCTTGGTCCGGTCAGGGTCGACCGTTCAGCCATGCCAAGAAACTCAAGCCCCACCCAGGCAGCTCCTTGAAGAAGGCTGGAACCAAGGCCCACGGCCCCCGTGACTTTGATGGTCTGCCACACAGTGGACATGACGGGAGACTCTCGACTGGCCACTGCCGCGAAATGGACTTCGCGGAGGCAAATGTGTCGCCCCACCTGGGATCCGAAATTGATCTTCTGATACAGGACCGCAAGACGCCTTCCATCCCAATAAACAACTCGCGGTCTCCTGCCTTGAATGTAGGGCCCGAGCCGTGGGCAACCTTTGACCTGCGGCTATATGCCTCCCTCGCATCTCGTTTGGAAAACGCGACCCCCAATTCTGACGCAATGGCTGCGGTGCGAACAGAAAACTGCTTTGAGACTCGCTCATCGCCCGCTATGACCAGAGCTTCAAGTGCCGCCGCGACGAGAAGCCACCTGACGCCGCCATCGAGGGTGTTGACCGCAAATTCATGAAGAAACAGTGCCCGGGATACCCGAGGCGTCGGTTTTTCAGCGTCGTAGCCTGCAAGCAGCGACTTGAGGGCTTGCCCATCTTCGTCCGTCAGCCAATTGCGCAGCCGACTGTCGGCGTTGTAGGCCTCCGCGGCTGGACCCGTGATTGGACCTGGCCTAATCGAGAGCGTGCTAGCGTCCGTAAGGTCCCCAGACACTTGTGCAGACTGAGCAAGGCCGGTGTTGGTTGGCCACACTAGTCGCGAAAGAGCCATCGCAAGCCTTATCCGCTTGTCACTGTCGAAATCGGGATAGCCAGCCCGGCCGCCAGCGTATTCTCGTACGAAGGCATATCGCTGTGGAGTAATGCTCGGGACGCCTCCGGCATTGCACGCCGCAGTGATCTTCTTCGCCACTGTGCTCGGAAGACGTTGCACAAAAAGATCATTGGCAAGCTGGATGCGTGCGTTGATCGCCGGCGGTGCCGGGGGAGTCGAATGATCCGCCGCTGCCCTATGAATCACCACGTCGTAGTCCGCCACGATCTCCCCTCCAATTGTTTTCACCACAACACGGCCAACCTTCTTGTCCCGGAAGGGAAGGGCAGGCCACAGGCATCCGGGTAACTAGCCTCCCCGCTGAATCGCTCGACGGAGCCTTGCCGATTCAGATTCCAGGCCGGCCTTCTGCAGGGCATAGATCGCGTCCCAGACTAGCCGCTCAAGTTTCTGAATCTCTAGCTCACGCTGAGCAATTGCGGGATCGTGCCCCGTCCACTGACGAATGATGGCCCACGCCGCCCGATACTCGTTGAGGAGTGGAACCAACGTATCTTCGCCGCGGCCGACATCGTGGGTCCACTTGCGTTCGGTGCTCTCGATGGACAGCAGTACTGTCGCAGGCTCGGCGGCACAAAAAGCCTTCGCGATCACGACGGCGGCGCCGAATGGCAAATTCGTCTCACCAGCTCGGTCTGTGTAGGCGGCCGGCCAATATGTGTTTGCCGCGATCCCGGACCGGGCGAAGAGCCGCTCGAGGACGTCAGGCGCCGCTCGAAGCGTTGCGCGCCAGAAGGATGCGGTCTCACCGACGCTATCAATCACTTGCTCGACCGCTTGCACTAGAGGCGAGTCGCGCTGATACCCATCGCGATCGCTCTGCTCCAGGAGGCGCGCCTTGTCCGACTCCTCCCGAAGGAACGCCTTTAACTGTCGCCAGGGAACAATCAGATTCTGGGATTCGACGTAGTGAATGAGCCCAGGATTGGGCTCAACCCATTCAGCCTTCCATTTTCCGCCCCGGACATGCTCGAGGATCTTGACCCGCTGAAAGGGCTCGCCGCGGCGCTCACGAAGGGCGTAGGCTGTGCCCACCTTGATGTCGGCCTTGTGCATCGGGAATTGGTACGGGACACCCTACGGTAAAGTCAACCCACGTCCGGCGAAATCGATGCTGAACCTGCGGGCGCCTTCCGATGGCTTCGCCCAGCGTCGCGATTTGGTTTGATTTGCATTTTCAAGTTCCTTTAACGCCGTCGGGAGTCAAAGTCTTCTGTTAGTCTGTCCTCGTTGTCCGTCAACCGTGTTTCATTCGGATGGAGTTGCCCATGACTGTTAGGACCTTCATCGTGTCGACTGCGCTGGCGGCGGCCGCTTCAGCCACGCTTGGACTGATCTCGCCAATGTCGTCGTTTTCTCCAGTGCCCGTGTTGTTTACGGACTCACTGGCGTGCAACCTGTCAAAGTACAAGGCGGCGCCGGGTCTGACCGCAGCGATGGAGAAGGACACACTCGTCGTGTCCTGGTCCGGGCAGAACGGCGCCGGGCTGCGCGCGCGGTATAAGGTTGAAGGCGGCCAGCCACAACTGGGTGGCGAACAAGCCGATCCCACCCAAATACATCCTGTCGATTTCCGAAGTCCGCCACCAGCAGCCCGGCGACGATATCTACTCCACGTCTCCCGTGACCTACGTGAAGCTCGATCGCCCGGTGGGTCTCGATGATTCGGCGCTCGTCGTCCAGGCGCTGATGCGGGGCGACTCCTTCGTCAGTTCTGGAGAAGTCCTCATCCCGAGCTACAGCGT
>JBDTMB010000463.1:0-4824 GCA_039934485.1 Vicinamibacterales bacterium
CGCCTGGTCGATCCACCCGCCGTAGTAACCCGCCACGGCGCCCACCGCCATGCCGACGCTGGTGGACACGCCGACCACCACCACGCCGACCATCAACGAGACGCGCGCGCCCAGCAGCACGCGCGCCAGGATGTCGCGCCCGAGCTCGTCGAGGCCGAACAGGTGTTGGAACGACGGCCCCTGCAGGCGCAGGGCGAGATCCTGCGTCGCCGGATCCCAGGGCAGCAGCCACGGCGCGGCGAGCGCCGCGAGCACCGTGATCAGCACGATCGCAATGCCGGCGCGGGTCATCCGACGCGAATCCTCGGGTCCAGCACGCCGTACAGGAGGTCGGTGACCAGGTTGACGGTGACGTAGGTCACCGCGATCAACAGGATGCACCCTTGCACCATCGGATAGTCGCGGAAGCCGATCGATTGAATGAGCAAGCGGCCGATGCCGGGCCACGCAAAAATGGTTTCGGTAATCACCGAGCCGGTGAGCACGGCGCCAAACTGCAGCGCGATGATCGTCACGAGGGGCACGAGACTGTTGCCCAGCGCGTGCCGGACGATCGCCGCGCCGCGGGACGCGCCGCGGGCCCGTGCCGCGCGCACGTAGAGCTCGCTCAACTCATCGAGCAGGCTGGCGCGCGTCATCCGCGACAGGATCGCCGCCAGCGCCAGGCCCAGCGACACCGCCGGCAAGACCAGGCTGGCGAGCCCGCCGCGCCCCGACACCGGGAGCCAGCCGAGTTCCACCGAGAACACGATCGCCAGGAGCGGACCGAGCCAGAAATTCGGCACCGAGATGCCCGCCAGCGCCAACGTCATCGCCCCGTAGTCGACCGCGGTGCCCTTCCATACCGCGGCGATGACGCCGAGCGGCAGCGCCAGCACGAGCGCCACCAGCACCGCCGCCAGGGCCAGTTCTGCCGTCGCCGGCATCCGCTCGAGGATGGACGTCGTCACCGGCTGGCCGGTGCGAAAGGATTGCCCCAGGTTGCCGGTGGCCGCGCCGCGCAGGAACCCGATGTACTGCGAGACCAGCGGCCGATCGAGCCCGAGCTTCGCGCGCAGCTCGGCGACATCCTGCGGCGCCGCGCCCTCGCCCAGCATCGACTGGGCCGGATCGCCGGGGACCAGGTGAATCAGCGCGAAGACCAGCGTCGCCACCCCGACCAGCACGGGAATCGTCAGCAGCACGCGGCCCACCAGGTAGCGAAGCACCGCGCTCATTCTAATGCGCGGGGGCCTGGTTCGCTCTCGCGCGCGGCCAGATCCAGTCGCGCCATCAGTTTCGACAGGCCCTGTCGCGACACGCCGAGCTCTCGCGCCGCGGCGAGGGTGTTGCCGTTGGCGCGCGACAACGCGGCCTTGACGTAGCGCGCCTCGAACGCACGGCGCGCGCCGGCCAGCGTGGTCACTGGCCCGAACGCCGCCGCCCGGGCGATGTGCGCCGGTAGCGCGGCCGGCCCAATCGTGCCGCGCATCGGTCCGGCCACCATCACCGAAGCCAGCACATTCTGGAGTTCGCGCACGTTGCCCGGCCAGTCGTACGCGCCAAGCGCGCTGAACGCCGCCGGCGACAGCACGGCCCGGCTCTCGGTCTTGCGCGCCAGCGTGGCCCAGGCGTGCCGCACGAGCGATGGCAGGTCCTCGAGTCGATCGCGAAGCGGCGGGATGGCGATGCGCAGGACATCCAGCCGGTACCGCAAGTCGAGCCGGAAACGGCCGTTCGTGGTTTCGGTCTCGAGCGGCCGGTTGCTGGCCGCCACGATGCGCGCGTCCACGCGGCGAACGAGGGATTCGCCGAGGCGGCGGAGTTCGCCTTCCTGGAGTACCCGCAGCAGCTTGGCCTGGACGCGTGGGCGCAGCTCCGCAACCTCGTCGAGGAACAGGGTGCCGCCTTGTGCTTCCTCGAACAGCCCCACGCGTTCGGCCACGGCGCCGGTGAAGGCGCCGCGGGTATGCCCGAACAACTCCGCTTCCACCAGGTCGTCGGCCAGCGCCGCGCAATTGAGCGGACAGAACCGCCGGCTCCGGCGCGCGCTCACCGCGTGAATCGCGCGAGCCACCAGCTCCTTCCCCGATCCGCTCTCGCCTTCGATCAGGACCGGAAACGATGAGGCCGCCGCGCGAATGACGGCGAGGCGAATGGTCTGCATCACCACGCTGTCGCCGATCAGGTCGGGCACCAGCGTGGCCGTGTGGCCGGGCGCGCGGCTCTCTTCGACGGCGGCATGCACGGCCGGCGCCACCGCGGTGGCGGCGATCCCCATCAGGATCTCAACATCGGCGGGTACCACCGGCACGCCCATGGGCCAGTGGCACCACACCGCTCCCACGACCTCGGCGCCGTAGCGCACTGGCCAGGCACCTTCCACCGACTGCATCCCGTCCCCGGCCGGCACGGCCACCCCGGTGTCGAGGACGCGAAGGGCGACATCCAGGCGTCCCGGGACCGGCGGCGTCATCCCGGCGTGGATCATCACCCGCGGCCATTGGCCATCCTGCGCCACGAACGCCACGGTGGCCGCGGACAGGCGGTCCCTCAAGAGCGCGGCGACCCGGGCCAGGGCCACCGGCGCCGCCGACGCGTCCTGGCAGATGCGCAGCACCTCGAGAAACGCGTCGGCCATCGCCGCCTCGGGGCGCCGTTCGTGACTGGCGGTGAGGACCTCGGCCCGCAGCGCCTCGGCCTGCTCGCCGTCAACCTGCAGGAGGGCCGCCCGGGCTTCGAGCAGCCGCCGCTGGGCGATTAGACAGCGCGCCAGCGCGCATTGCGCGCTGGCATGCACCGCGCCAGGCGCCGACAGCAGCACACCCCACCGCGCGGTCGCCTCGGCCTCGACCACGCGGCCGGCCGCCTGCAGCTGGTGCGCGCGGGTGATCAGCAGGTCCGGCGATCCCAGGAATTCGCCTTCTGGTTCGCTGGCCAGCGTGCTGGACGGATCGGGCGCCTCGTGGACCACCATGGGCGCCTCGACCATCCGCGTCCGCCACGTGAGGTCGCCCGTCGCCGCGCGGACCACCAGGTGCGGACGCGCATCCCTGGTGGCCAGCCGGAACAAGGCGATGGCCGCGGCGCTCGTGATGTGGCTGTCGGTGGCGAACACCACGAGGGATCGTGTCTTGAGCCAGGACGGCCAGCGCCACCGTGCCTGCGACAACACCGCGCCCAGCGCATCCGCGGCGAGCGGCACAAAGCCGGCGCATCGCGCCTCGCGGGCCAGCACCCGCTGCAGCCACAACCAGTCGGCGGTCAACGGTTCGACCAGGTCGAGCGCGCGCGGCCGCCCATCGCGCGCGTCGGCCAGCGCCGCCCGGAACGTGTCGATTGTCGGCTGCGCCGGAGTAGCCGGCGGCGATCCCGCCGGCGATTCCCACACCTCCACCCGGGAATGACCGCGAAGGTCGAAGTCGATCAGCCAGGCGCCGCGGCGGACCGAGAAGAGCACCGGCGTCGACCGGAGGGAATGCCTGCGGACGTGCCACCTGATGTTGCCGCCGGTGGCGAGATCCAAGGCGCGTCCGCCAGCTACGAGATAGCGATCGAGCATTAACATGCCACCTCTTGCTGCAAACGCGGGGCCTTCACGCGCAACGCGGTTTCACGCGGGTTTCCACCACCTGCGCGACCTCGGGGTCGCAGTTTCTTCGTATAGAATGCTCGTCGGATGTTGCGTTTTTTGACTGCCGGCGAATCGCACGGCCAGGGACTGCTGGCCACCCTCGAGGGGCTGCCCGCCGGGCTGCAAATTGATTTCGACGCGATCACCGTGGAGCTCCGCCGCCGCCAGGGTGGTTACGGCCGTGGTCAACGCATGGCGATCGAAACCGATCGCGCCGAGATCCTGTCGGGCGTCAGACGCGGCCGCACCACCGGCGCGCCGGTGGCGATGCTCGTGCGCAACAAGGACTGGAAGAACTGGCAGAACACGATGCACGTCGAGGCGGAGGCGCCGGAGGGCTCGACCGGCGCCAACCGCGCCGCCGTCGTGCGCCCACGTCCCGGCCACGCCGACCTGGCCGGCGCGCTCAAATACGATCACGATGACATTCGGGACGTCCTCGAACGCGCGAGCGCGCGCGAGACAGCGGCGCGCGTCGCCGTGGGTGCCGTCGCTCGACAGTTGTTGCGCGCCGTGGGCTGCGAGATCAGCAGCCACATCACCGGCATCGGCGGCGTCGTGATGCCCGCGGGCCCGCAGGTGTCGTTTGCGCAAGTCCAGGCGATGGACCTCGAAGCGCCGCTTCGCTGCACGGATGCTGACCTCGAGCAGAAGATGATCGCGGCGATCGATGCGGCGAAGGCCGCCGGCGACACGCTCGGCGGCTCGTTCGAAGTCATCGCCCACCACGTGCCGGTGGGTCTTGGCAGCTACGTCCAGTGGGATCGCAAGCTCGATGGCCGGCTGGCACAGGCGCTGATGTCGATTCCCGCCATCAAGGCGGTGGCGATCGGTGACGGGGTCGACGGCGCCCGGCGTCCCGGTTCGCAGGTGCACGACGAAATTGTGGCGGATCCGAGCGCGCCTGATGGTGCGCCGATCGTCCGCCGGCCCACCAACCGCGCCGGCGGGCTCGAGGGCGGCGTCACCAACGGCGAGGACCTGCGCATCACCGGCTACATGAAACCGATCTCGACGCTCATGAAGCCGCTGCGCTCGGTGGACTTGACGACGCTCGAAGAAGAACCGGCGGCGATCGAGCGCAGCGACGTGTGTGCGGTGCCGGCCGCGGCCGTCGTGGCCGAGGCGATGGTGGGTCTCATCCTGGCGGACGCGCTGCTCGAGCGTTTCGGCGGCGACTCGGTGACTGACCTCGTCGCAAGAGTCGCCGG
>JBDTMB010000464.1:0-4819 GCA_039934485.1 Vicinamibacterales bacterium
TGATGGAGAAATGTTCGTTCTGCGTGCAGCGGATCAACGCCGCGCGCGCCGACGCCGCCCGCGAGGGCCGGTCGAAGAACCAGTTGGCGGACGGCGCGGTGGTGCCGGCCTGCATGGAAGTGTGCCCGACCGGGGCCATCAGCTTCGGCAACGTCAACGATCCGACATCGCGCATCGCCGCAGCGGCCGCGGCGCCGCGCGCGATGAAGCTGCTCGAGGGTATCGGCGTGAAGCCGTCGATCTCTTACCTGACCAGGGTGCGTAATGACCAAGCCTGAGATGAGTCCGTACTCCACCGTGCTCGACGACAGCCAGCTCACCGGCCGGCCGATTGTGGTGGCGGGCGCGGGTCCCTACGGCGGCGATCTCGAGATCGCCGAACCGCTCGTCACCGGCGGGAAGACCTGGGCCGACGTCGATCGCGACATCTGCATGCACGCCGAGCAGTTCCCGACCAGGCGGTGGTGGATCGCGTTCGGCGTGGCGCTGGCGTTCCTGAGCCTGCTGGTGTTCTCGCTGATCGCGCTCTTCTACTCCGGCATGGGGATCCTGGGCATCAACCAGCCGGTCGGCTGGGGCTCGTTCATCATCAACTTCGTCTTCTGGATCGGCATCGGCCACGCCGGCACGCTGATCTCCGCGGTGTTGTTCCTGTTCCGCCAGCCGTGGCGCACCGGCATCAACCGCGCGGCTGAAGCGATGACGCTCTTTGCCGTGGCCTGTGCCGGGATCTTTCCGATCATCCACCTGGGCCGCGCCTGGTTTGCCTACTGGCTGATTCCGTATCCCAACGCGCGCGGGCCGCTCTGGATCAACTTCAACTCGCCGCTCTCGTGGGACATCTTCGCGATCTCGACCTACGGCCTGGTGTCGCTGACGTTCTGGTACCTGGGCCTGCTGCCGGACCTCGCCACCGTGCGCGACCGCGCCACCCATCCATGGAGAAAGGCGCTCTACAACGCGATGAGCTTTGGCTGGAACGGATCGCACCGCGCCTGGCGGCACTATGAAGCCGCCTACCTGGTACTGGCCGCACTGGCCACTCCGCTGGTGTTCTCGGTGCACACCATCGTCTCGTTCGACTTCGCCACCTCGGTGATGCCCGGCTGGCACACCACGATCTTCCCGCCCTACTTCGTCATCGGCGCCATCTTCTCCGGCTTCGCGATGGTCATCACGCTGATGACCTTCATGCGCGGCTATTTCGGCATGAAGCACTACATCACGCTGAATCACATGGAGGACATGGCGAAGATCCTGATGTTCACGGGCATGCTGGTGGGCTTCGCCTACTCCACTGAGTTCTTCATGGCGTGGTATTCCGGCAGCGAGTGGGAAGGCTTCGTCTTCAAGAACCGCGCGTTCGGGCCGTACTGGTGGGCGTACACCATCATGTTCACCTGCAACGCGATCATCCCGCAGCTGTTCTGGTTCAAGTCGCTGCGGCGCAACACGTGGGCGCTGTTCATCATCTCGATCCTGGTCAACGTCGGCATGTGGTTCGAGCGCTTCGTCATCGTCGTCACCTCGCTGCACCGCGACTACCTGCCGTCGTCGTGGGGCATGTATCGGATGACGTTCTGGGACTTCGCGATCCTGCTGGGATCGTTCGGCCTCTTCTTCACGCTGTTCCTGCTGTTCGTGCGCTTCCTGCCGGTGGTGGCGATGTCGGAGGTCAAGGGCGTGATGGATCCAAGGGTGGCGCGCGCCCGCGCCGATCGGCCGAACATCGCGCCGGCGTTGCAGGAGGTGTGAGGTGTTGCCGATTTCCACGCAGGGCATCCTCGGCGAGTTCTACGAGCCCGACGACGCGGTCGCCGCCGCGGTCAAGGTGCGCGCTGCGGGTTGGCGGCACTTCGACTTCCTCACTCCCTTCCCCATCCACGGCCTGGAGGAAGCGATGGGCCAGAAGCGGTCGTGGATTCCCTGGGCCACCGGCGCGCTGGCGCTCTTCGGCATCCTCGTCGCGCAGGGCCTGCAGAATTACGTGATGGTGTGGGACTGGCCGATGAACTTCGGCGGCAAGCCTCACGCCTCGTGGCCGGCGTTCATCCCGATCACCTTCGAGGTGATGGTGTTCTGCTCGGCGCTGGGCACCGCGCTCATCGCGATCATCGCCGGCAAGCGGGACACGGTGCCGCAGCCGCCGGCGATGTCGGCAACCGGCGCCACGGCGGATCGCTTCGTGCTCTGGATTGCCGCGACCGATCCGAAATGGAATGCCGACGAGGCGCAGCGTTTCGTCACCTCGCTCGGCGCGGATCACGTGCGGCTGGTCGGCGCGGAGGGAGGCTCCCATGCGTAATCGCACCGCGGCCTTCGCGATGGCGGCGCTCGCATTGACGCTCACCGGCTGCGATCTGGGCCTGCCCGCCGGACGCTCCCCTCACGTCGAAGGCAATCGCCTCGACATGATCGATCAACCCAAGCTGAAGCCGCAGCGCGGCGACCTGTATGGGGTGCGCGCCACCGGCGCAATGGAACCGCCGGCCGGCAGTGTGGCCATCGATGAGGTGCCGTACCCCTACGCGCAAAACGAAGCGGACAAGGCGGGGGCGGAGCTCGTCAACCCGCTCAAGCCAACGCCGGAGGTGATCGCGCACGGCAAGTTTGTGTTCGAGAACGTCTGCATCACGTGCCACGGTCCGCGCGGCGCCGGCGACGGCAATCTCACCGCGCTCTTTCCCAAGCCGCCGAGCCTGATGACGCAGAAGGTGCGCGACTGGCCCGATGGCCAGTTGTTCCACCGGCCGATGCGCGGGCAGGGTTCGATGCCCAGCCACGCGCGCCAGGTTGATGCCGATGATGTGTGGTCGGTGATCGTCTACATCCGGCAAATGCAATCGACCGAACCAGTCGCACCGCCTGCGCCGGTTCCCGGAGTCAAGCCATGAGCCATTCACACTCTTACGAGGTGCCGTCGGCGCCGGCGCACCTGGTCATCCCGGGCGCGGTCCAGGGGCTATCGATCGCCGCCGCGTTGGTTGGCGCCGCCGCGTTGGGCTGGGCGTTCACGAGCGGCAACACCCAGTTGGCGTGGAGCGCGTATCTGATCGGTGCGTTCTTCGCGCTCGGCCTCGGCGTGTTCGGCGCGCTCTGGCTGGCCATCCTCTACCTCGCCGGTGCAACGTGGTCGGTGACGATGCGCCGCATTCCCGAAGCGATGACCGCATGGCTGCTCCCCGGTGGCGTCCTCGCCATGACGGTGGGCCTTGGTGCACAGTCGCTCTACGAGTGGTCCCACGCCGACGCCGTGGCCGGCAACGAACTGCTGGCGCACAAGGCGCCGTTCCTCAACCTGCAGATGTTCACCGCCTTGGTCGGCGTCAGCTTGTTGCTGTGGGTGGTGTTCGCCGCGCTGTTCGTGCGCACCTCCCGGCGCCAGGACCGCGACGGCGGGATGGCGCCGACCAACACCAGCCGCGTGCTCTCGGGCATGTTTCTCGTCGTCTTCGCCATCACCCTCAGCATCGTCAGCTTCTACCTGCTGCTGTCACTCGACGCGCACTGGTTCTCGACGATGTTCGCCGTGCTGGTGTTCACCGACGTGGTCCAGACGGGCACCGCGTTTGTGGCCGTGGTGGCGGCCCTGCTGGTCGGCCGCGGCGCGCTAAAGGGTTTCGTCAACCGGAATCACCTCCACAGCCTGGCCAAGATGATGTTCGCCGCCACCGGCTTCTGGGCCTACATCTACTTTTGCCAGTTCATGCTGATCTGGTACGCGAATATTCCGGAGGAGACGGCGTATTTCCTGCGGCGCTCGACCAACGGCTGGCTGCCGTACTTCCTGATCCTGCCGGTCTTGAAGTTCGTCGTGCCGTTCCTCGCGCTCGTGCCGCGCGAGGCCAAGCGCGCCCCGGCCAGGCTGATTCCGGTGGCGCTGCTGATCCTCTTTGCGCAATTCTGGGAGCTGTACTTGATGGTCGGGCCCGCGATGGGCGAGGGTTCCGCTGCGGCGCAAGGCCGCCTGCCACTCGTCGAATTCGCCGCCACGCTGGGGTTCCTCGGCCTCTTCACGCTGGTGTTCGGCTGGTCGCTCGCGCGCCACGACGCGGTGCCGTTGAAGGACCCGGCGCTGGCCGAGTGCCTCACCTACAGCTCATGACGCATGACGCCGGGATCGGCATCGACTTGCTCGGCTTCCTGATGCTGGGCCTGCTCGGCAGCGTGGCCCACTGCGTCGGGATGTGTTCGCCGTTCGTTATGGTGGTGTCGCGGCACTATACCGTGCCGCTTGGGCGCCACGCCGCGGCCGCGGCGCAGCTGTGGTACACGGCTGGACGCATCGTCACCTACGCACTGCTGGGCGCCGTCGCCGGCACCGTGGGTCATGCGGTCGACCTGGCCGGAGCGTTGATCGGTGTTCAGCGTGCTGCGGCAGCGATGGCGGGTGCCCTCCTCGTGACCTGGGCGCTCGTCACCTTGCTGGACCTCGGCGGACGCGCGCCGCGCGGCGGGGCACTGTTCGCCCGGCTGTCGCGCGCGGTCAAGGGGCGAATACCGCCGCATCCGTTGCTGCTCGGCCTGTTCCTGGGACTGCTTCCCTGCGGCCTGTTGTATTCGGCGGTGATCGCCGCCACGTCACGCGGCAGTGCGCTCGGCGGTGCGACGGCGCTCGCGGTGTTTGGCGCCGCCACCGCGCCCGCGCTGCTCGGTGTGTCGATCGCCGATCAATGGCTTGGCCGGCAGCGGCCCTACCTCAACCGCGTTTCCCAAGCGTTCGTCCTCGTGATGGGCTTGTGGTATCTCTGGAAGGGTTTGGTGGCGTAGTCCGCAGCGGGAACCGCACGACCAGCGATCAGGCCTTTTCCAACGCCAA
>JBDTMB010000465.1:0-4793 GCA_039934485.1 Vicinamibacterales bacterium
GAACGACCTGGTGATGCTGGTGCTCTTCGCGCCGATCGTGCGGTTCCTCGTCAGCGGCGCCTCGTCGCTCCAGGTGCCGCTCCAGGTGCTGCTGTATTCGGTGCTGGTCTTCATCGTGATTCCGCTGGCCGCCGGAGTGGTGTTACGCCAGTGGTTCATGCGGGCGAAGGGCCGGGCGTGGTTCGAGCAGGTGCTGCTGCCGCGCTTCGCGCCGATCAGCATGGCGGCATTGCTCGCCACGCTCGTCTTGATCTTCGCGTTCCAGGCGGGCAACATCACGACCAAGACGCTGCACGTCGCGCTCATCGCCGTGCCGATTCTGATTCAGGTCTACTTCAACTCCTCGCTGACGTACGGGTTGATGCGGCTGTTCAGAGTCGAGTACGCGGTCGCCGCTCCGGGCGCGCTGATCGGCGCCAGTAACTTTTTCGAACTCGCGGTGGCCACGGCGATTGCGCTGTTTGGCCCCGAGTCGGGCGCCGCGCTGGCGACCGTCGTCGGCGTGCTCATCGAAGTGCCCGTGATGCTGTCGGTGTGCGCGGTGTGTGTCCGCACCCGTCATTGGTTCCCCGCCCCCGCATTTGCAGAAGGAGTTTGAGATGACCACCCTCGATGTGAAGTCCGTGGTGAAGGAAAAATACGGCGAGGCGGCCAGGCGCGCGGCTCTGGGGAAGACCAGCTGCGGGTGCGGCCCAGCGGAGGGCGGGTGCTGCGACCCGATCACCTCCAACCTCTACAACGTCGAGCAGATCGGCCAGCTTCCGGTGGAAGCGGTCATCGCCTCGCTCGGTTGCGGCAACCCGACGGCCCTCGCCGAATTGAAATCAGGCGAGACCGTGCTCGATCTTGGGTCCGGCGGCGGCATCGACGTGCTGCTGTCGGCACGGCGCGTCGGGCCAACCGGCAAAGCGTATGGCCTCGACATGACCGACGAGATGCTGGCGCTCGCACGTGAAAACCAGAACAAGTCCGGCGTGCAGAACGTGGAGTTCCTGCGCGGGGAGATTGAGCACATCCCGCTGCCGGACAACTCGGTGGACGTCATCATCTCCAACTGCGTCATCAACCTCTCGGCCGACAAGGACGCGGTGCTGCGAGAGGCGTTTCGCGTGCTCAAGCCCGGCGGCCGCTTCGCGGTGTCGGACGTCGTCGTCCGCGGCACGGATGTGCCGGCCGAGGTCCGGAAAAGCATGGAGCTCTGGATCGGCTGCGTCGCCGGCGCGTTGGAGGAGGGCGAGTACCAAACCAAGCTCGCCGCGGCCGGGTTCGTGGGAATCGAGGTCGAGCCGACGCGCGTCTACAAGGCGGAAGACGCGAAGGCGTTTCTCGAAAGCGCCGGTCCGGGCCTCGCCAGGCTCGCCGAACAAGTTGACGGCAAATTCATGAGCGCGTTTGTGCGCGCGACCAAGCCCGCCGCGGCATCGTGCTGCGGCCCCTCGTGCTGCTCGTAGGCTTCTGATCGGAACGGAGAGAGACGATGAGTCAACAGTCCACAGGATCGACCCCACCCAGGCCGGACCAGCCCGTCGCCATCATCGGTGCCGGGCCCGTCGGGCTGACCGCGGCCGCGCAGCTCGCCGCGCGCGGCCAGCGTTTCGTCGTGCTCGAGGCCGGCGCCGAAGTCGGCGCCGCCGTCAGGGCGTGGGGCCACGTGTCGACGTTTTCACCCTGGCGTTACATGGTGGATCGCACCGCCCGCCAGCTGCTCGAGACCAGCGGATGGCGCATGCCGAAAGAGGATGTGCTGCCGACCGGCAACGAGCTGGTGGACGGGTATGTCGCGCCGCTCGCGACGCATCCCGCCATCGCGCCGCACCTGCGCCTCAACGCGCGCGTGACCGCCGTGGGCCGCAAGGACTTCGACAAGGTGCGGACCAAGGGCCGCGATGAGCAGCCGTTTGAACTGCACCTGGAGTCTGGCGAAATCGTCGAGGCGCGCGCGGTGATCGACGCGAGCGGAACGTGGAACCGGCCCAATCCCGCCGGCTCGAGTGGATTGGCGGTGCCGGGTGAGCGCGAGTTCGCCGCCCGGATCGCCTATGGGATTCCTGACGTGCTCGGCAGCGCGCGCGCGACGTTTGCCGGCAAGCGCGTCGTGGTGGTGGGCAGCGGACACTCGGCGATCAACGTCGTGCTCGATCTCCTGTCGCTTGCCGAGCAGGTCACCGGCACCGACATCACCTGGGTGATGCGCAAGGAGAATCTCAACGCGGTGTGGGGCGGCGGCTCCGCCGATGCGCTGGAGGCGCGCGGCCTGCTTGGCACCAGGGCGAAGGCAGCGGTCGACGCGGGACGCTTGCGCGTGCTCAGCCCCTATCGCATTCGCTCGATCGGCAAAGCGGGGGCGTCGCTCGAGATCACCGGCGTGATGAACGGGGCAGTCTCGACCATTGCCGGCGACGAGATGATCGTCGCGACCGGGTTTCGCCCGGACCTGGAGATGCTGAAAGAAATCCGGCTCTCCCTGGATCCGTGGCTGGAGTGCACGACCGCGCTCGGGCCGCTGATCGATCCGAACGAACACAGCTGCGGCACGGTGCGCCCGCACGGCGCCAAGGAGCTGGCGCATCCGGAGAAGGACTTCTTCATTGTCGGCATGAAGAGCTACGGCCGCGCCCCGACGTTCCTCCTGGCCACCGGTTACGAGCAGGCACGTTCGGTGGTCGCGATGCTCGCCGGCGATCTGGAAGCGGCCGCGCGCGTGGAACTGGAGTTGCCGGAAACCGGCGTCTGCAGCACCACGGTGTCGCCTGAAGGCGCTGCCGGGTGCTGTGGCGGACCGGCAGCGGAAGGCGTTGATGCCTGTTGCGTGCAGGACGCGGATGCGAAAGCTGCCGGCGAAGAAGGTTGCGGATGCGGGACGACCGCAGCGTCGCCACTGCTGCAGATCGGCGGCACGCCGAGGAGATGACGCGGCGTGCGGTCTGGACAATTGGCGCCGGCCAATGCGTGGGCTGGGGCGTGCTCTATTACGCCTTTGGTGTGTTGGTCGTCCCGGTCGAACGTGATCTCGGTGTGGCGCGGTGGATCGTCACCGGCGCGTTCTCGGCGGCGCTGCTGGTGTCAGCCGCGGCGGCGCCCACAATCGGAAAGCTGACGGATCGTGGCCGCGGGCCGGCCGTGATGCGGGCCGGTGGCCTGGTCGCGGCCGGCCTTCTCGTGGCGTGGGCTGCCCGGCCCACGGTGTGGTTCTCGTACGTGGCGTGGAGCGGCCTCGGGCTGTGCATGGCGGCCGTCCTCTACGAACCGGTCTTCGCCATCGTCGGCCGCGCGATTGACGATGCGGGGAATCGCTTGAGGGCGATTGCGACGATCACGGTGTTCGGCGGATTGGCCAGCACGATCTTTCTTCCGGTCACGGCGTGGCTCGTCGAAGGCGTGGGATGGCAACGCGCGGTGTATGTACTCGCGGCCATCCTGGCGCTCGTCAGCGTTGCGGTCCACCAATCAGTCTTCGCCGATCCCATGTTTGGCGCGCGGAACGCCACACCGTCCACGGGGCCGGTCGCGAGCGCACACGACACCCGCCTTGCCGGCTTGATTGCCACCTTCGCGTGTTCCAGTTTCGCGGGCTCAGCCCTCGCCACCAACCTGGTGCCGGCGTTGATGGAACGCCGGCTGTCGCCGACTACGGCCGCGATGTTCGCCGGACTGTTTGGCGTGATGCAACTGCCGGGACGGCTCCTGATCATGAACGGCAGATTCCAGTTAGGCCCCTCGCAAATGATCTGGAGCAGCCTCGGCCTGCAGGTCGCCGGCTTGTCCATTCTCGTGGCTGGCGCCTCGCCGGTGTCAGTGGCGGCCGGGGTCACGTTGTTCGCGTGTGGCTCGGGCCTGGCCACGCTGGCGCGGCCTTACCTGGTGCTGGTGCTCTACGGCGCCGATCGGGCGGGTCGCCTCAACGGCGTGATCGCGCGCTGGCAACAACTGGCCCGCGCTGGTGGTCCTGTTGCGGCCGCGGCACTCGCCGCCAGCATAGGCTACGGAGTGGTCTTTGGATTACTGAGCGGGCTCCTGATCACGGTCGGACTCCTGGTGCGCAGTCAGCCTTCAGCAGGTATCACCAACGCGTGAACCCCAAACCCTGACGCGCGGCCCAGTTCGTCTGCTATACTCCGCCGACATGCGTTCGGTGCGCCAGAGTCCGCTCGTCCCGTTGTTCGCGATGCTCCTGCTGCTGTGGACGGCGGCAGACCTGAGCAACATGAGCCTGTGCGCGCTCGAACGTGAAGGCACGAACGCGGTTCCGCTCACCGCCAGTGCCGTGCTGGTTGACACCGCCACGACTCCGAAACCCGTTCCGCCCGCTCCGCACATCGACGACTGCTTCTGCTGCTCGCACTGCGTGGAAGTCGCGACGCTGATCCCGGCAACGGTCTCGATGGCCGTTGACGTGCGAATCGCGCATGCGGACGTTTTCCTGCCTCGCATCTTCGGCTCACTGCTGTACCACCCTCCTCTCGCCTAACTTCCGCCAGCACCAGACGCCTCGCGCCCGCTGTGCGCGATTAGTGGCTTTGTACCGCTCTCGTCGTTGAGCGCGGCCGTTGCTTTCAGGAGTTGTTCAATGATTCGTGTACTTCTGCTTTCCGTCGTGTGCCTGGCGGCACCCGCCTACGCGCGCGGCCAGGATCTGGTGGTGCCGGCGCGGCTGTCGCTCGAAGAGGCGCTGCGCCTGGCCAACGCGCGCAATGCCAGCCTCCTAGCGGCTCGTAACGGCGTGGAAATCGCCGAAGCCGGGCGCGTGGATGCGAACCTGCGGCCGAATCCGGCCTTCTCGTTCGAGTCTGGCA
>JBDTMB010000466.1:0-4776 GCA_039934485.1 Vicinamibacterales bacterium
GTGTTCCAGGAAGGCGCGCTGTTCGACTCGCTCACGGTGGGCGAGAACGTCGGCTACAAGCTCTACGAAGAAACGCAGATGCCGCTCGACGACGTCCGCAAGCGCGTCGAGGAAGTGCTCGGTTTCGTGGGCCTGAGCGAGCACATCGACAAGAACCCGTCGGAACTGTCGGGCGGCCAGCGCCGGCGCGTGGCGATCGCGCGAGCCATGGCCGCCAAGCCGCGGTTGCTGTTGTACGACGAGCCCACGACCGGCCTCGATCCGATGACCGCCCTCACGGTGGACGCGGAGATTATCAAGCTGAGGGACATCGAGAAGGTCACCTCGGTGCTCGTCACGCACCAGTTGCGGGACGCGTTCTACATCGCCACCAATTCCGCGCAGCCCAACGGCGGCAAGCAGCCCGCGATGATCGCGGCCGCCGAAGCCAAGATCGGCGAGGCCGATTTTGTGATGATTCGCGACGGCGGCATCTCGTTTGAAGGCTCCGCCGAAGAACTGCGCCAGTCCGATGATCCGTACTTGAAGACGTTCCTTTCGTAAGGGGTAGTTGCCACCATGCCGCGCACACGTTCACTCGCCTGGTCCGAACTCAAGTTCGGCTTGATCTCCGTTTTCGCTCTGGTGATGGCCGCCGTGCTGATTTTCGCCGTCGGCGGCACCGGCGGGTTCTTCTGGCAGAACTACCCGTTGAAGGTGATCTTCATGGATGTGGCGGGCATCAAGGCCGGTTCGCCGGTCCGCGTCGCCGGTGTCGGCGTGGGCACGGTCAACAAGACGGCGTTTGTGGCCGGCGGCGTGGAGGTGTGGTTCGACATCAAGGACGAGATGAAGCCGCTCGTGACCACCAAGTCGCAGGCCACCATCGGCTCGATCTCGCTCCTTGGTGAGGGCGCCGTGGACATCACCGCGGCCCCCGAGGGCACCCCCCTCAAGTCGTGGGACTACGTGTCGACCGGCGCCACTCCGGTGTCGATCGCCGCCCTCACCGGCCAGGCCACCTCCACCCTGGAAAGCGCCAACAAGATGCTTGAGGACGTCCGCGCCGGCAAGGGCACGGTTGGCAAGTTCTTTACCGACGACTCGGTGTACCGCGAGTTGAACAGCTTCGTGAGCGCCGCGGAAAAGGTGAGCCGGGCCATCTCCGAAGGCAAGGGCTCGGCCGGCAAGTTCGCCAACGACCCGAAGCTCTATAACGAACTCGAGACTTCGGTCGCCAATCTCAACGGGATTACACAGAAGCTCAAGAACGGCGAGGGCAGCCTCGGTCAACTGCTGAACGACCCGGCGCTGGCCAAGTCGTTGACCTCGACGTCCAACAATCTCGAGTCGCTGTCCGGGAAGCTGAACCGCGGCGAGGGCACCGCCGGCAGGCTCTTGAACGACGATGCGCTTTACAAGCGTTTCGACTCGCTGTCCCAGCGGCTCGACACGCTGGTGCAAGAGCTCAACGACGGCAAGGGCACCGCCGGCGCGCTGCTGCACGACAAGCAGTTATATGAGAACATGAATGCAGCGGTCACCGATGTGCGCTCGCTGGTGACCGCGATCAAGCAGGACCCGAAGAAGTATCTCAACGTCAAGGTCAGCATTTTCTAGGAGGGCATCATGTCCAGGGACAATGGCGGAGCGGGAAGCGTGATGGTGGCATTCGTTCTCGGCGCGCTCACGGGCGCCGCCGTCGCGTTGCTGTTCGCGCCCGCATCCGGGGAAGAGACGCGCGAGTTCATCGGACAGAAGGCGCGCGAGAGCAAGGCCAAGGCGCGCGAGGCCGTGGACCAGGGCCGCGAATACTACGCCCGCCAGCGTGAAAACCTCGCGACCGCCGTCGATCGCGGCCGCGAAGCCTTCCAGCAGGCGCGGGAGCGCGGGGACCAGGCGTGAGCCCGACGGGCGAGGTGTTTCTCGGCGTCATCGCGTTCGCCGTGCTGGTGATGGCCTTGATCCAGGTGGGGGCCATCATCGCGGGCTTCCGCGTGGCCAAGCGTGTCGATCAGATCGCCCGCCAGCTCGACGAGGACATCAAGCCGCTCCTCGCCAACCTCACGGCGATGTCGACCGAGGCGGCGCGTGCCGCCGCGATGGCCGCGCGCCAGGTGGAGCGGCTGGACCAGGTCTTTGGCGACATGGCGGCCCGCGTCGACGAGACACTGGCCGTCGCGCAGGCGTTCGTCACTGGTCCGGCGCGGCAGGGGATGGCCATCGTGCATGGTTTCAAGGCCATGGTTGAGGCGTTTAAGGGCTTTCGCGAGGCCAGCCGGCGCCGCCACGCCCAGCGCGACACCGTCGACGACGATGAGTCCCTCTTCATCGGCTGATTGACGCCGACGCGTTACCAGTGTTGAATGAGGGGCATGAAACTCCGCTTCCCCTCGCGCCTCCTCCTTTTGCTGTCCCTTTTCGCCCTGATCGCCGCCTGGTCGGTGCCCGCGTCGGCGCAGGACGCCAGGTCCCCGGCGGCCGCGAAGGAACTGGCGCAGCTCATGACCAGCAAGAAGATCGACAGCCTTGCGGCGCGCATGCCTGAGGACCGGGAGCAGTTCGTCGGCGCGTTGAGCTTCCCGGGATCGCTGATGGTGGTGTGGGCCAAGACCACCGCCCCGGCGGTGGTCAACGAAAAGCTGATCCGCAAGGAATACCGCGAGGTCTACATGGATCTCAACAGCGCGTCCATCGCCGAGTCCCGGCACTTCATCACCGACATCGGCGCCGATGGCCTCAGGGTGAAGCCCGAGACCAAGGGCGGCCCGTCCGATACCCACGACACCGGCGCCAAGGGCAGCATCCGGTTCGACGGCAATTGGAAGGAAGACAAGATGTCCGAGGCCGACTACATGAAGGCCTACGCGGAAGCCGACGCCGCCTACGCGAAAGCCATCGACATCCTGCTGGCCGAGCTCAAGAAGGCCGGATAAGCGGCGTTGGGCACTCGCGACGTGGGCCGGCCTCAACCCTTGCTCCTCCTCGTCGACGACGACGCGCAGATTCGCCGGCTGCTCAGTGAGATCGGTGCGAAGGAAGGGTTCGACGTCGTCGAGGCGGCCGACGGCGGCGTCGCGCTCGACGTGTTGAGCCGGCGGCACGTGGACCTCGTGCTGCTCGACCTGCACATGCCGCGCCTCAACGGGCTCGACGTCCTGCGCGCCGTGCGCCGCCAGGGCATGAGCTCGCAGATCGCCCTGATGAGCGGCGCCGCCAGCGTCGAGGACGCCGTCGAGGCGGTCAAGCTGGGCGCCAGCGAATATTTTTCCAAGCCGCTCGACCTCCCGCGTGTGCGCGCCTTGATGAAGGTGATGCGCCAGCAGTTCGAGGATCGCAGCCTCGTCCTCGACAGCGACGCCGCGCTCGGCGAGCGCCTCGAAGTCTGCGGCATGATTGGCCGGTCGCCGGCGATGCGGGAACTGTTCAGCGTGATGCATCGGCTGGCGCCCCATGCGCGCACGGTGCTGGTCACCGGCGAGACCGGGACCGGCAAGGAACTGGTGGCCAAGGGACTCCATTCGCTTGGTCCGAGAAAGGCGAAGAAGATGATCACGGTGAATTGCTCCGCCGTGGTTGAGACGCTCTTTGAATCGGAACTGTTCGGCCACGTGCGTGGCGCGTTTACCGGCGCCACCGGCGACAAGACCGGCGTGTTCGAGGCCGCCGACGGCGGCACCATCTTCCTGGACGAAGTGGGGGAGTTGCCGGCGGGCACCCAGGCGAAGCTGCTGCGCACGCTCGAGAACGGTGAATTGCAGCGGGTGGGCTCGGTGGACCTGAAGAAGATCGACGTACGGGTGGTGGCGGCGACCAATCGCCGGCTCGACCAGGAAATCGCCGCCGGCCGCTTCCGCAGCGACCTCTATTACCGACTGAATGTCGTGGAGATCGCGGTGCCGCCCCTTCGTGAACACGCGGAAGACATCCCGTATCTCACCGCGGCGTTCGTGCGGCGGTTTGCGAAGGAATTCTCCAAGCCCATCACCGGGTTGACCGAGGACGCCGAAGAACGCCTGGTGCAGTGGCCGTGGCCGGGCAACGTCCGCGAATTGCGCAACGTGATTGAGCGGGCCTGCCTGCTTTGTGAAGGGCACCTGCTGACCGAGGGCGATCTGGCAAAGTCGCTGAGCGAGCGGCGTGCGGGGATCGCGGCGCCGATCGCCGATGACGATCCGTCCGGTTCGCCGCCGACCGCCGAGCAGGTCGAAACCGCCCTCAACGCGACCGGCGGCAACAAGTCGCTGGCCGCGCGCCGGCTGGGTGTGAGCCGCCGGGCGCTCTATCGGCTGATCGACAAGCACGGTTCGGGACCATCGGGCCATTAGGCCGCAGATGACGCAAACACGCTCTTAGGTCCAGGATGCGCTTGCCCACGAGGACGCTGGCCGCGGCGCTGCTGATCGCCCTCGCCGTGGCCGGCCTCTACGCCACCCGCCTCGCGTTTTCGCCGGTCTACCTGATTCACGATGAGTTGCAGTTCGCGCTGCAGGCGCAGGCGATCGCCACGACCGGCCACGATCTCGATGGACAGCTGATGCCGGTGTATTTCCCGGAAAAGGGATTCCCGGCCGGTCGCGACCCGCTGCCGATTTACGCCACGGCGATTGGGCTGCTGGTCTTGCCGTTCAGCGAGGCGTCGGCGCGGCTCCCGACCGCGATGGTCGGCGTCGTCGACGTCGTGCTGATCTTTTTTCTGTCGCGCCGCTTGTTTGGCAGCGACTGGATGGGCGTGCTCGGCGCTGTGTTCCTGGCCTTGACGCCGGGGCACTTCATGCGCAGCCGGCTGGTGCTGAG
>JBDTMB010000467.1:0-4756 GCA_039934485.1 Vicinamibacterales bacterium
AACGGCGGATGATCCGGTCACTGCGATCGTCGAGCGTGGCCGCCGCCGGACGTAGCCAAGCGACAGCGTCGCGCCCTGGTGCAGGCGCCCGGCCTGGAGGGTGTCGTCGGCCACGCCGCCGGTGGCGAAGCGTGAGCTGTCATCCAGTCCCGCGTAAAGGGACAGGCCCACCACGAACTGTGGCGGGTGCACCTCGTCGCGCTCGGCCGGCCCAAACAGCCCGCGGTACGGCCGCTCGATGGATTGCGCCGCCGCCGGCGCGGCGGCCGTCAAAGCCACCATGACGAGCAGGGAACAGAAGCGCAAAGCCATTCGGGGTCACTCGGCGAGGTCAAGGGACGACGACCGTATCGCCGGGTCTGAGATCGATGTTCTGGTCGAGGTTCTTCCGGCCAACGACTTCCTGGTAGTTGAAGCCGTAGAAGACCTGGCGCCCGTCCTCGGTTCGCAGCACCGAGATGTTCTTCCCCTTCGCGAAGTCGCGGAGCCCGCCCGCCATCGCGATCAGTTGCAGCACCGTCACGGGGTTGTTCAGCGCATACGTGCCGGGCTTCTCGACCTGGCCGGTGATGAACACCTTGCGGCTGTTGATGGTCTTGACGATGACGGTCGGATTGGGGTCCTCGACGTACTTGCGGGCGGCCGCGATCACGCGGTCGCGAAGACCGTCGGGGGTCAAGCCGGCGGCCTGCAGGTCATTCAGCAGCGGCAGCGCTACCTTGCCGTCAGGCCGCACCGTGACTTCGGCCGACATCTCCTTGTCCTTCCAGAACACGATCGACAACACGTCGTCGGCGCCGATCACATAGCCACTCGGCAAGACCGAGGCGGGCGCCGTGGTGGGCGCGGCCGGCGCGGCAATCTCGGGCGCCGGCGCGGCCGCCGTCGAAGCCGCCCGCTCGACGAGTTGCTGGCGCGGTGCGCCGGTCACGGTTCCGACGGTGCCCGACAGAATGACTCCGCAGACGATGGCGGCGTGAGCGGCTGGCCTCATCGGAACTCCTTATAAGGAGGCTGGCAGTGGTGCTTCCTCAGGAAATTGAGGAACTTCTTGTAATCCTGCTGCTCCATGTTGAACATGCGCGCCACCACCTTGTAGCTGCCGCGCGATTCCTGCAGGCCGCGGCGGACGACGTCGCGAACGCTGGACCGCGTGATCTCCCGCTGCATGAACAGCGGGTACACGGTGGTCCAGAACGACTGCTGTTCGTCGGTGATGCGCTGATAGAGATCGTCGGCGATCGTCCGGCGGCGCTCGCGGTGGGGCTGTTGGGTCTTCCGGGTGACCCGAATCTCACTCGGCACGTCCTCGACGGCAATCACCCCCGACCGGCTGCGAATCAGCATCCGTTCGATGACGTTCTGCAACTCTCGCACGTTGCCCGGCCAGTGGTACTCGCCGAGCACGGCCATGGCCTCGGGCGTAATGGTCGGCGTGTCGAAGGACCTCCCGGGTTGCGACAGGCGCGCCAGGAAATGATTGACCAGGGCAGGGAAGTCCTCCTTGCGCTGGCGCAACGGCGGCACGGTGAGGTGGATGACGTTGAGGCGGTAGTACAGATCTTCGCGGAACTGCCCCTTTGCGATCATGTCCGGCAGATCCGCGTTGGTGGCCGCGATGGTCCGGACGTTGACCCTGGTCCCGGTGCGGTGAGCGCCGACCTTCTGGATTTCACCGGTCTCAAGGAAACGCAGGAGCAGGCCCTGCATGCGCAGGGTCATCTCACCGATTTCATCCATGAAGGCGGTGCCATCGTCGGCGATCTCGAGCTTGCCCGGCTTGTCGCGATAGGCGCCGGTGAAACTCCCGCGCACGTGCCCGAACAGTTCGGACTCGAGCAGCGTTTCCGTCAGGCCGGCGCAATTGACGGCGACGAAGGATCGGCTCGCGCGCCGGCTGTTGGCCCACAACTGACGTGCGACCACCTCTTTGCCGGTGCCGCTTTCACCCGTGATCAGGATTTTCGCGTCGGTGCTGCCGACACGCTGGATCTCTTCCCGCAATTCGCTAATTGCGGGGCTTGTTCCAATCAGTTGGGCGGTTCCGTCAAAGCGCATGCGGGGGGCCTTATCAATTCGATTAATAGTCACGAAGGGCGGTCCGGCGTTCGATTGCACGGACTTTGGCCCAACAGGATGTTGTATCGCTGAAACAGTGCAAGTTTGTCGCCAGCTGGGCAGAATTTCTTGACGGGGTGCCTCGCGAGATGAGTTGCACGTGAGTTACCGAGAGTTTTTAGGGGGACACGAGCGACCTTGATGGTTTGAAAACGCGTGCGACGGATGTCAACGCATGCAGCGCCAATGGCGGCGATCCGCGGAACTGGCAGACAAAAGTCTGCCAAATTCGACCTTTCTTCCATCCGGCCACGTTTTGCCAGCGTTTTGAGTGGGGAGAAGCGGGAGAGGCTTTTGCACAAGGACGCGCGTTACAGATCGTTTTTGGAGGAATCCCATGCAACGGCGCGTTCAATTCTCCCTATATCTACTTGCCCTCCTGGTGGCCAGCACGGGTCTCCTCGCGAAAACAACCACAGCGCCGATCGCCACGGTGAATATGACACCGGGGTGGGCGACGTTTGGGCAAGTGGTCCCTCAGGGCGTTGCTTTTGACGGTCTCCAGATCGGCGATCTCCCAACACAGACCGACGTCAAGAATCGATGGCCCGACGGTTCGATCCGGTTCGCCGTCGTGACCACCAAGGTGTTGGCCGGCGGCAGCTACCCGATGGTGTCGGGCCCGGCGTTGAGCGGCGGCATTGCGCCGACGTCCGGCAACGTGTCTGCGACCCTCACGATTAGTGGGATGCCCTACACGGCCACCATGCCCAGTACACCGACTGCCGACGCCTGGCTGTCCGGCCCCCTGGTCTCCGAAGGCCGATTCGTGGTGGCGCCCATACCTGGGAAGGGCGCCCTCGTTCCGCATCCGTTCCTTCGTGTCATCTTCGACATGCGATCGTACGCGGACGGCTCCGGACGCGCGGATGTCACCGTGGAGAACGTCCTCGACCTGGAGGGCGCGAACACCGTTTCCTACACAGCGGTAATCCGTGTGAACGGCACCCCGGTCTTCACCAAGCTCAACGTGGAACACTTCTACCTGACGCGCTGGCGAAAGACGTTCGGCTTTGGCGCCACGCCAACGGCTGACGTTATCCCCGACATCACTCCGTTCAACACGGCTCGCGCGTTGCCTCCCTATCTGTCGCTCGTGCCCGATCAGGTGGACCTCATTCTGCCCGGCGATCCCGGCTACGAGATCCTCGGGCCAGGTTCGCTCAATCCGGACATGCCTGCGCACGGCGGCAATCCTGACCTCGCGCCGTTCCCCGACTGGGCGGCCCGCTATCTCGTCCACCCTGGGAATACCGAGCAGCGCCGGTTTGTCCTCGCCCACGGCGACCTGTCCGGTTCCTGGCCCGTGCACGTCCGCGAGCCTGAGGCCGGTAGTACGACCGGTGTCGGCGCGACCGAGCGGCTGGTCTCCCTCGATCAACGCCCGGCGGTCTGGTACGACGAACGGGTGGAGTGGGACTTCAGCACGCTTCCAGATGGCACGCCGCTGGACAAGATCAAGGGCATGCCGCTTCCGTACAAGGAGTACACGGGTCTGTGCCAGCTGACCCCCCCCGGTGACCAGGAGCTGCTCGACGGCTGCACGCCGCTCGGCACCGGACACACCAGGCTGATTCCAGACACTGCCCACCAGCCCTCGTTGGCGTACATCCCATACCTCCTGACCGGCGACCGCTACTACGCCGAGGAGATGGCGTTCTGGGCGAACTACAACATGCTGCGGACGTATCCCGCGGACGGCCTGCGCGGCACGGGAGGCGTCCTCGACAACAACGAGGTGCGCGGCTATGGCTGGGCGCTTCGTAACCTGGTGGATGCGGCGGCGTATTATCCGGATGCGTCAGCGGTGAAGGCCTACCTGGCTGAGAAGGTCACCGCCAACCTTCAGCACCTCGATGCCTACGCGACTGCGGAACTGGCAAAACCCGAGAACCCGCTGAAGTTCCTGTGGATCGGCAAGCGACCCGAGCCCGGGTACATTTCGTTGTGGGAGCAGACCTACCTCGCCTACGCCATTGACCGGGCCCAGGCCCAGGGTTTCGTCGGCGGCACCACGCACCGCGACGCGATCGCGAACCTGCAACTACGGCTGTTCACGAGTGCACCGGACTACCCGCGGTCGACGGAACTCCTGATCGACACGCAAATCGACAATTACGATCCTCCGACGGTGCTGCCCGCCGGCACGGTGTTGCAATGGAGCGCGCCGTACCTGGTCGGCGTAGGCACTCCTGGTTCCTGCTTTAACTCGTGGGAGCCCGACGTGACCTATCCGTGCTGGGACACGTTCACCTACCACCAGACGCTGCAGGACGTGTTCGCCAGCACGAACAGTTTCGATCTGCAGCGCGATTTCGCGGGCTACTACGGACCGGAAGCCCGCCTCAACTTGATGATGCTCCTCGCCAGCGGTCACCCCGAGGCGCAGGAGCCGTACGATTACTTGTACCCGTATGTCGCCACCAATAACTCGTACTGCGCCGAGTCATACGGAGGCACCGGCAACGCCGACCGCCCCGACCTGGCTTGCCGCGCCGGCTGGGCGCTCGACTTCTATCCGTCCTACGCTCCGCCGGCCGGGATCGACACGGATGGCGACGGCATCGTCGACGGTGCCGACGCGGATGACGACAACGACGGGGTCCTGGACGGCAACGACGCGTTCCCGCTGGACGCC
>JBDTMB010000468.1:0-4746 GCA_039934485.1 Vicinamibacterales bacterium
TCAAAGCAGGTCAGCGCGGTCTCGCGCGAGCAGTTGACGACGGCGATACCCAGCGCCTTCAGCGGCGCCAGTAACGTCTCGAACAGCGGCACGAAGTCTCGAAAGACGTTGCTGCGGGGATACGGATGGTCGCCGAAGAAGTGCGGCTGGCTGCCGGCGACCTGCATGTCGTACCCGAGCAGCACGATGCGGCGCGCGCCGAGATGCCGCGCGATCCCGATCGCCTGATACCCGGAATTCTTACCGGTCCGCAGGCCTGACGGGTCCGTCTCGAGACCGATGAAGCCAGTGTTCCTGAGCACGCCGATGTTCAGCGACGACGCCACGCGCGCCATGCCTTCGCATTCGATGCCGTAGCGCAGACCGTCGAACGCCAGCGTCGGCCCGTAGTGCTGCCACCATTTGATCTCGCCGGAGTAGAGCACGTCCGCCCATGGCGCCAGGCGGATGGTGTCCTTCACGGCAATCACGCGCGCGCGGCCGCGGCAGAAGTCCACGTCTTCAGGCGTCAACGACGGGCCACTGCCGAGACAGACCACTGTCGATCCTGGCCAGAGGTTCGGCACCGTCGCGGCGATCGGTTCTGCGGTTTGTGTCGTCACGTCAGCGCTGCCCCAACGGTGTCGCGTCTCTGCCGTCTCGGCCCTTTGGTCCTTCTGGGCCCTGCTTGCCTTCTCGCCCGTCGCGGCCAGAGCGGACCGACAACTGCCAGGACTTCCCTTCCGCCGGCTTCGCGTCGGTGTCCTCGCAGGCAATCCACGCGTTGCCGCCGAACGTCACGGAATCGCCGCGCTCATACGACTTCCCGGCCTGGTAGACGCCGCGGTAGAGCACGGTCGCCAGCTTGACGACACCGCCCTCGATCGGCGTGCCGTCCTTGAGGCAGAGCGTGATCGTCCGGTCGCCGTCGAATACGGCCTTCATGTTTTCGATCGTGCCGTCGCGGCCGGCGGCGCCGTCTTTCCCGTCGCGGCCGTTCGCACCGTCCGCACCACGGTCGCCGCGCGCGCCGTCTCGCCCAGGCACACCCGGCTGTCCGTCACGCCCTGGCTTTCCTTCTGGTCCGGCCGGCCCGACTTGGCCATCGAGTCCGCGGTCTTTCGCGTGGAGGAACGCCAGGCTCTCTTTGAGCACCGGAGCCAACCCACGTACGAGCGCCGCCAATTCTTGACGCGTCACTCAAACACTCCCAGCAGGAGCAAGAGACCCTCTTCGTCTTCAGCCTCCTGGTGCTGGAGCTCGAGCCATGCGGTGTCGATCGCATCGGGCAACTGCGCCGACACGATGTCCGTCCCGGCATCGCGGTCGTCGCGGACGAACTGCGCCCGCCCGTGTCCAGATACGAACGTGTCGCCGACGGCCGACAGGCGGCGATGAACGACTGGCGCGATGGGTGGCGCGGCGCTGGCAAACGAGGCCGGCTCAGCCGAGAGGGATGCCGCGCGCTGAAGCGCACTGTCGGTGAGCGTGACGCCGACCGACAGCCAACCCAGGGCCAACCGATACGCGCGGGCGAATGTCATCGGCAGTCCGGCGCATCGGAACCGCCCGCTCTGCGCAGGCAGGCGATACGCACGTCGTGCCGGCGCTAGGACTCGTGACGGGCCGCCTGCGCTGCCGACATGCGGGATCAGGATTGGCGCGTAGGACAAGGCGGCCGGCTGCCCATCGGCCAGGAACGCCGCCGGTGCCGCGCTCAGGGTGAACGCGCCGGAGGACGGCACGTAGACCAGGCTGGCGTCGAACCCGGCTTCTGCCAACGCGCCGGCGCCAGCGGCCAATCGATGGCCCTCGGTCATGGACGCGGCGACGCCCGTCTCGGCGAACGCGGCGGCCGCAGCATCGACGCGCGACGTTTTCAGGAGAGCAGCCGATTGGCCCGCTTCCACGAACGCGCCCGCTGCGACATTCATGAACCGGCCGCCGTTGAACGCAATCGCCATCCCGGCGAGCGTCACACTGCCGGCGGCGGCGCTCAGCCTATGCGCTTCGATCAGTGTCGCGGCCTGACCCGTTTCGAGGTAACTACCAGCGACGGCGGAAACGATGTGTCCGGCTGTCAGCGCCGCGGCGATACCGCTCTCGATGAAGCTTCCCGCGACGGCGTCCAGGCGGTGGCCTTCGCGCACCGCCGCGTCCTGGCCAGCCTCCGTGAACGAGGCCGCGGCGGCGCTCAGGAGGGACTGCTTCAACAGGGAACCGTCTGCGACTAAGACGAACAACTGGCTGACATCACCGGTCAGCGTGTAGTTCGTCAGACGCGGGACGGACGGGTCTGACAGCCGAATGTCGTTTCGTGTGCTTTCTGGAACGTACAGGAAGATGTCAGGCATCAGGAGCCCACCACATCGACGTACGTAACACCGCTCACGTTTGGCGTGCCCGCCTTGAACGCCGCCACAAAATACGGTGTGTTGTCGTTTGACGGCCGAGAAAAGACAAAGTTGCCGTTGTCGTCCGAGATCAGCGACGAAATCAACGTGAAGATGACGGCGCTATATAACAGGACCGAGACGCCACCTAACGGCGCACCCGTGCTATCGCGGGTGATGCCAGCGATCCGGCGCGTCACCGGCAATAGCGGCATCCCCGCGCCCATCCACGGCGACTGGCCCAAGGGCGCACCGCCGCCTCGCATGAGACGTAGACCAGAGATCGGAAACAACAGCGGCCGAGGCATAAGGGAAAGGCGCTAATTGAGCGCCGTAACCTCCATCTCCAATGTCTGCATCGTCTCCGCAGTGGACCCGGAGCGCAGGAACTGCACGCTGAGAATGAGTGCTGCCGTCAGGTCGCACGCCGCCGACACGCCGCCGACCGTGGTTGGCAGCATTTGCATCGGCGCCAAGACCGCCTCGTTGAAATGCGCCCATCCCGTGCATCGCAGGGTGCCGGATGATCCGGTCGTGATGCACGTCACGATCAGTTCAATGACCCACGTCACGTTGGTCTGGTTCGCGGTCAGCGCCACCGGTGTGCCGGTCACCAGCGCGACGCCATTCGCATCGGCGCCGGTGCCGTAGTAGACGTTGAAGCTGCCGTTACCTGGCGTGGCGGCGGTGGTGATGATCCCGAAGAGGCGGATCTTGACTTTCTTACCTGGGCGCGCAAAGTACTGGCCGCCGAGCGTGGGAAAGTTCGCCGCTGGATACAGGGCTTTCGCGGTCGCCGCCAACGTCACCGCTGTCGGCGGCACCGTCAGGAACGGCTCGCGAATGTCGTTGTAGAACAAGCCGTCCGCCATCCACAGCTTGCCCTCTGGCGATTGTGTCCACGGCCGGTGGTGAAAATTACGCAAGGGTCAGCACTCCCGCCGACTGGTCAAGGTCGGCCGTGAACGTCTCGCCAATTTGCAGCGTGATCGACGATCCGTAGTCCCACCAGCCAATCAGCGGATCGGCCGGAGACGTCGGCGTATCGTTGTAGAGGACCGCGTACCGAAACGGGCCGATCGTGCCGCCGGCCGCCGTCCATGCGGTCGGGTCCGTGAGCACAAGCTTGTAGGTCCCGCTCGTCTGCGCGCCGCTGCTGAACGCCGCCGCGTTCCCGCCGGCCGTGTAGCCGTTGCCGGCACCGATTTCCGTCAGGTCGGCCTTGACGGCGTTGCCGGCCACCGGTGCGACGTTGGTCAGCAGGACCTTCAGCGAATCGGTGTTGAGGTTGTGGACCTTCTTCGCCAGATCCTCAACGAACTGATTGAACTTATTGAAAGCCGCCATCAGACTCCTTGCTCCATCACGGGCTCATCGATGACGCGCTCGACCTTCCCCTGGCTGTCCCGCACGACTCGCTTCTGCATGCGGACCGGCGCCGCGAGCTCGGGGAGCTCCTTGCGCAGCAGATCCGCAAAAGCGTGCGACAGTTCATCCGCCGGCAGCTCGGTCGGCAAGTCGGCTAGTCGCGTCTCGACACCGGCGATCCGTTGTTCTAAGGCGGCCACTAACGCGCCGTCGGCGTCTCGGCCGGGCTCACCTTTTTCGCCAGAAGGCCCGATCGGGCCATCCGCCCCGCGCTCGCCGACCAGGCCGCGCCCTGCCGGCCCTGGCGCGCCCGGCTCGCCCTTCTCGCCTGGCGGCCCTGGTGGGCCCGGTGAGCCATCTTTCCCGTCGATGCCGGCCCGGCCGTCGAGGCCATTCTCGCCAGCCGGACCGATGACCGGCTCCCGTTGTTCCAGCGTCTCGACCTGCGCGGTGAGGCGTCCGATCTCCTTCAGAAGCGGTGCCTGCGCAGCCTTGACGGCGGTCACAATGACGGCGCCGAGTTTCTCTGTCTCGGTCATGCCGCAACCTCGGCTTCGAGCCCCTTCATGACGACGACCAGCAGTTCGGCACTGTCGATCGCGAAGTCTTTCGCGGGAGGCAGCGCGGGAGGCGCGGCAGGCGCAGGCGACGGCTGAGGCGCCATCGGTACCGGCTTCGGCGGCGGACCCTGCGCGTCACGCTCGGCCAGCCACTTCAGGGAATGATCCTGCTCCTGCAGATACACCGTGTCACCGCCGGGCAGCGGCTTCTTGTTGAACGCGGTGCGGCCTTCGTTTGGTGTGTAGACCCCGCCCTTGATGCCGTCCGTCACGGTCTTCATCTTCGTGGCCGAGTCCATACGGAGAAGCGCGTCGATGTCGAACTCGATCTCGTAACCCGACTCCAAGACGCCGAGCCCTTCCTCGAGACAGAGCTCCATCGATTCGATCAGGATCTGCAGGCACTGCGAGTAGTACTGCTGGTTCAGCGCCTCGATGTTGTTGTA
>JBDTMB010000469.1:0-4743 GCA_039934485.1 Vicinamibacterales bacterium
GCCGCCAAGGGGGACGGCCACCGCTTCCGTCGGCAGCCGCGCCGCGCTGTTCGGCCCCGGTGTTGCCGGTCCGACGACCTTGCTGTGGGCGATCAACTTTCTCAACCTGCTCACGATCTTCTTCGTGAACTCGTGGCTGCCATTGATGCTTCGCAACATGGGAGCGACCTCCGAAGGCGCCATTCTCGCGACGAGCATGTTCTACTTCGGCGCGATCATCGCGGCGTTTCTGAGCGCTGCGGCGATCGGGCGTTACGGGATCGAGCGGGTCCTCACGCTGATGCTGCTGTTCGGCGGCGTGTGCATCATGGTCACCGGCGTGGCCAGGCTCTCGGTCGCGAGCCTCAGCGTGTTCATCCTGGGGTTTGGATTCGGCACCGGTGGATCGCAGTTGGGCATCAGCGCGCTGCCGGGTGCGATCTATCCCACGGCCATCCGATCGACCGGCGCCGGATGGGCCACCGGCTTTGGCCGCTTGGGCAATGTCGCGGGCGCGCTGCTCGGCGGCGCGCTGCTTGGACTGGGATGGTCGGCGCAGGACATGCTTCTGGTGCTGTGCGCCGCGCCGCTCATCAACTCGATCCTGATGTGGGCGCTCGGCCGCATGCGTGCGGGTCGGCCGGCACCTCTGGCGCCGGCCGTCCCGCTCTCAAGCCAGGCCTGATCGTCTGAGGCGATCCTGGCCTCACTTCAGCGCCAGCAAGACCGTCTCGGGTGTCGGCAAGGCGTGCGCGGAGACGCTGCGGAATCCGGCCGCTTCGAGTTGGTGCTGCAGGTCGGCGAACGTGTAGGCGTCGCCGGCCGGCGTCCCGGCCAGCATCGACAGGCTGAAGCGGGCTGGCACTGGCGGCGACACGCGATCAGGATTCGGCACGAATTCGAGTACGACGACGCGGCCGCCCGGCGCCAGCGCGGCATGCACTTTCTTCAGAAAACTCGTGCACGTCGGCGGATCGAAATGGTGCAGGAAGTTGGTCACCAGCGCCACGTCGAAACCGTCCGGGAAGGTCACCTTGAAGGCATCTCCGGGCAACGTACGATAGCGGTCCTGGACCTCGGCGGCGTGGGCGTGCTCGCTGGCGACTGTCAGCACCGACGGCCAATCGGCAGCGACAATCTGAGCGAGCGGATTACGCTGGGCGATGGTGATGCCGAACAGGCCATGACCGGCGGCGATGTCGAGCACCTTCAGCGGGCCCGCGGTTCCCGCCACCAGATCCGCAATGACCTGCGCGGCCGGCACCATCATCGGTCCCATCGAGCGCGCGAACTCGATCCAAATCGGGTTCTCATCGGCGACGGTGTTGTCGGCAGATGGCGCGACGCCGCCGCGGCGGACGGCTTCGGTCAGCGCCTCGAAATTGTGCTTCAACTCCGGCCGCAAGAGGAACCGTGCGGTGGTGCCGAGATAAGCCGGCGATTGCTTGCTGAGGAACGCTGCCGATTCCGGCGTCAGATCATATCGACCCTGTGACTTGACCAGCAGTCCGATCGTCACCAGAAAGTCGCACAGGATCCGCATGCCACGTTCGGATGCCCCACTCCGTGTCGCAATCGTTGCGGCGGTGTGATCGCCGCCATCGATTGCCGTGAACACGTCCAGCTCGATGGCGCTTTTCAGCGCCGCCGACCGCTGGTAGGCAAACAGCGTATCGAACACGATCTCTGCGGAAGGCATGGCGGGCACGGTCATGTGGTTCCCCTTGTCGTGGTGTCAGGAAGCACATCGTACAGAAAAAAAGGCCCGATTTGTCGGGCCTTCCTGTGAAAGATGGTCGGGGCGACTGGATTCGAACCAGCGGCCCACGCAGGAGCCGACGTCCATCAGCCGCGTGATACGACGCTCAGGAGGGAGTCGTGAATCTCCACGCTACCCGTGCCGCTGTAGTCGATGAATCCGCGTTTCCGAAATCCGTTCATGAAGGCGTTGACACGCGATCGCGTCGTGCCGACCATCTCCGCGAGGATTTCCTGAGACACTCCCGTAATCGCGCGGTGAGACGCCCCCCGCTCACCGTATCGGGCCAGCAGTAACAGGGTCCGTGCCAGCCGCTTTTCACCGGAGTTGAAGAGCTGATCGACAAGATCGGCCTCGATGCGGTCGTTCCTCTTCAGGAGGTGCGCAAGGAATCGATCCGCGAATGCGGGTTGGGTTTGGAGTTGACGCTTCATCTCCTGCCGTTCGACGGCCAGAATCGTGCAAGGCACCATGGCCGTCGCCGTCGCTGTTCGCGTCGGCTGCCCCGCGAGACAGCTTTCACCGAAGAAGTGGCCGGCCTCGAGCACCCCGATCACGCCTTCTTGCCCTTTGGGCGAGAGCACCGACAAGCGCACGGCTCCTCGCTCGACGAACATGACGGTCAAGGCCGGTTCGCCTTGGGACGCTATGATCGCGCTTGCGGCATATTCGATCCTGTGCGTTATGACGCGCGCCCAATCGAACGAACTCGCTGGCGTGGGACTCGATGCGCGCCTGGACATGCCCATCGCGCGTCCGCCGCGCGGAGAAGCCGCCACCGGAAAGCGGTTCTCGGCGAACACGCCGGCAGCGGGTTCGTGACTGTTCGATACATCCACACTGTGGTTCTGCATAATCGCCTCTGTCTGCGCGGGGACCGTCGGGTTCCGCCGAAGAAACCGAATGCCTTCGAGCGTCATCGGGAGGGCATCGCACATGACGGCGTCGCCCCCCGGCGTCGTTTTCGTAGCCCATGGATTGCAATTATCGCGCCATGGGTACATCGAGTCCTGACTGCGCGTTTCGTCGGCATAGAACCCAGATCTCGCACCGTCAGCGTCGTCACTGGCCGCACGGGTCCGCCGACGACGTAGGCCTGTGGGGACCTTTTCATTGTGGACTGGGAAGTTTCCAGCGAGTGGATTCCGAAAATTCTGACCACATCCTTTCCGGAAATTCTGCCCGGCGTGGGAGATCGAGCTGTTCACAACGAGACAGGGGGACTCGCCCGGCCCTTCTACACTTGCTCATACACACGGCGTGCGGTGGTTTCCCGACCCTCGGCGCAACCTCCCTTTCTCGCTGTGTGATTCCTGGAGGTTCCATGATTCGTAAGATCTTTCGGAGGCGCCTGATCAATCGGCTACTCTTCGTTGTTCCGTTCGTCGCCCTTCTCTATATCCCCTTCACGGGGCTGGCGGCCGCGTTCGCTCCGTTGCTGGGCTCGGCGTCAGGCTTCGCGGCACTGGCTGGCGGTCCGGCCACCGGAGCGGTCACCTGTACCACCTCCACCGTCACTGGAGACGTGGGCGTCGTGGCCCCCGGCACCTTCACCAACACCGGTTGCACGATAACCGGGACCGTCGATACGAACGCCACGGCGGCGTACGCCGACTTCCTCGGCGCCTACGGCGCGATCCAGTTCAATCCCCCGCCTTGCGACCAGACCCTGACGGGCACGCTCGCGGGCGTGACGCTCACCCCCGGTGTCTACTGTGTCGACGCCGTCGCGAAGACCGGAACGCTGACGCTCGACGCGCAAGGCAACGCGAACGCTACCTGGCTGTTCATCGTCGGGACCACCGGAAACGTCCCGACCGGCGCGCTGACGGGCACGAGTTTCACGGTGAACCGGATCCACGGCGCGGAGTCGTGCAACGTGTATTGGTGGGTGGCCGAGGCTGCGACCATGACGACGTCGTTCTTCCAGGGGACCATTCTCGCAGGCGCGGACATCACGACCACCGGTGGGACCTTCTATGGAGATGCCCTGGCGGGCGGGACTGGCACGACCCTGGCGCCGACAGGCGCCGTGACGTTCAGTAACTCCACTGTCCTTGCTTGCCAGGCGACCGGAGGCGGCGGTAGCAACGGTGGTGGCCACGAGAAGGACAAGTGCAACCAGGGCGTGGGCAACGGACCCGAGGGTTGCGATCCGGGCAACTCGAACAACCACAATCCGTCGAATGACGAGGGGGGCGGGAAGCCCGGTGCTCCAGGCCGTAAGGGCGGCAAGGGGTAAGCTCACGGGAAGCGCGTCGCAATAAAAAAGGCCTTCAGCCGACCATGACGGTCGATCGAAGGCCTTTTTTTTTCTGATTTGTGGTCGGGGCGACTGGATTCGAACCAGCGGCCTCTCGGTCCCGAACCGAGGCGCCCTTTCACGAATTGCACCAGAACACGGGACTTTCGTCCGTCGGCATAAGACCAGCACAAGAGTTGGCGACAGGCTGCCGGTGGGCGCGTCTCGGAAGGGGCCCCCATGGCTGCCTGGGTGCGCTCAGCGGCAGCACGAGGGCCGAGTTCGATCTGTCGAGTAGGCCATGAAGGTTCGACGCGGCGCAGATCGAGATTCATTTCCGTAACAGAACGTCGTCGTGACCATGCACGGCGACCAACCGCGCAGTTCGTAGCAGTGGCCGCTCCGGCTATTCCGCAAGTGCTTCAGCGTCGCCGGACGTGCAGATACGTTTCGCGGCGCCGGCGATGATCGCCGTGACATGGCGAACCCCGGGAATGAAGTAGCCGCCGGTCAACAGCCACTTTCCAGCTCTGTCGAACCAGGTCCCGACACGGGCGACAACGGCCATGTCCACGTGAAGTCGTGAACGGTAGCGCCGGAGGAGAGGCAGCCCCGCGAATCGTCCGAGTCCGTAGCTCAAGGTGATCCCAGTCACCGCGCCTCCGATGGCGGCAGCCGCCGCCGTCACCGGATGGAGCCGGCCTTGGCCGATGAGGACGCCCGCCAGCGCCAGAACGGCCTCGTCCGGTAGTGGCAACCCGAC
>JBDTMB010000470.1:0-4729 GCA_039934485.1 Vicinamibacterales bacterium
ATCATCTGCTCGCAGTAGTGCGCCCAGCCTTCCATGTACGACGCCGGCGCGAACAGCGTCGAGCGCCGCACCTTGGAGTCGACGCGGCGTAAGTGTTGATAGTGCGTGAAGTGGCCGGGATAGACCTCGTGAATCGAGATCGTCCAGAGCGTCGGCAGGTTGAAGTCGCGCAGGTGTTCGAGCTTGCGCGCCTCGGACCAGGACTCATCGACGTCGGTCAGGTAGTACAGCGCGCGCGACGGCTTGGGCTCGAACGGACCCGGTGTCCACATGCTGGCCGACGACCAGCGGAAGAACTCGGGGGTTGGCGCCACGGTGACGCCGGCGCTGTCGGGAATCCCGACGACGGGATTGCGCGAGAGAAACGTGTGCAGTTCGTCCAGCTGTCCGCGCGCCGTGGCGATTAACGCGCCCGCCTCGGGGTGCTTCTGCTTGGCGGCGCGCCACACGGCCACGGGGTCGCCGCCATTGCTCCGGCCTGCGACGGTGCGGAACTCTTCCTGTGTGGCCGCGAGTTCTCGCGTCGCAATCGCCAGCAGGCGATCGACCGGCAGGGTGATGCCCTCGTCCAGCCGCAGCTTCTGCTCGAACTTCTCGCGGCCGAGACGGAACGATCCCTTGGCCTTCGGCCGGATGTCGTTCTCGAGATCGGCCACGTAGGCGCCCATCGTCTGCACCGCTTCGGTGCACGCGTCGGCGAGGTCGCCAAGCAGGTGAAGGTCGTCGACGCCCGAGAAGGCGCGCGGCAGGTCGGTGTCGATGAACGACATGGCGCCGCGCCAGGTGTCGATGCCGACCTTGACGAACATCGCGGGCGGCTCCTTGATGTTGTCGCGCGCGGCCTGGACCAGGCGCGGCACCTGCCGGAGCTTCGACAGGACGCGGCGGGCACGCTCGGTCTCCGGCGAATAGGTGAAGATCGCCTGGACGGCGAGGCTCGAGGCGATGATGTCCGCGTAGACGTGCGGGTTGCGCTCCCACGAGCGCACTTCCTCGATCTCGAACTGGCGGGCGCGGATGTTGGCCTGGACGATGGCGTGCTCGACCTGCTCCTTGAGCGGCAACGCCGCCACCGGGATGGCGTCGAGGCGGCGGGCGAAGCCCGCGAGCGCGCTCAGGTGGGTGTCAATCGCGCTGCGGCGAAAGTCTTCGACCAGATCATCGTGGACGTGGATCCCGTCCATGGTGGCGGCCGTGGGATGAACCTCATAGAGATAACTGAGGAAGTCATCAACGAAGTGGGGCAAGGGTTCAGCAGCGTGCATGCATACTCAGCCGCCCTCACGAGAGAGAGGACATCCCGCAATGGTACATTAAAATCTCCAGATGTCCGGGACCCTGTTCGTGGTGGCCACGCCCATCGGCAACCTCGAGGACATCACGCTTCGCGCGCTGAGGGTCCTCAGGGAGGTGGCCCTGGTCGCGGCGGAGGACACGCGGCGGACGGGCAACCTGCTTCGGCACTACGACATTCACACGCCCATCCTGAGCGTGCACGAACACAACGAGCGCGTCCGCGCGCCTAAGCTCATCAGTCGATTACTCGCCGGAGACTCCATTGCCCTGGTGACGGATGCCGGAACACCGGGCATTTCCGATCCCGGCGCCCAGTTGGTGGCGGCGGTACGGACTGCGGGGATTCGAGTTGAACCGATTCCCGGTCCCAGCGCGGTGATTGCGGCGATGTCGGCGGCCGGGATTGAATCCAATGGCTTTGCTTTCATGGGCTTCGCGCCAATTAAGTCAAAAGACCGAAAACAATGGTTTAAGTCTCTGGTTGAGCGGAGCAAGGACCAGGCAATGGTCTTCTTCGAGGCCCCGCACAGGCTGTTGAAGACCCTCCAGGAGTTGTCGTTATTGGTTGAACGACCAATATTGATCGCCAGAGAACTAACGAAGCTCCATGAAGAGCTCGTTATGGGCTCGCCGGTTGAACTAATTAAGGTATTTGACCAACCAATTGGGGAGTTCACGTTGATCCTGCCCCCAGGCGAGAGCGTTGGCCTAGCAGAGAAAGACGTTTCGGACCAGTCGATAGCTGATTGTTTTGGTCAAATAACAGAAACTGGCGGGGCTGGTACAAAACGCGACTCCGCCCGCCTGGTCGCCGAACAGCTCCACCTCAGCACGAAACAGGTCTACGATGCCCTCGAACGTGTCAAATTAGGTGAGTTGAAAAAGGATCAGCCCAGCCGTGGATAACCTCCACGTCGTCATACTTGCCGCGGGAAAGGGTACCCGCATGAAATCCCGGGCGCCGAAGGTCCTGCATCAAATCGGCGGCCTTTCCCTCATCGAGCGCGTCGTTCGAACGGCCGATGCCCTCTCGCCCCTCAGCACCACCATCGTCGTCGGGCACGGCGCCGACGAGGTGAAAAAGGCGATGGAGACGCCGGCGGCCGGACGCCACGTGCAATTCGTTGAGCAGACCGAACAGCTGGGGACCGGCCACGCCCTGCTGCAAACCGCGCCCCTGCTTCGCGGCAAGGAAGGCACCGCGGTGTTGCTCTCGGGCGACGTGCCGCTGCTCACCACTGCGACGCTGCAGGCGCTCGTCAACACGCACGCCGAATCGTCCGCCGCCTGCACCGTTGTCACCGCGAAGATGACGCGGCCGTTTGGTTACGGCCGGATTGTCCGCACCGCCGGGCGAATCAGCAAGATCGTCGAGGAGCGCGACGCGTCGCCGGCGCAGAAGCAGCTCAAGGAAATCAACTCGGGCATTTACGCGTTCGATCTCGCGCCGCTCTTCGACGCCCTCGAGGGCATCGGCAAATCCAACGCCCAAGGCGAGTACTACCTGCCCGACCTGGTCGGGATCTTTCGCAAGCACAAGCGTCCCGTCACCACGTGGACGGTCGAACGCGCAGAGGAAATCCGCGGCATCAACAGCCGCTCGGAACTCGCAGAGGTGAGCAGCATGGTACGCCAGCAGAAGAACGAAGAATTGATGGCCGCGGGCGTCACGCTCGTGGATCCGGCCACCACCTACGTGGATGCCGATGTCGTCGTCGGCGCCGACACGGTGCTGCATCCGTTCGTGACGCTGGAGGGGTCGACGAAGGTGGGCAGCGCCTGTGAAATTCACTCGGGCGCGCGCCTTGTCAACTCCACCCTCGGCGATCGCGTGACGGTGCGCAATCACACCGTGATCACCGATACGGTGGTCGAGGCCGGCGCCACACTGGGGCCCTTCGCGCACCTGCGGCCGGGCTCCAGGGTTGGCGAGGACGCGCACGTCGGCAACTTCGTGGAGTTGAAGAACACCTCGCTCGGCAAGGGCGCCAAGGCGAACCACCTGGCCTACCTTGGGGACTCCACCATCGGCGCACGGACCAACGTCGGCGCCGGAACCATCACCTGCAATTATGATGGGGAGAAGAAGCACCAGACGGTGATCGGCCAGGACGCATTCGTCGGCAGCAACAGCACGCTGGTCGCGCCGGTGACCATCGGCGACGGCACCTATATCGCCGCCGGCTCGACGATTACACACGAAGTCCCGGCCGGCGCGCTCGCCATCGCCCGCTCCAGGCAGGAAAACAAAGAGGGCTGGGTGGACAAAAGGCAAAAGGCAAAAGGCACAAGGAAGAACTGATGACCTTTTTGCCTTCTGCCTTCTGCCTTCTGCCTTTAACTTACTGATATGTGCGGCATCATTGGATACATCGGTCCGAAGCCCGTCGTGCCCATCATCCTCGATGGGTTGCGGCGGTTGGAGTATCGCGGCTACGACTCGGCGGGCATTGCCGTCGTGCATGACGGCCGCATTGAGATTCGCCGCAGCGCCGGCAAGCTCGCCAACCTCGAACAATCCATCCAGCGGGAGCCGCTGTCGGGCCTCTACGGGCTCGGGCACACCCGCTGGGCGACGCACGGCCGCCCCACCGAAGAAAACGCCCACCCGCATCGCGACGGCTCAGGCCGGATCGTGGTCGTCCACAACGGCATCATCGAGAACTATCTCGAGATCAAGAAAGAGCTCCTCGCCGAGGGACACCGCTTCGAATCCGAGACCGACACCGAGGTGGTGGCGCACCTGGTGCAGAAGGAATGGAAAGGCGACGGCCTGGAAAACGCGGTGCTGCGCGCCATGGCGCGCGTCCGCGGCCTGTTCGCGCTGGTCCTGCTCTCCGCCGACGATCCGGAAAAGCTGGTTGCCGTGCGCAACGGCCCGCCGATCGTCGTGGGTCTCGGCGACGGCGAATACTTCGTGGCCTCCGACGTCCCGGCCATCCTGAGCCACACGCGGAATGTGGTGTTCCTCGACGACCGCGAAATGGCCATCGTCACCAAGACCGGCGTGGAATTCCGCACGCTCGACGGCAAGACGGTGGTTCGCACGCCGACCCGCGTGACGTGGGATCCCATTGCCGCCGAAAAGGCGGGCTACAAGCACTTCATGCTCAAGGAGATCTTTGAGCAGCCCAACGCCGTGCGCGAGACCGTGCTCGGCCGCGTGTCGCTCGATTCAGGCCGCGTGTTTCTCGACGAAATCGGGATCTCGGCCGCCGACCTCAAGGGCATCGACAAGCTGACCCTGCTGGCGTGCGGCACCTCGTGGCACGCCGCGCTCGTGGGCAAATTCATGATCGAGCAGCTCGCCAAGCTGCCGGTGGAAGTGGATTACGGATCCGAATTCCGTTACCGCGATCCGATCATGAGCGCGCACGCGCTCGCCGTGGCGATCACCCAGTCGGGCGAAACCGCGGACACCCTGGCCGCGTTG
>JBDTMB010000471.1:0-4719 GCA_039934485.1 Vicinamibacterales bacterium
CTGCAGGCGCTCGCCTTCCAGGCCGACGTCACCCGCGTGTTCTCGTTCAAGATGGGCCGCGACGCCTCGAGCCGCGTCTATCCCGAAAGCGGCGTCCCCAAGGGATTCCACCCCGCGTCGCATCACGGCAACAAGCCGGCCAACATCACCGACTTCAGCCTGATCAACAAGTACCACGTCAGCCTGCTGCCCTACTTCCTGCAGAAGCTCCAGTCGATCCAGGACGGCGACGCCTCGCTGCTCGACAAGAGCCTGATCGTCTACGGCTCGCCGATGGGCGATGCCAACGTCCACAACCACAAGCGGTGCCCGCTGATCGTCCTGGGCGGCGCCCAGGGTCAGCTGCCGGGCAACCGCCACGTGCGGGCCGAAGCCGGGACGCCGATGGCCAACGCGATGCTGACCGTGTCACACGCGCTCGGTCTGACGGAGTTGACGCAGTTCGGCGACTCGACGGGCACATTGTCGCTGGTGTAGGTTTTCGCGACTTCTGGGAGTTGACACATGGTCATTGATCGCCGCCTCAATCTCACCGGCCTGGTTTGCGTGACCGCACTGCTGCTCGGAGCCGCGCCGCTCGCGCGCGTGGGCGGCTCGCCCGTCGCCGACGCGGCAATGCGCGACGATGTGACGGCGGTCCGCACCCTGATCCAGCAGAAGGGCGACGTCCAGCTGGCGCAGGGCGACGGCATGACGGCACTGCATTGGGCCGCCGAGCGTGGCAACCAGGACATCGCCGCGATGCTGCTGGCCGCCGGAGCCAATCCTCGCGCCGAGACGCGGATCGGCCGCTACACGCCGCTGCACGTGGCGGCGAAGGGCGGTCATCCGGCAGTCATTCGCCGGCTGGTCGATGCGAAGGCCGACGTCAACGCGTTGACGACCACCGGGGTCACACCGCTCCACCTTGCGGCCGAAGGCGGCAACCGCGAAGCGGTCGCGATCCTGCTTGATGCCGGCAGCGGCGTCAACGTGCGGGAGCCGCAATGGGGTCAGACCCCGCTCATGTTTGCGGCCGGGGCCGGACGCACGGAAGTGGTGAAATTGCTGGTGGCGCGTGGTGCGGATGTCCGCGCCGCGGGCACGGTCGTGGACCTTGCCCAGCGCAATCGTGAAGACAACGCCGAGAGCCGTGTGCGCAATGCGCGCGTGGCGGCCATCCAGAAGGAACTTGCCGCGGCGCGTGCCAAGGACGCACCGGCCGGGGCGCCAGCGGCGCCGCGTGCGGCACGCGGTGGAGACACCTCGGGCAACGAGCCGGAACCGCTCGGCTACGCCGAACTGGTCGGCCGGCAAGGCGGGCTCACGGCCCTGCTCCTCACCGCCCGTGAAGGCTTCGAAGAAACTGCGGCGGCGCTGGCCGACGCCGGCGCCGACATCAATCAGGTCAGCGCCTCGGATCACACCAGCCCGTTGCTGATGGCCACCATCAACGGGCATTTCGACCTCGCCGCGAAATTGCTCGCGCGCGGAGCGGACGTGAACATCTCGAGTGATGCCGGCGCCACCCCGCTCTATGGCGTGCTGAACATGCAGTGGGCGCCCAAGGCGCGTCACCCGCAGCCCGCCCACTACATGCAGCAGCAGATCGGCTACCTCGAATTGGCCGAAGCGTTTCTCAAGGCGGGGGCCAATCCGAATGCGCGGCTGACCAAGTCGCTCTGGTACACCACCTACAATCGCGACTTGCTCGGCGTCGATCGCACGGGCGCGACACCGTTCTGGCTGGCGGCGTACACCCTCGACCTGCCGGCCATGACCATGTTGCTCAAGTACGGGGCGGACCCTGAGATCCGGACGTCGAAGGTGCCGGAGCGCGCCGAAGAGGGCGGTCCGAGCATGAGCGGGCCCGATCGTTCGGGCCTGCCGCCGATCCCGATGGGCGGGCCCGCGGTGGCGCCGATCCACGCTGCTTCAGGCGTGGGCTATGGCTTGGGTTTCGCCGGCAACACGCACCGTCATGTGCCCGACGGCTGGGTGCCCGCCGTGAAGTTCCTCGTCGAAGTGTTGGGCGCCGACGTCAACGCGCGCGACCACAATGGCTACACGCCGCTCCATCACGCGGCGTCGCGTGGTGACAACGACCTGATTCGTTACCTGGTCTCGAAGGGGGCCGACGTCAAGGCTGTTTCCCGCTCGGGCCAAACCACCGTCGACATGGCCAACGGCCCCGTCGAGCGCGTGCAACCGTTTCTCGAGACGGTGGCATTGCTCGAAAGCCTCGGCGCCAAGAACAACCATCGCTGCGTGAGCTGTTAGACCGGTCTCACTCGACCGGTCGCCTGTTCGCGACATCTTACGACAACCGTTCGCGCCGGGCGCCGCGATAATCCGCCGATAGTGTGTCGAATTCTGGAGGTTTTGATGAAAGCCGCTGTCGCCGCGTCTTGGTTGTTCCTGACTGTTTCCACCGCCTACGCCGATCCGCTCACCTGCACACTCACTGGCTACAAACCAATGCCTGGCCTTGCCGCAACCGTCGCGGACAACGCGCTGACGCTGACCTGGGAAGGCGACCGCGGGCAGGAACTACGCATGCGTTTCACGCTGGTGTCCGGCGCGCCCACCATCCAGGAACTCGCCGTCCGCAAGAGCGGCGGCCAGTGGGGCGTGCTGGCCTCGAATGCCACGCCGGACGTTCGCGTGGTCTCGGGCCTCCGGCGCATGAGCAACCAGCAGATGACGCCGCTGCGCGGCCTTGGCGTCGAACTGACCGCCGACATCGTCGATCGCTTTCGATGGGAGCCGTTCTGGGATGCTCCGCTCGAACTGTCGGAACCAACCGGGCGCCCGGGTAACCCGCCGCCGGCGGCCGGCGTCGCGAACCAGCCGGGCCTGCCCCGCAAGTCGGAGGAGATCACGCGCGCGGCCGCGTTTTTCCGGGTGACGAGTTGCGACGTCAAGACCAACGGTTTGCGCCTCGAGGTCACGTTTCCCGGCGTGCAGCTCGGCGTCTTCACCGGGGCCCTGCAGTATTCGGTGTTCAAGGGCAGCAACCTGATCCAACAGGACGTGGTGGCGAGCACACCAAAGCCATGGGTGGCCTACAAGTACACGGCCGGCCTCAAGGGCCTGAGCACTGCCTCGGGCTCTCGCGTGGCGTGGCGGGACATCGCCAACAACTGGCAGGACTACCGATTCGGCGGCGCGGCAAACGAACAGGAAGTGCCGCTCGCCACCACCGGCCGCGTCGTGATCGCAGAACGGGGCGCGGCGGGTTCGATCGCGGCGTTTTCGCCGCCGCACACGTTCTTCTGGGCGCGCGAGATCGCGATCAACCTCGGCTACAACTTCTACAAGAAAGAGAGCGACGGCACGTTCTCCTTCGGCATTCGCCAGGCCGAAAAGGAGCACGAGTCGGAGAACCCGGCCAACTTCGCGCTCTACAGTGCGCGCCCCGGGTCGATGCAGCGGATGACGGTGTTCCTGTACCCGAGCGCGGAAGCGGCCCCGGCCACTTACGACGCCGCGATGGCGTTTACGCACGGCGACCATTACAAGCCACTGGTCGGCTATCAGGTGATGAATCATCATTACCACATGGATCTGGGTCAACGCCTGTTGCAGGCGGGCCTCGATGCCGACATACCCGATCTGGTCGCATTGAAGGCACTGGGCATCAACATCGTCAGCCAGGTCGATTCGATCATGGGCGGCGGCGGCGAGCCGACACCCGACGGTGCCACCTTCCCCGGCGGGAAGCCGATCTCCGCTGCCACGCGACCGGCGGCCGAGCCGCCGCCGGCCGGCGGTGGCCCTGGCGGCGGTGGCCCCGGCGGAGCGGGGCCGCAACGCCCGCGCGGCGATCCCCTGCAGGTTCGCTACAGCGCCATTGAGGGCGCACGCCGGCATTCGGACACCGGATTCCTGGTGATGCCGAGCCAGGAGTACTACGGGAGCCCGCTCGGCGGTCACACGGACCTGCTCTTCTCTCATCCCGTCTACTGGGTCGGCAACCGTGCCGCGGGCCAGGCCCTGGTGGAAGAGAGCAAGCAGTACGGCAAGATTTATCACCTTGGCAGTGCCGACGACCTCATGGAGATGGCGCGGCGTGAAGACATGCTCATCAACATGCCGCATCCCCGCACGAAGGGGTCAACAGGCTATCCGGATTCGGTGAAGGACTTGCCGTTCTTCAACGACCCCCACTACCAGGGCGTCGGCTTCCGATGGGGGATGGGGCTCGATCGATCGGAGGTGCGGCTCTGCGAGTATCGCTGCCTGCCGCTGTTCGATGACATGAACAACTGGGTGGCGAACAAGCCGATCCCACCCAAGTACATCCTGTCGATTTCCGAAGTCCGCCACCAGCAGCCCGGCGACGACATCTACTCCACTTCTCCCGTGACCTACGTGAAGCTCGATCGCCCGGTGGGTCCCGATGATTCTGCGCTCGTCGTACAGGCGCTGATGCGGGGCGACTCCTTCGTCAGTTCCGGTGAAGTCCTCATCCCGAGCTACAGCGTCAGGGGCACCGGCGACAAACGCGTCATCGTCGCGGATGTCGAGTGGACGTTCCCGCTCAACTTCGTCGAAGTGATCTGGGGCGACGGCACGAAGTCCGACCGCCAGGTGATTTCCACCACGGATCTGCCGGCGATGGGCGCCAGGCATTTCGAGATCCCGTTCGATGCCGCCGGCAAGAAGTGGGTGCGGTTTGCGGCCTGGGACACGGCTGGTAACGGCGCCCTGGCGCAGCCGGTGAAGTTGAACCCTTCG
>JBDTMB010000472.1:0-4701 GCA_039934485.1 Vicinamibacterales bacterium
GACGCAGCCACCGAGTAGGCCGCGATGACAAAGGCCAGCAGCAGCAGGACGACGCCAAGGGAGGCCATGTCCTTAGTAAGTTCCGGAGGGCTTCGCCGCTCCAGGCTTGGCTTCGTATTTCGACGGGCACTTGGCCATCACGCCGTTGGGCGAGACCTGGAAGCCGTCGGCGGAGAGCGTGCCCTTGAGCACGACTTCCGCGTCGCTCTTGAAGGTGTCGGGCACGACGCCGGTGTAGCTGGCGTTCACCACTTGATCGTTGCTCCGCACCTGGAACCGGTAATCGAGGCTGTTGGGCCGCTTCAGGATCGAATTGGGCACCACGTAGCCATGCAGCTGCAGCTTCTTGCCGTACCAGCTGTCGGGTTGCCCCATGACTTCGTCGACGTGCTTGTAGTATTCGGTGCCTTCGGCCAGGGTCGAATACAACAGGCCGCCGAACGAGATCACGACCACAAGGGTCGTCAGTCCGATCTTGACCGCTTTGTGCTTCATATTATTCAACCTATGTGAGCGCGCGGAGGAGTCGGACTTGCGCTAGCTCACTTCGCCTTTCAGGATACTGCTTACCAGTGCCACTGGCAACCCTACGACATTGGTGTAGGAGCCCTCGATCCGAGGGATAAAGCGTGAAGCCAGGCCCTGAATGGCATAGGCGCCGGCCCGATCGACCGGCTCGCCGCTGTCGACGTAGCTCGTGATGTCTTCGTCTGTCATCGGCGCGAACCACACCCGCGTGGTTTCTACTGCTGACCTTACCCCTGAGGGACCGGCAATCGCGACCCCTGTGAAGACCTCGTGCACACGGCCTCTTAGCAGGCGCAACATCTCGGTGGCCTCCGCCTCGTCCGTGGGCTTGCCCAGGATGCGCCCATCGATCACCACCGTGGTGTCCGCGCCAAGCACGACTTCGCCCGGACGAACGGCGGCCACGCGCGACGCTTTCTCGATCGCGAGGCGCACCACGTAGGCTTTGGGATCTTCGCCGGCCATCGGCGTCTCGTCGACGTCGATGGCCAGCACTTCGAAGGCGATGCCGGCCGCGGCGAGCAGTTCCGCGCGGCGCGGCGAGCGACTGGCGAGAATCACCGGCTCCGTCGTTAGCGGCCCTTGTTCTCGTACCACTTGACGATGCCGCTGGCGCCGCCGCACACCAGGTCGATCCTCCGATCGGCGTTGAGGTCCACGGCCACGCAGCTGTTCATGCCGGCCTTGTCGTCGAGCCGCTGGTATTTCCACTCCCCCGTCGCCGCGTTGTCGGGCGCATAGAAGACGTGGACCCCGCCGATCGAGGCGTTCGGGTTGTTGGCGGTCGGCCCGCGCGCGTTGTCGTTGGCGATGATGTCGTCACGGCCATCGCCGTTCAGGTCGGCCACCGCGATTTCGTGGCCGCTGGCGACCTTGTCGAAGATCACGCGGCGATCCCACTTCGTGCCGCTGCCCGTGTAGACCACCACCTCGTTGCCGTGCCACGGTTCAACCGAGGCGAGGAAGCGCTTGCCGTCCTGCACGCCCACGCCGACGTCACTCGCGCCCAGGCGCGGCGCCTTCTCCGCATGCCCCGCCGACAGCACGACCTTCTCGAACGTCATCGCGTCGCCCGCGCCCTTCGCACGATAGAGCACGATGCCCTCAAAACTGGCGATGAGAATCTGCTGCCGTTTGTCGTTGTCCCACGACACCGGACGCACGCGGTGGATGATGCCGGGAATGTTCTCCGTCACGAAGTGACGCTTCCAGTCCTTCTGGCTGTACCAAAACACCGGGACGATGTCCTGGTCGTAGGTGGGCGCGGCGCCCTTGGGCCCGAGCAGCGGCGCGTTGATCAGTTCCTTCTTGCCGTCGCCGTCGAGGTCCGCCCAGGCGATGTGATGGGACGTGGGAAACGTGTCGATCTTCTCGGCCTTCCACGGCTGATCGGGTGTGCCGGGATAGCGCGCGATCCAGTTGAACCCGGCGCTGCTGGCGGGTTGCATCGCGAACGAACTCTGGAACGCCAGTTCCGGAATGCCGTCGCCGTCGATGTCGGTCATCGCCTGATTGACGATGCCGGTCGTGTCCTGGATGATGACGTGCCGGGCCCACGTGGGATTCTCGTACCAGGCGAGTTCCTTCACCGCGAGCGAATTGGCGATGACGTCGGGCTTACCGTCCTTGTTGAAGTCGGCGATGTTCACCGCATAGGCGCCGGGCAATTTCGGATCGATGTCGTGCGACACGAACTCGACCGGACCCGCGGCTGGCGCGACGGCAAGGGTCGTGGCCACGACCGACCCGATGGCGACAGTCAGAACAGCAAAGTGTCTCAGTTGCATGGCGTGATCATGGCCGATGAACGGGCATTGTCAACAGGAAATGCTATTCTCGATGGTCGTGATTCCCGCGCGCGAAATCCTGCCCGGCGTGCTGGCGGCCGTCATCAAGAACGCCCCGTTGACACCGGAGAAGGTGGCGTTCGCCTGGCGGCTGGCCGTCGGCCCCGAGGTGGGCCGGGCCACCACGGTGACGCTGGACGGCCAGGGCGTGCTGCACGTGCAGGCGGAGACGCCGGCGTGGATCGCCGCCGTCCGCAAGTCCACCTCGCTTATTCACCTGCGGATGAACGACCTGCTCGGCGCGGGTACGGTCAGGACTCTTCACTTCGACTCTGGACGAACCTAAAGGTTCGTCCCCACCACAAGCGTCCCCCACCACAAGTGGGGGCGTCCCCCACCGCAAGTGGGGGCAAACCTTTAGGTTTGCCCGATATAAACTGGAGCCATCATGCGTGAAGCACTTATCGTTTCTGCGGTTCGTATCCCCACCGGAAAATTCCTCGGCACCTTGAAGGACTTTGCGGCCCCCGCGCTCGGCGCGATGGTGGTGCGCGAAGCGGTGTCGCGGGCGGGTATCGATCCGGCATCCGTGGACGAATGCATCATGGGCAACGTCGTGACCGGCGGCGAAGGCCAGGCGCCGGCTCGACAGGCCGCGCTCAAGGGCGGCCTCGCCGATCACGTGGCCGCGCTCACCATCAACAAGGTGTGCGGCTCGGGCCTCAAGGCCGTGATGCTGGCGCAGCAAGGGATCCAGACCGGCGACATCGACATCGCGGTGGCGGGCGGCATGGAGTCGATGAGCAACTGCCCCTTCACCATCCCGAAGGCTCGTGAAGGGCTGCGGATGGGTCACGGGCAAGTGCTCGACTTGATGATTCACGACGGCCTGTGGTGCCCGTTCGAAAACTGGCACATGGGCAACGCCGGGGAAACCGTGGCGGATCTCTTCAAGGTCACGCGCGATCAGCAGGATCAGTACTCCGCCGACAGCCACAAAAAGGCCGCCGCCGCGCACGCGGCCGGCAAGTTCAACGCGGAGATGCTGAGGGTATCGATCCCGCAGAAGAAGGGCGACCCGCTGGTGTTCGATCGCGACGAGTCGGTGCGCGCGGACACCACCGCAGAAGTGCTGCGCGCCCTGAAGCCGGCGTTCAGGAAAGACGGCTCGGTCACCGCCGGCAACGCGCCGCCGGTCAACGACGGCGCTGCCGCCCTGGTGGTGATGGCCGACGATCGCGTGACGTCCCTCGGCCTCAAGCCGATGGCACGCATCGTCGCGCAGGCGACGAGCGGGCTGGCGCCGAAGATGTTGCTGATGACGCCGGTCGAAGCCACGCGCAAGGTGCTGAAGAAGGCCGGCTGGTCGATCGCCGACATCGACCTGATGGAGCTGAACGAAGCGTTCGCGGTGCAGGCGGTGGCGGTGATGCAGGAGCTCGGCATCGATCCCGCGAAGGTCAACGTCAACGGCGGCGCGGTGGCGCTCGGTCACCCGATCGGCGCGTCGGGCGCGAAGATTTTGACAACGCTGCTCTATGCGCTGAAGGACCGCGGCCTGAAGCGCGGCGTCGCTACGTTGTGTCTCGGCGGCGGAAACGGCGTAGCGCTCGCGATCGAAATACTCTAAGCGCGACGAGGACCGGGCCAAGGATCAGGACTTCCTTCGCCACCGCGTAGAGGTTGTGCGACCAGAAGTTCGACAGCCAATAGCGCCGCGAGATCGCTTCGAAGAAATAGGCGTGCGCGAAGTAATAGGTGCTGTTGAGCGGCCACAGCGCCATCACGCCGAGCGGCGGCGTGTCGTCGGACCCCAGCCAATCAAAGAGCACGTGACTGGACCAGGCCAGGGTGACCGCCAGGGCCAGCCGATAGGGGTGGGGGCAAACTTTCAGGTTTGCCCATCTCGCCCAGCCCAGAACCACCGCACCAGTCAAGACCGCGGCGCCAAGGCTGTGGGTTTCGGCGTTGTGACGGCCCCAGAGGAAGTCCACGTCCGGCGCAGCGCCGGCAATCGCGATCACCAGAACCGCGGCCGGTTCCACCAGGAGGCCGACAATCGCGCCTCCAAGGAGGTGTCCGACTGGGCTGGGCATCGGCCTCAGCGTACGAGGTTTTCGCCATGTCGGTCAAAGCGCAAGGTTGAAAACCTTGCGATCCCGCCCAAAAGGAGGCGAAAGTCCCTATTTCCCCTAAACCGTTGAAAATGAACCGTCAAGACCCAATCGTTTCACAGATTTACGCTTGACTTTCGCTTGGCGCGTTTCTAGGATCATCCTGTCCTGAAAGGACCCTTATCTCATGGCCATAGACGAACGACAGGAACGAATCAAGGCGCTCGACGTAGCCGTCGGGCAGATCGAAAAGCAGTTTGGCAAAGGCTCCA
>JBDTMB010000473.1:0-4697 GCA_039934485.1 Vicinamibacterales bacterium
GGCGGCCCGCCGCGCCGTCGTCGCGCGCGCCGCGCGGACGGGCGCCGCGGCCGTGGCCGCCGCCGGCGTCCGCGCCGACATCTGCATCCACACGCCCATCGCCAGCACCGCGACCACGCCGCCGCCGATCAGCCATCGACGCCGCTCAACGGTCATGGTGCCCCGTCCGGTAGTAGGTCGACAGCTCGAGGTTGAACTTCAGCGGCGCGTTGTTGTCGGAGCCCTCCGCGAGCACGATGTTGTCGATCACGACAAACTCCTCGCCGGTCTCGATGTCGTAGATCAACTGCCGCACGTCGTCGTAATTGCCCGCCAGCGCGTAGCTGACCCTGAGCCGTTCGAGCTCGGAATCGCGGAGCGATTCCGGCTGCGCGGAACTGCGCTCGAACGTGAGGTTGTGCTCCCTCGCCTTCTGGCTCAGGCGCAGGTGCGTGAGGCGGCGCGCCGCGGCGGCGTCGGCGGGCAGCACCTGCCGGTAGAAGCGATCGAGATCCCTGGTCGCCTGCGACTGCCCGTCGCGGGTGGCTTCGGCGCCGGCGAAGTCGGCCTTCGCTTCCTTGAGCGATTGCGCGGCGGCTTCGGCGCGCCGGCCGACACTCTCCACCGACGCGGCGAGCGGCAGCACGACCAGCCCCAACACGCCGAGGTTGATCGCAATCACCACGCCGAGCGGCCACAGCCACTTGCGGTGGTCCCTGACCACGCGGGCCACGGGCACGGATGCGCCGACGGTGAAGAGCGCCTTCATCGATTCCCTCCGGCGCCGTCCGCAATCACCCCAGGGGTCTTGTTGGCGGGCGGCGCCTTGCCAGGTTCAGACGTCGGCGGCGGCGGGACGGTTGAGGACGGCGTGGCGCCGGACGGTGGCGGACCGTAATAGCCCTGGATCAGCGACTTCAAGGTCCCGTCGTCTTCGGCCGTCTCCTGCCGCGACAGCACGGCGCTGAAGGCGCCGGTCTTCTCGAGGGCCTCGATGAACTGATCGAGGTCCTCGACCCGGCGCGCGACCACGCTCATGGCCACGAGCATGCGGCCGTCGTTGTCGGTCTGCGGTTGGACCGAGGCGATCCGCACGTCGCCGGGCAGCGTGGCCTCGAAACGGTTGAACAAGTCGGTCCACGAGAACGCGCGTCGATCGATCAGCTCGTTGGCTTCGCGCGCCGACGCCTGCACGGCGTCGAGCGCCACGCGATCGAGCGACTGGCGGATGACGCGGGCCTTGTCGCGGAGTTGCCGCGCCTCGGTTTCGTTCTGCTCCGCGACCTGGCGTTGGCCGGCGCTCTGCGAGGTCAGGCGCCAGGCCTCGACGCCGTTATACGCCGTCAGGCCGATCGCGATCACCACGACCACGCCGAGCGCGAGGCGGACGCCGCGCTCGTTGTAAAAAGGCCGGGTGGCAAGGTTGGACCGTAGCATCGCTAGGCCACCTTCCGTTCGCGCAGCAACAGCCCCACCAGCGGGGCCAGCGTGTCGAGCAGTTCCGGCGCGGCGCCGATGCGATCGACGAGGGCGGCGGCGCCACGCGGATCCACCGGCTCGACGGCAATGCGCAAGCGCTCTTCGAGCCCGCGCCGGACGGCGTCGGCGCCGCCGGGCAGGCTGGCGCCACCGGCCAGCAGGACCCGGCCAAACCCGCCGCCGTGCAGCCGGTCTTCGTAATACATCGCGGTCTGATGAATCAGGTCCGCCAGGGTGCCCTCGGCCTCTTCCGTGCGATTGCGGAAAAACAGGAGGCCTTGATCGCGCAGCACCGCCAGCGTGACGTAGGTGTCGGTGGCGTGCACGAGCAACCAGTCGCCGCCCGGCGCCGACGGGCCCGCCAGCACGCCGTTGATCACGCTGAAGGTGGCCAGGTCCACCAGGCCGGGATGCGCGCCGGCCATCGTGCAGGCCTGCTCGTACTGGTGCACGACGTCGGCACGGGCCATCGAGACCACCAGCTCGCTGCCGCCTTCCGGCGACATCGCGCCGGGCGTGATGCTCAGCACCGCCTGCTCGATCGGGAACGGCGCGCTCTTGCGGACCTGCCAGCGCACGATTTCGTGGAGGTCCGCGGCCTTGGCGGGCATCTTCTCGAGCTTCAGCAGCGACACCTTCGACACGGTGTCGGGGATGACCAGCGCGACCCGGGATGGCTTGCCGCCGAGCTGCGCCAGCGCGCGGCCGATGGCCTGCGCCACCACCGGCACGTCGGCGATGTTCAGCGCCGCCAGCGCGGGCACCACCGCGCCGGGCGGCAACGCCTCCGCGGCGTGCGCCGCCACGATCGGCTTGCCGCCGCGAAAGCCGATCCGCGCCGCGGCGACGCGGCCGTGATCGATCTCGACAGCGACATCCGGAGCCGGGCTTTGAAAGAGGTCGCGGAAATTCATTCGACGAACGTCACTTTGTTGATCTCGCGCAGCGTGGTGAGGCCCGTGAGCACGCGTTCCACCGCCGACTCGCGCAACAAGCGCATGCCCTGCTCGCGCGCGGCGCGCTTCACCTCGGAAATCGGCCGCTTCTCCAGGATGATCTCGCGGATGTGGTCGGTCAGGTCCAGCAACTCGCAGATCGCCATGCGGCCCTTGAACCCGGTGCCGCCGCACTCGATGCAGCCGGCGCCTTCGTAGAGCGTGTGCGTGGCAATCAGTTCGGGAGCGATGGCCGATTCCGCCAGCGTCACCGCGTCGGGAATCATCGGCCGCCTGCAGGCCTCGCAGATCTTGCGCACCAGCCGCTGCGCCATCACGCAGTTGAGCGCCGAGATGAACTGATACGGTTCCACGCCCATGTTCAGGAAGCGGCCGAGCACGTCGAACACGTTGTTGGCGTGGACCGTGGTGAACACCAGGTGGCCGGTGAGCGCGGACTGGATGGCGATCTGCGCCGTCTCCGGATCGCGAATTTCGCCGACCATCACCTTGTCCGGGTCGTGGCGCAGGATCGAGCGCAGGCCGCGGGCAAAGGTCAGGCCCTTCTTCTCGTTGATCGGAATCTGGGTGATGCCCTTGAGTTGGTACTCGACCGGGTCCTCGATGGTGATGATCTTGTCCTCGATCGTGCGGATCTCGGCAAGGGCGGCGTAGAGCGTGGTGGTCTTGCCGCTGCCGGTGGGTCCGGTGACGAGGACCATCCCGTAGGGCTCGCGGATGTACTTGCGGAACCGCTTCAGCTCCGGCTCCGGGAAGCCGAGGATGTCGAGGCGCAGTTCGGTGAACTGCTCGCTCATCGACTGCTTGTCGAGGATACGAATCACCGCGTCCTCGCCGTGGACGCTCGGCATCACCGAGACCCGGAAGTCGATGGTCTTGCCGGGCACCCGCAGCCGGAAGCGGCCGTCCTGCGGCACCCGCTTCTCGGCGATGTCGAGCTCGGCCATCACCTTGATGCGCGAGAGGATCGAACTGTGGAAGCGCTTGGCGATCGGCCGCATCGCCGACTGCAGCACGCCGTCGATGCGGTACTTCACGTAGACCGCGTCGTCCTGGGTCTCGATGTGGATGTCGCTGGCGCGCCGCTGGATCGCCGTGAAGATGGTGGAGTCCACCAGGCGGATGATCGGGCTGCTGTCGCTCGTCAGCCGCTCCACGGTGAGGTTCTCCTCGCCGCTGTCGTCGTCCTTGAGGACCTGGATCTGGAATTCCTCGGTCGCCTCGTCAAGCACGCGCTGCGAGCTTTCGCTCTTCTTCAGCATGCCTTCGATCGCCGACCGCGCGCCCACCATCTGGCGAATCGGCGTGTTGAGAATCACCGACAACTCGTCGAGCATCAACAAGTCGCTGGGATCCGAGACGACGATGACCAGGGACTTGCCTTCGCGCCGGTACGGCACGAAGCCGTAGCGCAGCATCAGGTCCGCGGGAATGGTCCGGAACAGTTCCTGGTCGATCCGGAACTCGTGCATGTCCAGGAACTCGAGGCGATAGCGCTCGGCGAGGCGGCGCGCCTCCAGCACCTCGGCGCTGCGATCCACCGGCGCCGCGGCGGCCGCCGGCTCCTCGATGATCAGCTGCGCGGGATCGAGCGTGTCGTCGGGGGTGACTTCCATCAGTGCGCTCCCACCACCGAGGACAGGTTGAACAGCGGCATGTACAGCGCCAGCACGATCGTCGCAATGACGATGCCCATGATCACCAGCAATGCCGGTTCAATCATCGTGACGAACCGTCCCACTTCGGTATCAATCTCTTCATCAAAGAAATCCGCCAGGCTATTGAGCATCTCGGTGAGCGCGCCGGTGGACTCACCCACTTCAATCATCTTGATCGCCACGTCCGGCACGACGTGCCGCTCGAGCAGCGTGCCGGCAAAACTCTGTCCTTCCCGGACCCGCTGCGACACCACTTCCAGCTCCTGCCCGAGGTGGCGGTTGCCGGACGCGCGGGACGCGATCTCGAGCGCATTGACCAGCGGGATGCCGCCGCCCAGCAAGGTGGCCAGCGTCCGCGCCATCTGCGAGGTCGCGAACTTGTGAAAACTCCCGCCGATAAACGGCAGCTTCAACAGCAACCCGTCGAACCTTGCGCCCTGGCCCGGCTGCCTGATCCAGCTCAGGAACGCGATCGCCCCGCCGACCAGCGCGATCAGGATCAGCCACAACTGCCCGCGAATCAGGTCCGACACCCCCACGATGAAGCGCGTCGACCAGGGCAACTCGGCGTCGAAGCTCGAGTAGAACTCGGCACACGTCGGCACCACCTTGATCACGATGATGC
>JBDTMB010000474.1:0-4662 GCA_039934485.1 Vicinamibacterales bacterium
GGAAGAAGGAGCGCTTCTCCGGGACGAACAGGGCGAACCGCTCGTTCGCGGAGATTTGCGCGACGTCCGACTCCACCTGCGAGAAGTCGGGCTTCACGGTGAGGTCCACGGCGGTGTCTGAGTTGGGCGTGAGCTTGACGTCAAGGCCGATCTGGTTCTGCACCGGATCGTTCGCCAGCGGCGACCCCATGCCGGCGATCGGACGGCCGGACGCGCTGCTGCTCACGTACGGCGCCGCAACAAAGTGACCACCTCCTGGCAGTCGCTGCAGGCCCTCGAGCGTGTTGGCGTGACAGACAAAGCAGTTGAACCCGCGCGGCACCTTCGCCGAGAGGAACTGGTAGTTGCGGTCGCGCGGATAGTTGCGATACATGAGCACCGCCCACGTCTGGGGATCGCCCGTCTTGTAGCGAAGCGACGTGAACGGAATCCGCATCTCGAGGGTCCATCCGTGCGTCGTGATCCTGGTCGCGGATTCCCAGAAGAAATCCGGCGACGCCGCCTCCCCCGACGCATCGTCGATGATGGAATCGTTCTGGATGTTGCGCGGGGTGACGACGAACAGCTTGGCGGTGCGGCCGCTGTTGCCGGCGTCGACGAAAATCCCGCCGAAATCATAGAAGCCGCCTCCGGAATCGTCGCGATCCGAATACGGGGCGCGGATCGCCCGGGGATTCGGATCGGCGAACTCGAACGCAGCGTAGAGAAATCCGTCGTCGTAGGCGATTCGTCCGACGTTGCCGACTGGCGGAGGGGTGTTGTCCCCGGGATTGACTTCGTACCAAGTGGTGACCGGCACGGCACCCATCCATCCTTCGTCGGATAGATTGCCGTCGATCTTGATCGACCCGGTCGTGCGCGAAATGTGGAGCGTCTCGCCAGCCAGGCTTGATTGCGCCAGCAGCGCCGCCGGCTGGAAGGCGAACAACAGCAGGGTCGCGGCGAAGAGGGTTCTTGTCGTCATGCCCGCTAACGCGGAAAGCGAGCGAAAACCCCTTATCAGGGCCAAAATGGGGCTTAAACTCCCCTGAACCTCATGTCTTCCCTTCACGAACGCGCGGGCGAGGTGTTTCTTGCCGCCTTGGCGCGCCCCGCCGCCGAACGCGATGCGTTCCTGGTGGCTCGCTGCAAGGGGGACGCAGAGTTGCTCCAGGAGGTGGCCTCGCTCCTGGTGTTTCACGAGGACGGGGGTGCCGCGGACGCCACGCCGTCGGGCGAGCAGGAGGCGTTTTCAGCAGGCGACGTGTTCGCGGGCCGCTACCGGATGATCGCGCGCGTCGGCCGCGGCGGCATGGGCGACGTGTGGCGAGCCGACGACCTGGTTCTCGAGACACCGGTGGCGCTCAAGTTGATGCATTCAGCAAGGCCGCCGGACCGCATTCGCATCCTCCAGGAGGTTCGACTCGCGCGGCAAATCACACACCCGGCCGTGTGCCGGGTCTTCGATGTCGGCGAAGCCGGCGAGACGATCTTTTTCTCGATGGAGTTCGTACGCGGCGAGGATCTCGCGGCCCTGCTCAAGCGCACCGGCCGCCTGACCTCTGAACGGGTGATCGAGATCGCTCACCAGCTGTGTGCCGGGCTGGCGGCAGCGCACGCCGAGGGCGTTCTCCATCGTGACCTGAAGCCCGCCAACGTCCTGATCGATCAGGACGGGCGAGTCCGGATCACCGACTTCGGGATCGCGGTCACCACCAGCGATGTCGGACCCCACGTCGTGATTGGCACGCCCGGATACATGGCGCCCGAGCAGTTGACAGCGGACGCTCCGATCTCGGAACGCACGGACGTCTACGCCCTCGGTGTCGTGCTCTGCGAACTCGTCACCGGGCAGCGGTATCACGCGTCGCCATCGGAGGCCCGCCCGTTGCGACTCTCCGACCTGGCGCCCGGCATCAACCCTCAGCTGGAGCGCGCCATCCTGGCGGCGATCAGCCGCGATCCCGAGGACAGGCCGGCGACGGCGCTCGAGATGGCGGCAGCGCTGCCGGACCTCGATCACGCAAAGAGCAGATTCTCGGTGCGCGGCGATCGGCGGAAGGCTGTGTGGCTGGCCGGCGCAACGGTCGTCGTTGGGCTGGTCGCGGCAGCAACTTACGCGTGGATGCGCCCGGCAGACGCCGCCCTGACGGCCAGCGACACCATCATCCTGGCTGATTTCCTCAACACCACCGGCGACCCCGTGTTCGACAGCACGTTGAAGGTGGCCCTGGCTGTGGCGATCGAACAATCGCCGTTCCTGAAAGTGTTTCCGGACGAGCGCGCGCGCGAGGACTTGCCGCTCATGCAGCGCTCACCCGACGAAGGCATCACTCGGGCGCTCGCCCGGCAGATTGCGCAGCGTGAACAGCTGAAGGCGCTCATCGCCGGCTCAATCAGCAGCCTGGGCAGTCACTATGTCGTCAGTCTCGAGGCGGTCAACGCCGGGAACGGGGACGTGATGGCGCGCGAGCAGGTCGAGGCGGCCAGCAAGGAAGTGGTGTTGACGTCCCTGGGTGACGCGGTTTCGAGACTGCGACAGAAGCTCGGCGAGTCGCTCACGTCGATCCAGCGGTACGACGTGCCGTTGCCCAGGGCCACGACGCCCTCGCTCGAAGCGCTGCAGGCGTATGCGCTCGCGCTCGACGAGGGCCGGGTCAATCCACGTTTGGAGGCGATCCCGCACCTGCAGCGGGCCATCCAGCTCGACCCTCACTTTGCCCTCGCCATGGCGCAGCTTTCTGGTATGTACGCCAACACCGGACAGTTGTCACTCGCGCCGGAATGGTCTCGCCGGGCCTTCGAGCTGCGGGACCGCGTCAGTGAACGCGAACGGTACTTTATTTCTTGGCGCTTCTATCGCGACGCCGTTCATGCGTGGGACAAGGGACTCGAGCTGGCCCGCTCCTGGACCGTTGCGTATCCGAGAGAGTCATTCGCGTTCAACAGCCTCGGGTTCGCGGCGCGGGCCCTCGGGCGGAATCCGCAGGCGGTGGCGCCGCTTCGAGAAGCGATGCGACTCGATCCGAAGTTCATCCCACCAATCTCGAATCTCGCCACGACGCTGACCGAGCTGAACCAGTTCGACGATGCCAGGAGCGTGCTCGAGGGTGCGCGCGCCGCCAAGCTCAGTCACATCGCGCTTCAACGGGAGGCCTACGTCCTGGCATTTATCGACAACGACACAGGGGGGATGAAGCGCGAACTGGATGCCGCTCTCGCCAGGCCGGAAGGGCCATGGGCGACCAACTGGCTGCCGCGGATATCTGCCTTCGGCGGCCAAATCCAGCAAGCACACGAGCAGTTTCGCCGGAGCGTGACGGCGACGAGCCAGGCACAGCTGGCCGAACTGTCCGGCCAGTACGCCACCCAGGACGCCCTGTCTCACGCCGTGGTCGGGCAATGCGCGGCGGCGCAAGGCGAAGCCGCCGCCGCCATTCGCCTGAGCCGCGATAGTCTCACCCTCGAGTCCGCTGCTCGCGCGTTTGCCTGGTGCGGCGCCGAGACCGAGGCGTTGAACCTCTCGAGCGAGCTGTCGCGGCGCTTTCCGGAGGCCATCCTCACGACGCATCTCGCCCTGCCGGTGATCGAGGCCGCGAGCGCAATCAAGTCCCGACGCCCCGAGCGTGCGCTCGAACTGCTCCAGGCGGTGAAGCCGTTCGATCATTCGCCGGTCGCCGAATTCTGGCCGGCGTACCTCCGGGGGGAAGCGCTGCGCCAGCTCGCGCGCTATTCTGAGGCCGCCGACGAGTTCCGGAGCATCATCGATCATCGAGGCGAACTGGCCGACTCTCTGCTGTATCCCCTGGCGCATCTTGGCCTCGCCCGGGCACTCGCATCAGGCGGTGATCGTGAGCCGGCCCGCCAGGCATACCGGGCGTTCTTCACGTTCTGGCAAGACGCCGATCCCGATCTTCGACCGCTCCAGGAGGCAAGGCTCGAGTTCGCGCGTTTGAAACCTTAACGTCAGGCCAGGGAAGATATGTCCTCGACAAAACGGCCGATTCAAGAGTTGTTTCCCCTCATGTACAACGAGCTGCGGCGCGTTGCAGGGCGCTACCTCGGACGCGAGCGGGCCAATCACACGCTGCAGCCCACCGCGCTGGTGAACGAGGCGTGGCTTCGGCTCCAGAATGAGCGCGGCGCGGAATCGCCCGGCCGCACGCAGGGACTCGCCCTGGCCGCGCAGGCCATGCGCCGCGTGCTCGTGGATCACGGCCGCCATCAAAAAAGCCAGAAACGCGGTGGCCGCCTCCCTCACGTCGAACTGGACGATTTGCTTCATGCCGCCAAGACCGCGGCGGTGCCGGTGGAGGATCTCCTCACCCTCGAAGCCGCACTCACTCGTCTCGAAGCGATTGATCCGCGCGGCGCCGAGATCGTGGCGCTGAGATTTTTTTCCGGCCTGTCAGTACCCGAAGTGGCCGAGCATCTCGGGGTGTCGGTGAGCACGGTGGAGGGCAAGTGGACGCACGCCCGCGCGTGGCTCCGGCGTGACCTCGACAGGTCGCCGGACCCGGCATCACCGCAGGAGTGAGGGTGCGTCGCTCCGCGGCTCAGGTCGCGGACCGCTCGTGCCAGTTGAGGACACGCCACGCCCGCAACGTGTTCCACCGGCTGGGCCGGCCGTCGCCGTCCTCGAGCGCAAAGTGGACCTTGCCGGGATGCGTGTTCTCGAGCAGC
>JBDTMB010000475.1:0-4652 GCA_039934485.1 Vicinamibacterales bacterium
TTGAAACCTCGAGCGCAACCCGAGTTGCTCGTTTTTCGTGACCTGACCCCTATGCGCATCATTTCCGCCGACGAGGCCTACCTCGACCAATGGCGGCTTGACCATCCGGCTGGTATCGAGATCACGGCCCCGCCGGCCTCGGAATGGCCGTTTCTCTATCCCCTGGTGCCGGACCTGCCTCCGGGCCCCGTCCTGGTTCGCGCGGACGATATCGATGAGGCCTTCGTCAATCGGCAGACGGGCGGCACCCAGCTCGTGACGACCCAGCGCGCGTATCTGGAACAGGAATGGTCCGCCGCGCTCGAGAAACACGGGAACGCCTGGCTCCTCGTGTCGCCAGGTGCGGGCCGCGCGACGGGCCTGCTGGCGCGCGCGTTCCGCGCCGCGGATCCGGCCGAGCGCCTCCAGTTGTGCGTCGAGGCGCTTGATGGCGGACGCACCGCGCCAGCGTTACTGGCCACCGCCAGCGTGTGCATGGAGGTGAACGACCTCGATGCCGCCGCGCGTGATTTGGACGAGGCCCTTGGCATCGCGCCGCAATGGGCCGCCGCCCACTACGAACGCGGCAAGCTGTGGCTGCGGGTCGACGACATGGTGCGCGCCAGCAGTGAGTTCCGCACCGCCGCCGCCTGCCTCCCGGGGTTCGGCGCGGCCTGGGCCAATCTCGGCGCCACGCTGGGCGAGATCGATCGACCGCAGGAGGCGCTGGCGGCCTTCGAACACGCGCTGGCGCTGGATCCCGACAGCCAACAGGCGGTCAACAATGTCGGCGTGGTCCAGCGTGAGCTGGGCAGGCTGGCCGAGTCGGAGGCCTCGTTCCGGCGGGTCACACAACTCGCGCCGGATCAGGCATTCGGCTATTACAATCTCGGGCACACGCTGTTCCTGCAGGGGCGGTTCCACGCGGCCCTTTCGGCCTATGCTGAAGGACAGAATCGGGACGCGGCACGTAATCCGGTGCAGGCGTCGCGGCTGGCGCTCTGCAAGCTGGCGACCGGCGACGGCGCCGGCGCGCTGCGGGAATTACAGCGCGCCACCGGGGCGCTGCCGCGCGAGTACCGGCAGCAACTGCTGGCCGACACCAGCGCCGTGCTGTGGGCGCTGGTGACGCAGCAACCGGACCTGCAGGGCTGGCAACCCGTGCAGGCGTGGGTCACCGGCGAGCTGGCCAGGAAGGGTTGAGGAAGGCGAATGACGAACGGCACACGGCCCAGTTCCATGGCGTCGGTCTTTGTCGATCGCGGCGTCCGCCTCGCCGCCGGCCTCGCCGTGGTGGTCGCCATCCCGATGGCGGTCCTCTTCTATTTTCAGTTCCGCTCGTTAAGCGATCTTGAGGCGACCTCCGCCGTCGTCCTGCAGCAGTTGAGCAGCGACACCGCCGAATCCCTGACGCGCTCGATCGAAGAACACCTCAAGCGGCCGTACATCAGCGTGCTGCTCCGCTTGCCACAGGCGCGGATGGAGCCGCTCGACCTGCCGTGGATCGATCCCATCTTCCAGGACGCGCTCAAGGAGAGTCCGTTCGTCGAAGCGTTCTACGTGTGGACCGAGGTGGGCCCCGACGCCAATCGCTGGTGGTCGTACGACAAGACCAGCGCCATGGCCGGCACGGTCGAGCGCCGTTTCCACGAAGACACCGTGGTCGGCGCCCAGCTGCTGCCGCGACTCCGGGAACTGGTCAAGATGCGCCGGGCGATCGTCGCCTTTACCGACGAAGTGGCCGGACGGAAATACTACGTGCAGGCGCAGTTGCGTTTCGAAGGCCCCGCGCGCGAGCGGATGACCAGCGTGACGGCGCTGGCGGTGGACGCCGAGAAGCTGCGCAACGAACACCTGCCCCGGCTGTTGCGCGAACGCATGGCCGGCGTGCAGCAGCCCACCGGGTTCCCGCCCCTCGAGATCGAAGTGACGGGCGAGGGCGGCGAGCCGATCTTCATGTCGGCGGCGCGGCGAACCGAGCAGGTCGTCGACGAGCGCGCCTTTCCGCTCATCTTCTTCGACAAGGAACTGCTCGAATTCGCGGCGCCGTACGAGCAACACCGGGAGATCTGGCACCTGCGCACCGGGTTTGGGCCGCTGACGATTCCCGAGGTGGCCAGCGCGAGCACCCGTCCGCAGCTGGCCCTGATGGCGGTGCTGGCCGTGGCGATGGCCCTCGGCGTGTTCCTCGTCGCCGGCGCCGCGGCGCGTGAAGTCCGCGTCGCCGAGCTCAAGTCCAACTTTGTCGCCTCGGTGTCGCACGACCTGAAGACCCCGCTCGCGCTGATCCAGTTGTTTGCCGAGACGCTGGAGCTCGGGCGCGTGCGCAACCACGAGCGCGCGCAGGAGTACTACCGCATCATCAACGGCGAGGCCAAGAAGCTGACCCGCCTCATCGAGAACATCCTCGACTTCTCGCGGATGGAAGCCGGGCTGCGGCCCTACCGGATGGAACCTGAAGATCTCGGCGAGCTGGTGACCACGGTCCTCGCCCGGATGGAGAACCAGTTCTCCCAGGGCCACTTCACGGTGACGACGACCATCGCCCCAGACCTGCCGCGGGTGCTCGCCGACGAAGGCGCCACCGAGCAGGCGGTCGAGAACCTGCTGGCCAACGCGATCAAGTACTCGGGCGAGTCGAAGGAGATCGCCGTGGCGGTCAGCCGGGCCGGCGGGCACGTGCTCGTCGCGGTCGAGGACCACGGCATCGGCATCCCGCGGCGCGAGCAAAGCCGGATCTTCCGCAAGTTCTACCGCGTCCAGCGCGAGCTGGGCGGCGGCGCGCAGGGCACCGGCCTGGGGCTGGCCATCGTCGATCACACGATGCGCGGCCACGGCGGTTTCGTCCGCGTCGCCAGCGAGCCGGAAAAAGGCAGCACGTTCACGCTACACTTCCCGATTCCGGCGGACGCCGCGTTTGACGCATCTCTCGTAGAAAGAACGTCGTAAATGAAACGCATCCTGGTAATTGAAGATGAGCCGCAGATGCGGCTGGGCCTGCGCGACAACCTCGAGCTCGAAGGCTACGAGGTGGAGACCGCCGTCGACGGCGACGACGGGCTGAACAAGGCCGGCAGCTTCGCGCCGGACCTGGTCATCCTCGACGTGATGCTGCCGAAGAAGAACGGCTTCGACGTCTGCCGCGAACTGCGCTCGCGCGCCAACGCCACGCCGATCGTGATGCTCACCGCCCGCTCGGCCGAAACCGACAAGGTGCTGGGCCTCGAGCTCGGCGCCGACGACTATGTCACCAAGCCGTTTTCGATCACCGAGCTGCTGGCGCGCGTGCGCGCGGTGCTGCGCCGCGCCGGCGCGCCGAAGCCGGCCACCGACGCCCTGCGGATCGGCGACATCGAAGTGGACTTCAAGCTCCACCAGGCGCGGCGCGGCAAGAGCCGCATCGAGTTCACCGCCCGCGAGTTCGACCTGCTCCGCTATTTCGTCCAGCACACCGGACAGGTGGTCACGCGCGAGCAGATCCTCAACGAAGTATGGGGCTACGAAGAGTTCCCGACCACGCGGACGATCGATAATTTCGTGGCCAAGCTACGGCAGAAGATCGAAAAGGCGCCGCACGCGCCGGAGCACATCCTGACGATTCATGGGTCAGGCTATAAGTTTGTCGGCTAGAATCGCGCGTAATGGATCCTAAAAACATTCTTCTCGCGGGCATGGTCGGCATTGGGCTGGTCTACTTTACCTTCTGGTTTACCACCGTCTCCCGCCAGCGCAAGGACAACCACGACCACTCGCCGCTCACGCCCACGCCGCTCGGGCTCGGGATCGGCTTCATCACCAATTTCTTCGACACGCTCGGGATCGGCTCGTACGCGACCTCGACGGCGATGTTCCGGCTCTGGAAAGTGGTGCCCGACGAGAAGATTCCCGGCACCCTCAACGTCGGCCACACGCTGCCGACGCTGGTGCAGGCCCTCATCTACATCACGATTGTCGAAGTGGATTTCACGACGCTGGCCGCCATCATCGGCGCCGCGGCCGTGGGCGCGTGGCTGGGCGGCGGCGTCGTCGCCGGCCTCCCGCGGCGACGGGTGCAAATCGGCATGGGCTTCGCGCTGCTGGGCGCGGCGACGCTGATGCTGCTCTCGCTCACCGGCATCGGCCCGGCGCCCGGTGTGGCGCTTGGCGTCTCCGGCGCCAAGCTCGGGCTCGCCGTCGGCATCTCGATGTTCCTCGGCGCGCTGATGATGCTCGGCATCGGCTACTACGCCCCGTGCCTGATCATGATCAGCCTGCTCGGCATGAACCCCACGGCGGCGTTTCCGATCATGATGGGCGCTTGCGCGTTCCTGATGCCCACCGGCAGCCTGCAGTTCATCCGGAAGCAAAGCTATGACCTGCGAACGGCGATCGCGCTGATGGCGGGCGGCCCGCTGGCGGTGATCATCGCCGCGTTCATCGTCAAGTCGCTGCCACTCGATACCGTGCGCGGGGGTGTGATCGTGGTCGTGATCTACACCGCGATCGGCATGCTCCGCACGGCGGCGCACGAGCGCGCGGTCAGGCAGCCAGCCTAACAGGATGCTGAAAGGCCCAGCACTCTGAAGGCAGAAGGCACAAGGCAGAAGGCACAAGTTCGCGGGTTCCCTGGCAGCGGTAGGTCTGCCTTCTGCCTTCTGCCTTCTGCCTTCTGCCTTCTGCCTTCTGCCTTCTGC
>JBDTMB010000476.1:0-4651 GCA_039934485.1 Vicinamibacterales bacterium
CGGCGTGGTTTCGCCAATCGAGCAGACCAAGGCCGGCGTGGCCGTGGCGATGGCGCGGATCGATGAACAACGGGCCCGGCGCGCGCTGGCCGCCGATCGCACCACCCTCGCGGCGCTGTGGGGACAGCCGGCGGTGTTCGAGTTGGCTGAAGGCGAGGTGCAGTCACCGCCGGTGCTCCCGTCATTCGAGGCCCTGGTGCAATACGTGGCGCAGAACCCCGAGGTGGCGCGATGGACGACGGAGATTGCGCGGCGCGACTCGGCGCGGGCCCTGGAAGCGGCCCGAGGCGTCCCCGACCTCACCGTCAACGCCGGCTATCGGCGCTTCACGGCGGCGGACAGCAACGCTTTTGTGATCGGCGCGTCGATTCCGCTGCCGTTGCGCGACCGCAACCAGGCTGGCGTTGAGGCGGCGGTGCGGCGCGTCGCGCAGGCGCGGGAATCGGAGCGGTCGGCGCGAGCGCGGATCACGACGTCGCTGGCCGACGCCTACCGCGATCTCGCCGTGGCGCACGACGAGGCGGCGCTCCTCGCCAGCGACGTGCTGCCGGGCGCGCGTTCCGCGTTTGCGGCCATTGACGAAGGGTACCGCCTCGGCCGGTTCGGCTACCTCGAGGTGCTGGACGCCCAGCGCACGCTCGTCGCCGCGGAGATTCAGCATCTGCGGGCGATGGCCGGGGTCCAGAAGGCGGTGGTCCGGATCGAGCGCCTCACCGGCATCCCCTTTGCCGATGCGAATGCGACGTTACCGGCGAAGGGCCAGTAGGAACAGTCATGAGAAACCGAAGCGTATTCATCGTCGCCGTGATCGTCATTGCCGGCATCGGCGCCACCCTGTGGCTGCTGGGTACCGAAGCCGGCCAGCAGGAGGCGGCCGAGGAAGCGCCTGGACCGCTCGACTATCCGCGCGGCCCCCATGGCGCCCGGCTGCTATCGGGCGACGACTTCCAGGTGGAGATGACCATTTACGAGACAGGCGTCCCACCGCACTTCCGCGTCTACCCGCTCGATCGCAATGGCAAGCCGATCGCTCCTCGTGAAGTGACGTTGATTGTGGAGCTGTTCCGCCTTGGTGGGCGTGTCGATCGCATCACGTTCGTACCCGAGGCCGACTACTTACGCGGCGCCGCCGTCGTCGAGGAGCCGCATTCCTTCGACGTCAAGGTCCACGCCGCGCGCAACGGGCGCGCCCAGGAGTGGTCATACTCGCAGATCGAAGGCAAGGTGCAGCTGGCGGACGACACGCTGAAGAGTGCTGGCATCGACATTCAGGCGGTGGGTGCGCGCCAGATGAAGACGACGTTCGAGGTGCCGGGCGAGATCAAAGCGGATCAGACCCGCATCGCGCACGTGGTGCCCCGGCTGCAGGGAGTGGTCATCGAGGTGGTGGCCAAGGAAGGCGGCCACGTTGAGCGAGGCGACCTGATGGCGACCATCAGCAGCCGGGACCTGGCCGACGCCAAGAGCGCGTTCCTGGCGGCGGGGCAGCGCGTCAAGTTTGCGCGCGCCGCATTGGAGAGAGAAGAAAACCTGTGGAAGAAGAAGATCTCTGCCGAACAGGAGTACCTCGAAGCCCGCCGTCGGCTCGAGGAGGCGCAGCTGACGCAGGAGGTCGCGAGCCAGACGCTCATCGCCCTGGGTGTGACGCAGGCGTCGTTGGATGGCCTCGACACCGCGGCGCCGGGGCACTGGCCGCGGTATGAGATTCGGGCGCCCATCAGCGGAACGATCGTCGAACGGACGTTGACGATGGGAGAGGCCGTGCCTGCCGATCGAGACGTCTTCGTCATTGCCGATCTCAGCTCGGTCTGGATCGAGGCCAGCATCCCCTCGAAGGATCTCGTCCGCATCCAACCCGGGCAGGCGGCGACCATCGTCGCCACCGACCTGGGCCGTGAAACGCAGGGCCGCGTCGGCTTCATCAGCGCACTCGTTGGCGAGCAGAACCGCCGCGCGACGGCTCGCATCGTGATTCCGAACCCGGGTGGCGTGTGGCGGCCTGGACTATTTGTCACCGTCAAGCTCGAACAGACGTCGGCGATAGTGCCGCTGGCGGTGCCGGTGGCGGCCCTCCAGACCTTTCGCGACTGGCAAGTGGTGTTTGTCCGCTACGGGGATTGGTTCGAGGCCCGCCCGCTCGAGCTCGGACGTTCGGACGGCACCTGGGTCGAAGTGCTCGGCGGCCTCAGGCCGGGGGAGCGTTACGCCGCCACCAACAGCTTCGCGGTGAAGGCGGAGATCGGCAAGCTGGGCGCCACCCATGATCACTAAGGCGGCGCGGCGATTCCGGCCGACAACGAGGCGAGCATGATCGAGCGCATTCTCAGGTTCGCCATCGCGCATCGATGGCTGGTGGTGGTGGCCACCATCGGCGTCGCGGTGGTCGGCGTCTTCAATTATCAGCGGCTGCCGATCGACGCGGTGCCCGACATCACCAACGTCCAGGTGCAGGTGAATACCGAAGCGCCGGGGTACTCGCCGCTCGAAGTGGAGCAGCGCATCACCTACCTGATCGAGACGGCCATGGCCGGCCTGCCGCGCCTGCTCGAGACGCGCTCGATTTCGCGATACGGGTTGTCGCAAGTCACCGTGATCTTCGCGGACGGCACGGATATCTACTTTTCGCGCCAGCTGGTGAACGAACGCATTCTCGAAGCCCGCGATCACCTGCCGCCAGGGATCGCCCCGTCGATGGGTCCGATCGCCACTGGGCTTGGCGAAATCTTCCTCTGGACGGTCGAGGCCCGGGACGGGGCGCTGACCCCGGCCGGGCAGCCGTATTCCGGGATGGACCTCCGCACCGTGCAGGATTGGATCGTGCGTCCCCAGTTGCGCACGGTGCCCGGCGTCGCTGATGTCAACAGCATTGGCGGTTACACGAAGCAGTTTCACGTCACGCCTGACCCGGCGAAGCTGGTGGCGTATGGACTGACCTTCCGCGACGTGATGGCCGCCCTGGCCGCCAACAACGCCAATGTCGGCGCCGGATACATCGAACGCCGGGGCGAACAGTACCTGGTCCGCGCCCCCGGGCAGATCGCCACGCTGGCGGATATCGAGAAGATCGTCGTCGGCCAGGCACAGGGCGTCCCGACCTACATCGGCAACGTGGCGCAGGTGGCACTCGGCCAGGAGCTGCGGACCGGGGCGGCCACTGAAGACGGCCGGGAGGTGGTCGTCGGCACCGCCTTCATGCTGATGGGCGAGAACAGCCGCATCGTCTCACGGCGCGTCGCCGACCGCATGATCGACGTCAACCGGACGCTGCCCGCCGGCGTCGTGGCGAAGACGGTCTACGACCGATCGAAGCTGGTCGACGCCACGATCGCCACCGTGCAGCACAACCTGATGCTCGGCGCCCTGCTGGTGACGCTCGTCCTGTTCCTGTTCCTGGGCAACATCCGCGCCGCGATCATCACCGCGTGCGTGATTCCCCTCTCGATGCTGTTCGCCATCACCGGCATGGTCGAACGCGGCGTGAGTGGGAGCCTGTTGAGCCTGGGCGCACTCGATTTCGGCATCATCGTCGACGGCGCCGTCATCATCGTCGAGAACTGCGTCCGGCGCTTGAGTGAGCGCCAACAGGAGATCGGACGCCTGTTGACCCGCGCCGAGCGGTTCGAAGTGGTCTTCGATGCCTCCCGGCAAGTCCGCCGGGCGACGATCTTCGGCGAACTGATCATCATGATCGTCTACCTGCCGATCCTGACCCTGACCGGCATTGAAGGGAAGATGTTCTATCCGATGGCGTTCACCGTGCTGGCGGCGCTCGCCGGGGCGATGATCCTGTCGCTGACGTTCGTGCCGGCGGCGCTGGCCCTGCTGCTGACGGGGCGCCTGTCGGAGAAAGAGAACGTGCTGGTGGCGGCGGCGATTCGTGCCTACCGGCCGGCGTTGAGGCTGGCCCTCGACAACCGCGTGGCCACGGTGGTCACCGCCGCCGCGCTGGTCGTGGTCGCCGGCGTCATGGCCACCCGCCTGGGCACCGAATTCCTGCCGAGCCTGGATGAGGGCGACCTGCTGGTGCACGCGCTCCGCATTCCGGGCACCAGCCTGACCACGGCGGTGGCCATGCAGCACGAAGTCGAGCGCAAGCTGAAGGCGTATCCCGAGGTGGATTACGTGTTCTCGAAGATCGGCACCGCGGAGATCGCCAACGACCCGATGCCGCCCAGCGTGGCCGACACCTACGTGATGCTGAAGCCGCCATCGGCCTGGCCCGACCCCCGCCGGCCCAAGGCGTCGTTGGTGCGGCAGCTGGAAGCCGACTTGTTCCACCTGCCCGGCAACAACTACGAATTCACCCAGCCGATCGAGATGCGCTTCAACGAACTGATCGCCGGCGTGCGAAGCGATGTGGCGGTGAAGATCTTCGGCGACGACATGGAGACGCTGGGCGCGGTCGGCGCCGAGGTTGAGCGCGTCCTGGCGACGGTCGCGGGGGCGGCCGACGTCAAGGTCGAACAGACGACGGGGCTGCCGATGCTGACGGTGCAGATCGATCGACCGGCAATGGCGCGGCTGGGCCTGAGCGTGGCCGACGTGCAGGAGGTGATCGAGGTGGCGATCGGGGGCAAGACCAGCGGGCAGGTCTACGAGGGGGATCGCCGTTTCGACATCGTGGTGCGGCTTCCCGAAGCGTTGCGGACCG
>JBDTMB010000477.1:0-4642 GCA_039934485.1 Vicinamibacterales bacterium
TTCTCGAGCCAGAGCCTCTTCGGTTCCGCGGCGGTGATCACTCGCGCCGCCGATTCCGATGCCACGTTCCGGTTCGACGACGTGCTGGTGGGCGCGTTCCAGCTGAATGGCCGGGATCCGGTGACCAACCGCGCGGCCACCGCATCGGGTGTCATCGCGAGCGAGGGCGAGGTCGTCACGCGTGACCTTCACCTTGCCGCATTCGGCTCGGTCACCGGCACCGTGCGACGCGCCGACGGCATGACCCCGGTCTCGGGCGCCCAGGTGACGTTGAGCTCCGGGTTGCAGGCGACCACTGACCTCAACGGCCAATATGAGGTCCCGATCCTGCCGCTCGGTTCGCTGACGATCACCGTGAGCGATCCGCCGACGCGCGGGGTTGGCCGATCGACCGGCGCCCTCACCACGCAGGGCCAGGTCGCGGTGATCGACGTGCAACTGCTCGGACAGGGAACCGTGATCGGCACCGTGACCGACGCCGCCGGCCTGCCGATTGCCGGCGCCAGCTTCAGCGTGTTCGCCACCGCGAGTGGCTTCGGCGACTCGCAGTCGGGCACCACCGGCGCCGACGGCACCGTGCAAATCGAACGCGTGCTGGCCGGCACCATGACGATCAGCGCCAGTGCCGGCGGCTTGAACGGCACGCTGCCGCCACGTGAACTGGCCGCCAACGAAGTGGCCCACGTGACCGTGATGCTCGAACCGACGGCGCGGATCAACGGCTCGGTGTTCGCACCCGATGGCCAGACGCCGGTGGCGTCCGGCACCGCGAAGGTCCTGGTCTTCAGCCCTTACTACTACCGTTGGGTCGAGTACCGCTCCATGCCGCTCGGCACGAATGGCTCGTTCAACTTCGACGGCCTGCCGACCAGCCAGACGTATCAGCTGCAGATGTTCGACGCGCGCGGACTCCTGCGCGCGTTCGTGAACGACGAGATCAGGCTCACCGCGGGCGCCCTCGAGACGCGCGACCTGACCTTTGTCGCGATGGGCACCGTGCGTGGTCGCGTCATCAACCCCGATGGGTCGCCCGCGCCCGACTACTCCGTTCAGGTGCGAAGCCTCAACCCCGACTTTGGCCGATATGGCGCCGACACCTCCGACGCGGCCGGCTTCTATGAAGTGACGGATCTTGCGGTTGGCAACATCGCCGTGTCCACCGGCAATGCGGGCCTTGGCTTGCTGGGCGAGGCCTTCGGCAGCCTCTCGGCGGACGGCGAAGTGTTGACGCGCGACGTCCTGCTGGTGGGCAATGCCATCACGTTGCCGCTCAACCTGTATGACGCCAACAACGCGCCGTACCAATTGCAGCCGGGCGGCGATCTCGTCGGCGGCCTGGGCAACCCGTTCTATGGCACGGATGCCTCGGGCGCGTCCATTCTCGAGGTCATTGCCGGCGGCACGCCGACCCGCTTCACCGGCGGCGCCATCGGTACGGCGGAAGGCCAACAGCAGGAGATCGCCACCCGTCAACAGGACCTGGCCGGGCTCAACATCACCCGCAAGGTCTTCGTCCCGTCGGACGGCTACTTCGCCCGGTACCTCGAGTTGTTGAACAATCCAACCGACGCTCCCATCACCGTCGATCTGCGCGTCACCACGAACATCGCGTCGAATTCGCCGGTGTCGAGCGTGGTCGCCACGTCGAGCGGAGATACCACGCTGAGCGTCGCCGACCCCGCCACCGCCGACCGGTGGGTCGTGATTGACGACTCGGATCTGGATCCGTTCGTGGCCGGCGGCATCGCCGCACTGACGTTTGCGTACGATGGCGTGGGAGCTGCGGAGCACCCCTCGTCCGCGGCGTTTACGACCACGATGTTCTGCCAGTACTACGGCTGCTATCCGACCAACCATCTGTCGTACACGTGGAGCCAGATCGTCGTGCCGCCTCACGATACCGTGGCCTACCTGCACTTCCTCGCGCAGGAGAACAACCGCGCCGGCGCGTTGGTCGCCGCCGAGCGCCTCGATCAGCTCGCTCCCGAGGCGCTCGTTGGCCTCGACGCGGACGAGATTGCCGCCATCAGGAACTTTGCCGTGCCCGCCAACGGCGTCAGTACGGTCACGCCGTTGCCGCCGCTCAACGGCACCGTGACCGGCCGCGTGTTGGAGTACGACGGTTCCACCCTCGTGCCGTACGGCCAGGTCTACGTGCAGAGTGACAACGCGCTGTTCCACCGCCGCTACTACGGCAACGCCGACGGTAGCGGCGTGTTCAGCATCGCGTCGAACCCGGGCAGCTACTACTACGACAAGGTCCTCATTCCAGCGGACAGCTTCACGCTGGTGGCCACCCACAACCCGAGCGGCGTGCTGTCGCCGATCACCGCCGGACAATTCGTCGGCACCGACACCGTGGCGTCCGCCGACGTCGTGTTCAGCAATACCGGATTTGTGACCGGTCACGTGCGGACCGGGAACGGTGGCGTCGCCACCACCGGAACAGTAGTGATGACTGGCGGCGTGTTCCTGTATGCGTATGTTCAGGCCGATGGCAGCTTCACTTATACCGGCGTGCCGCCCGGTGCCAAGTCGCTGATTGTTTCCATTCCCGATCCGCAGGGAAGCGGAGTACAGGCGACCGCCTCGCTCACCTCGATCGCTGGTCAGACCGTCGTCGCTGATCTCCAGTTGCCGGCCACCGGTGCGGTGTCCGGCTTCATTCGCACGGCCGCGGGCTCGCCGGCGGTGAGCGTCACGGTGTCGATCCGCAACGCCAGCCAGACGATCAACCGCTACGCCTACACCGACTCGTCGGGTCACTACACGCTGTCGAACCTCCCAATCGGCGCTTACACCATGTCGGTGACCGAGTCGCGAACCGGGCTCGAGTCTGCAGCCAACGTCACGATCGTCGCGGACAGCACGATCGCTCAAGACCTCACGCTGGTCGGGCTGGGCACGCTCAGGATCCAGGTCAACCTCGCCAGCGGCGCGCCTGCGCCTGGCACGACGGTCCAGATCAATCGACCGGTGTACTCGGCGGCGTTTAACTCCGCGGGGACGACGGATGCCAACGGACTGCTGGTCGTCGCCAATTTCCCGACGACGGCCTTCATCATTCGCGCCCTCCACCCGCAGAACACCAACGCGTCGGTGGACGTGTCCGGTACCCTCACGACAGAGGGCCAGGTGTTGCCCGTCACCGTCACGCTCCCTGGCCTGGGCAGCATCGCGGGACAAGTGACCTACGTCGGCGGCGCCATTGCGGCCTCGGCTCCAGTGCGCCTCTACCTGGGTGCGGCCACCTCGGTGCTCGCCTCGACCACCACGGACGCGTCGGGTAACTACCGGTTCAACAACCTGGTGCTCGGCACCGCGTATCGCGTCCGCGCGATCAACCCCGTGCAGACGATCCAGTTCAAGGAAGCGGCGAACGTCGTGCTCTCGGCTCCCGGCGACCTTGCGGTGAACGTGACGCTGCCGGCGCAAGCCGCGGTTCGCGTGACGGTTCGGCGGACCGACGGCACGCCGGTGACCAGCGGCTACGTGCGGATCACCGACAGCTTCGGCACGAGCCTGGATTACGCCATCAACGCGAGCGGCATCGCGCTGGCGCCGATCGTCGGGGAAGGCGCGTTCACCGCGCTGCCGGAGAGCATCTTCGGCCAGCCGGCGGGCATCGCGGTCCAGGGCGTGGTGACGGCCGCGGATCACGGGCAGACGATCGACATCACGGTCATTGCCGGCGTGGTATTGCCGACGAACCTCTTTGACGGAAACGGCTACCGGTTCGACATTCAAAGCAACGGGTCCGTCCTGGACGGCACGTCGGACGCCTATGACGGCGCCGCGAGCCTGACGCTCTTTTCCGGATCGCAGCAGTTCTTCAACGGGCAAGCGTTCGCCACGCCGGAGGATAACGGCCGCGAAATCGCCATCACCGCGCCGAACAATCAGCTGACCTACGGGCTGTCGCTGCGGCGAAAGATTTACGTGCCGGCCGAAGGCTACTTCGCGCGGTATCTCGAGTTCCTCACCAATCCCGGGACGACGCCGATCACGATCGATGTCGGGGTCATCTCGTCCCTGGGCTCCAATTTCTCGACCCGGGTCGTCGCGACCTCGAACGGTGACAGCTTCTTCTCCGCTGGCGACACGTGGCTCGTCACCGACGATGACTACCTGGACACGCCGAGTGGCGATCCGTCATTGGCCTTCGTGGTTGCTGGCCCCGGCGCCGCCCGTGCCCCAACAGTTGAGCAGTTGTTCGGCAACGACAACCTCCTCGTACGGTGGAACGGCGTCACTGTGCAGCCGGGACAGACGGTGGCGTTCGCCCACTTCCTCGTTCAACAGCCGAAGAAGACCAGTGCCATTGCTGCGGCGCAGCGGCTGGCCCAATTACCGCCGGAGGCGATGGCCGGACTGAGCGCGGAAGAGCGGTCGCAGATTCTCAACTGGGCCGTGCCCGCCGATGGATCGAGCCCGTTGATATCGATCGGCACCGCGGCAGAACGAACAGCGGTGGTCAGTGGCCGTGCGCTTGCGGGCGACGGGACCACACCGGTGCGAAACGCGTCGGTGGTGTATACCAGCCCGAACTACCCGTTCCTGACGGCCGCGACGCGCACGGTGTCGGCAGACGTCAACGGTCAGTTCACCGTGACGTCCGCATTTGCCGGCGACTTCACGCTGC
>JBDTMB010000478.1:0-4605 GCA_039934485.1 Vicinamibacterales bacterium
CAGCAGCAGGTTCGCCACGTTCGCGCACGCCACGAGCAGTAGGAATCCCACGGCGCCGAGGAGGACCAGCAGCGCCGGACGCGCCTTGCCGGTGATCGAGTCCTGCAGCGCGACGACCAGGCCATCCGTGAGGAGGTAATCGCCCTGCTCGGTAGACGCGTCATGAATGCGACGGGCAATCGCACTGACGTCCCGATTCGCCTGCTCGATCGTGACGCCGTCGCGAAGGCGCCCGACCGCATAGTAATTGTGCGAGGTCCGGCTGGGGTTTTCGCTTTCCAAGCCAGCCGGGATCCACAGATCGGCTTCTGACGGAAATCGAAACCCGGCCGGGAGGACGCCGATGACGGAGAAGGCGGCGCCATCGATCTTGAGGTGCGACTGGGTGAGGTCCCGCGGCGCTCCGAGATGCTGCCGCCAGTAGTCATAGCTCACCAGCGCGGTGGGGCCGGAGCCCATCGCGGCGTCGCCGGCGCTGAAGTCCCGCCCGATGATTGGCTGAATGCGGAAGACCTGGAGAAACTCGGGAGAGACCGTGGCCACGGTGGTGCGCGACGGCGCTGTCGCTCCCGAGACCGACGCCACGGTGTCGTGGTACTTCGCCATCGCCTGGAAGCTGCGGCTCTGGTCGCGGAAGTCGTCGAAGTTCGGGTCCGCGACGCGCGACGGCCGGCCCTTCGAGGTCACCTCGAACACCGCCATGATCCGGCCGGAATCGGGGTACGGCAACGGGCGCAGCAGCACGCCATAGACGACGCTGAAAATGGCCGTGGTGGCGCCAATCCCAAGGGCGAGGGTCAGGACGGCGACGACGGCGAAGCCTGGGTTCTTGAGGAGTTGGCGAACGGCGTAGCGCATGCAGATTTAGACGATTACGGCAGGCAAGACGGTTGCCCAATGATCGTTCACCCTTGCGAAACTTGGGCGAGGGCCGCAGCAAGCCGCCGGGAGCTACTGATACGGCTACATGATCGCCGGTGGCGTCAGCAGGTAGTGCTGATCACGAAGCTCCCGGCTCAATTGCGCGTGACGCCGCCGCCACGGTTCGAACTTGCGCGACACCGCCTTGAGCAGGCGCGCCCGGTTCGAGGACCTGTCGTGAGCCGCCGCCAGGCGGTAGAAGTGGGCGCCGAGCGCCGCGTACCATTGGATGGTGTGCCGCGCCCGCATCTGATCTTCGAAGAACCCGGCGAGTAACAGGCACTGCGCGCCGGCGACTTCCATCATCGCGCTGTCGCGCACCAGGCTGGTGTTGAGGACGAAGGCGTCGAAGACGGCGGTGAGGTTCCCGGGCGTAGGCATCTCCGTCGTGGCTTGCGTCGACACCTGCGCGTGATGCGCCAGCACGCTGGCGTTGTAGAGGAGTTCATCGCGGTCGACGGTCGGCTCGGAGAGTTCCTGCAAGCCGACGAAGAAGAACTCGAGCGTCCGCCGTTGATCGCTTGCCAGCAGTTCTCGCAGGGACTCCATATGCGTCTCCTGCAGTCTTCGCAGCAACTGGCGTGCCGTTCGCAGGGGCTCCAAAATAGGCCCGAATAGCGCGCCGCCCAGGCGCCTTCCACTTCTTGTCGCCCCTGGTGGCGACAAAGAATGTCACCTATTCGGAACCATCCGCCTTTCCCACCTCCACGTAGAGTTCCTCGCCGTCCCGCGAGACCCGCACCGTCCACGGATTGCAGCACACCTCGCAATCCTGGACATAGCTGCCCCGGACGTCCGGCTCGACGTAGATTTCGACCTCTTCGCCGCAATACGGGCAGGTCACCAGTTGGATGTCGTCAGGTCGCATTTTTGGCTCGCTTCTAGCATAGTCCGCTGTATGAAATGGGAAACTGGGCGGCGGAGTTCCAATGTTGAGGATCGCAGGGGCATTGGAATGGGCACCGTGGGTGTGGGTGGCATCGGCACGCTCCTCGTGGTGTTGGTCGTGTCGTTCCTGACCGGCACGAATCCGCTGACGCTGCTGCAGGTTGTCGAGCAGAATGCCCCGCAGGCGACGCAGTCGGTGCCGACGGGAGCGCCTGCCGGCGATCCGCAGGCGGAGTTCGTGTCGGTGGTCCTTGGGGACCTGGAAGAGACCTGGGGCAAGATCTTCCAGTCGTCCGGGCAACGCTACGAGGCGCCGGTACTGGTGCTCTTCAGCGACGGGGTGCAGTCGGCCTGCGGCTCCGCCTCGTCCGCGAGCGGGCCCTTCTATTGCCCCAGCGATCGGAAGGTCTATCTCGACTTGACGTTCTTCCACGAACTCGATCGGCTCGGCGGGCCCGGCGATTTTGCCCAGGCCTATGTCGTTGCGCACGAGGTGGGTCATCACGTCCAGAACTTGCTGGGCACCAGCGACCAGGTTGCGCGTGCCCGCGGATCAGCCGACGCCAACGCGTTATCGGTGCGGCTTGAATTGCAGGCCGACTGTTTCGCGGGAGTGTGGGGCTTTCATGCGCAGCAGAAGAACCTGCTGGATCCCGGTGACGTCGAAGAAGGCCTGGCCGCAGCGGCCGCGATCGGCGACGACCGCCTGACGCGCGGACGCGTATCGCCAGAAAGCTTCACCCACGGCACCTCGCAACAACGCGCGAAATGGCTGCGCCAGGGCCTGTCAACCGGCAGCGTCACCCAGTGCGACACCTTCCGTGCGGGATCGCTCTGAACGATCGTCCTGAACGCTACCAGATCTTGATGCGCTGATCGGGCGGCAGGAACAACTTGTCGCCCTCCTTCACACCAAACGCGGTGTAGAACTCCGGGACGTTGCGGAGCGGTCCATTCGCCCGGAACATGTCGGGAGCGTGGACGTTGGCCATCACCTGCTGGCGCATCGCATCGTCTCGCACCTTCCAGCGCCAGGCCTGCGCCCATCCCATGTAGAACCGCTGATCGGCCGCAATGCCGTCCACCACCGGCGGCGGTTGCCCCTTGAGCGACAGTTGATAGGCGCGATGCGAGATCGTCAGGCCGGTGAGGTCCGCGATGTTCTCGCCGAGCGTCAGCGCGCCATTGACCTTCAGTCCCGGCAGCGCCTCGAACCCGTTGAACTGTTCCACCAGCATCTTGGTGCGCTTGACGTACTCGGCCGCGTCGTCCTTCGTCCACCAGTCGCGCAGCGTGCCTGTGGCGTCGAAGTTCCGGCCCTGGTCGTCGAAGCCGTGGCCCATCTCGTGGCCGATCACGCCGCCAATGGCGCCGTAGTTCACTGCGTCGTCCGCCTCGCTGTTGAAGAACGGCGGCTGCAGGATGGCGGCGGGGAAGACGATCTCGTTGCGCACGGGATTGTAGTACGCGTTGATGGTTTGCGGCGTCATGCCCCATTCCTCGGGGTCCACCGGCTTGCCGGCCTTGCCGAGCTGAAAGTTGTTTTCGTTGATGTAGGCCCGCGACAGGTTGCCGACAAGGTCGCCCTGCTTGATTTCGAGCTTGGAATAGTCGCGCCACTTGTTCGGATAGCCGACCTTCGGCGTGAACCTGGCGAGTTTCTCCTGCGCCTGCTTCCTGGTCTCGGGGCCCATCCACTCGAGCGAGTCGATGCCGCTCTTGTAGGCGTCGTGCAGGTTGGATACCAGCTGCTCGATCCGGGCCTTGGCTTCGGGCGTGAAATGCCGCGCCACATACAGCTTGCCGAGGATTTCGCCGAGGTTGCCGTTGAGCGCATTGACCGCGCGCTTCCACCGCGGTTGCTGCTCCTTGACCCCGCTGAGCGTGGTTTGGTAGAAGCCAAACTCCGCGCCGACGAAGGGCTTGCTGAGAAACGGGGCGAAGCCGTTCAGCAATGACGCTTTGAGGTACGGCTTCCAGCGGTCCACCGGCAGTTCGTTCACGGCGGCGGCAAACGCTTTGAGGTAGCTTGGCTGCGAGACGATGAGCGACGGCACGGCGCCGACGCCCAACTCCGCCGTCCACGCCGCCCAATCGAAGCCGGGAAACTGCTTGTCGAGATCGGCGAGCGCGACCTTGTTGTACCGCTTCACCGAGTCGCGGTTTTCCACGTTGGTCCAGTGCGCCCTGGCCAGCCGCGTCTCGAGATCGAAAATGCCCTTGGCCGAGGACGCCGCGCCCTTGTCGCCGGCCAGCGTGAGGATGCCGGTGAGGAACGCGACGTATTTCTCCCGGTACTCCTTCAGCTTCGCATCCGGCTTGAAGTAGTAGTCGCGATCGGGCAGGCCGAGCCCTCCCTGGTAAACGTACAAAATCTCCTCGCGGGGGTTCTTGGCGTCGCCCTCGACGTAGCCCACCAGCGGATTGATCAAATTAAGTTTGAAGAAGTGCGCAAGGTGACGCGCCAGCTCCGCCTTGGTCTTGAGCCCGTCGATAGCCGCCAGTTCGGCGTTGAGTGGCGTGAGGCCGAGCTCGTTGGCCTTCGCTTCGTTCATGAAACTGTCGTAGAAGTCGCCAATCTTCTGCGCGTCCGAGCCGGGCGCTTTCGGTGTCGACGTCGCGGCTTCTTCGACGATGAGCTTGAGGTCGGCCTGGGCCTTGTCGAACAGCATGTCGAAGCCGCCGTAGGACGCCTTGTCAGCGGGGATTTCGGTCTTGGCCAGCCAACCGCCGTTGACGTGCTTGAAGAGGTCGTCTTGTGGGCGAACGGCCTTGTCGAAGGCGGCCAGATCGAGG
>JBDTMB010000479.1:0-4580 GCA_039934485.1 Vicinamibacterales bacterium
CGGTACGATCAACGCGTCACCGTGGTTCAATGCCGCCATTGCGGTGTTGTTCGTCGTGCTTGGGCTGGCCATGTTCGACGTGATCGCGATCGACTTCTCGGGTCTCTCGAGCCGATTTCAGCCGGGTGCTGCCAGTCGCGGGAGCTTTACCCTGGCGTTCGCGATGGGCGGTGTCGCGGCACTGCTCGCGGGCGCCTGTGTGGCGCCGGTGGTCATCCAGGTCGTGTTGTTTTCGAGCGACCTCTACGCCGCCGGCACGCGAAGCGCTCTCGCGCTGCCATTTGTCCTGGGCATCGGCATGGCCGTGCCGTGGCCGATTGCCGGCGCTGGCCTGTCGGCGCTCCCCAAGCCCGGTCTGTGGATGGTCCGCGTCAAGCAGGCGTTCGGGGTCCTGATCCTCGGCACGGCGGTTTACTACGGCTACCTGGCCTATGAACTCGCCGCCAATCGCTGGGTCGACGCTACCTCGGTGGCGTCCAGTGTCGAGGAGAAGGTGAAGGCGGGCTGGCACGCGTCGCTGGCCGATGGCTTGGCCGCGGCCACGCGGGAACAGAAGCCGGTGCTGATCGATCTGTGGGCCACCTGGTGCAAGAACTGTCTGACGATGGACAAGACGACGTTTGCGGATCCGGCCGTCGTCGCGGCACTCGGCGATTACGTGAAGATCAAATTCCAGGCCGAGGATCCTGACGTCGAACCGACCAAGTCGATCATGGCGCGCTTCAACGCGATCGGCTTGCCCACCTACGTCATTCTGCGGCCCAAGGCCGCCGGGCAGGCGGCGACGAGTAATACGACTGACCTGATTGGAGGCACACCGTGAAGAGACTGATGGCGGCGGCGATCGTGGTGATGGTGACCGGGCTCTCGGCGTGGGCGCAGCCGGCGCCAATCGTGGCGGAGGTGCGGGCGGCGATCGCGAATAGCGACTTCGCGCGCGCCGACACGGTGCTGGCGGCCTACCGCAAGGACAAGGGCGTGACGCCGGAGATACTGGAAGCGTTGTCGTGGATGGGCCGTGGCACACTGGCCGCCAAACAGCTCGATCACGCGGAGCGCTACGCGACCGAAACCTACCAGCTGTCGGCGCAGCTCCTCAAGAGCCGCAAACTGGACCAGGAACCGCGCCTGCCGATCGCCATCGGCGCGGCGATCGAAGTGCTCGCGCAGGTCGACGCCCAGCGGGGAGCGCGGACCGACGCGGTGCTGTTTCTCGGCCGCGAACTCGCCACCTTCAAAGGGACATCGATCGAAAAGCGGATTCAGAAAAACATCAACCTGCTCAGCCTGGCAGGCACACCCGCACCGGCGATCGAGGCCGCGGACCACCTCGGCCCGCCCCCCCCTGCGGTCGCCAGCCTGAAAGGAAAAGTCGTGCTGCTGTTCTTCTGGGCGCACTGGTGTCCAGACTGCAAGGGCGAGGCGCCGATCCTGAAGCGACTGGCCGATACCTACGCCGCGAAGGGCCTCGTAATCCTGGCGCCGACGCAGCGGTTCGGATACGTCGCCGGGGGGAAGCCGGCCTCGCCCGAAGACGAAACGCGCTACATCGACCAGATCCGTCAGGCGCACTACCCCATACTGGCCGGCCAGTCCGTCCCGCTAAGCACCGTGAACCACATTCGCTACGGCGTGAGCACCACCCCCACGAACGTCCTGGTCGATCGCGATGGCATCATCCGTCTCTACCATCCAGGTGCCATGACCCTGGAGCAACTCGAGCCGCTGGTCCGGTCGCTCGTCGGTCCCTCGTAGCCCAGGCGGACGTGTGCCACGGGACCGCTTGCCGACGATGACAACGAGCTTTCTCACCGACCACGGCATCATGGTTCCGGCGGTCACGGCCGATCAGATGCGCGAGGTCGATCGCGTCGCGATTGAGGAGACGGGCCCGAATCTCTTCCAGATGATGGAGAACGCCGGTCGGAATCTCGCCTCGCACGCGCTCGAGTTGCTGGGCGACCGATGGCGCGAGGCTCGGGTCGTCGTCCTCGCCGGCGGCGGCGGCAACGGCGGCGGGGGCATCTGTGCGGCCCGCCACCTGGCGAACCGGGAGGTCGACGTCGCGCTGGTGCTGTCCAATCCCGATCAGCTCGGCACCGTCCCGGCGTGGCAGCGGACGGTCTTTGGCGGGACTCGAGGGCACGAGGTCGGCATCGAGACGCTCGACCGGCAGCGCCCCGACCTCATCATCGACGCGCTGATTGGCTACGGGCTGCGCGAAGCCCCGCTCGGGAGTGCGGCGACGCTGATCACCTGGGCGAACGCGAGCGGCGCGCGCATTGTCGCCCTCGACGTGCCCTCTGGCGTCAACGCGACCAGCGGCGAATGCCCGGGCGTGTACATCCGCGCGCACACAACGATCACGCTGGCGCTGCCGAAGACCGGTCTCGGAGGCGAGGCGACGGGCGACCTCTGGTTGGCCGACATCGGGATCCCCCGCGCCACATACGCGCGTGCGGGAGTTTCGTACGCCGACCCCTTCGGCACCCGGTACCGCGTACTGATCCGGCGCTAGCGGGCTAGTCGCGGTCACCCAGGGCGCGGTCCAGATTGTAGGCGGCGCTGATCAGCGCCAGGTGCGTGAACGCCTGTGGAAAGTTTCCGAGCGCCTCGCCGCTCTTGCCGGTCTCCTCGGCAAACAGGCCGAGGTGGTTGGCGTGGCCGAGCATTTCCTCGAACACCATGCGCGCCTGCCGGAGATAGCGCGGGTCGGTCCGGCCGGCGCGCGTCAACGCCTCGACCAGCCAGAACGTGCAGATGTTGAACGTCCCTTCCTCGCCGGTCAGGCCGTCGGCCGTTTCCTTGGCGTTGTAGCGATAAACCAGGCTGTTCGCTACCAGGCCACCCTGGTCGGGCGGGAGGAGCGTCGCGTCGAGGGTGGCAAGGTTCTGCGGGTCGCTGGGCGAGACGAACAGGACCAGCGACATCAGCAGATTCGACGCATCCAGTGAGTCGCTGCCGTAACGCTGCACGAAGGCCTGCTTCGAGGCACTCCATCCCTTCGCCATGATCTCCTCGTAGATCTGGTCGCGCACGCCCAGCCAGCGGTCGCGGTCCGCCGGGAAGGAGCGCTTGTCGGCCAGGCGTAGCGCCCGATCCACCGCGACCCAGCACATCAGCTTCGAGTAGACGAAATGCTGCTGTCCGCCGCGGACTTCCCAGATGCCCTTGTCAGTCCGCTGCCAGTTGTCGCAGACCCAGTTAGTCAGGGCGCGCAGGTGCTGCCAGAGGTCGTGGGAAATCGGATTGCCGTACTTGTTGTACAGATACACCGAGTCCATCAGCTCGCCGTAGATGTCGAGTTGCAGTTGGTTGTAGGCACCGTTGCCGATGCGCACGGGCCGCGAGCCTCGATACCCCTCGAAGTGATCGAGTATTTCCTCCGTCAGCGTGTGGCGCCCGTCGATGCCGTACATGATCTGCAGCGACCCGTCGGCGTTCAGCTCGTGGCACCGTGCATCGACCCAGAGCATGAACCGTCCCGCTTCGTCCATCAGCCCGATCCGCATCAGGGCATACACGGTGAACGCCGCATCGCGAATCCACGTGTAGCGGTAGTCCCAGTTCCGTTCGCCGCCAACCCCTTCCGGCAGGCTGCACGTCGGCGCGGCCACGATGGCGCCGGTGGGCTCGAAGGTGAGCAGCTTCAAGGCCAACGCGGAGCGGTGCACTATCTCGCGCCACCGCCCGCGATAGGAGCACTTGGCGAGCCAGCGCCGCCAGTACTCCTCGGTCGCCGCAACCAGACGCTCGGCCTCGGCCGAACTCAGCAGGACGTCACAACTCGCGCCGGTGGTCTCACCCAGGACGAAACTCGCCGTTTGCCCTTCGTCGAGCGTGAACTCGCAGACGACGCCGGTGCCCTGCGGCCGCAGCGGCCGGTCGGTGCCAAGCGCCAAACAGAGTGTAGCGCTGCCGAAACAGGCCCCGCGCTCAACGATCGTCGTCTCGTGAGCATCGCGCCCGTAGTTGAAGGCCGGTTCGCAGGTCATTCGAAAGGTCATCGAGCCCCGTACGACCTGCACCTGGCGCACGAGTTGATGGCGGCGCGGATCGCCCTCGGGCAGCCCCAACGGCATGAAGTCGGTGACCTGGCCGACGCCGTCAGCCGACAGAAACCGGGTGATCAGGACGTTGGTGTCCGGCCAGTAGAACTGCTTGTGGCGAACGCCGTCGCACGTCGGTGCGATCTGGAATCGCCCGCCCTTCTTGTCGTCGAGAATCGCGGCGAAGACGCTGGGCGAGTCGAAGTGGGGATAACAGTACCAGTCGATCGAACCGTTCATCCCCACCAGCGCCACCGTGTGGCAGTCGCCGACGATTCCATAATTCTCGATGGGTTGATAGGCCATTTGAGATTCACTCCCTACGAGACCGCGGGATCGGGAACCCCTCGAAGGTGAATACTGTTCTTCGTGTCGGGGACAACCGCTGTCGCTTTCATCCCTGTCTCCATCAGAGTTCGGTCTGCTGCATGAGTTTCGCCACGAGCGTGGTCCAGCCTGTCTGGTGACTCGCCCCAAGCCCGACTCCCGTGTCGCCATGGAAGTACTCATGGAAGAGGATCAGGTCGCGCC
>JBDTMB010000480.1:0-4580 GCA_039934485.1 Vicinamibacterales bacterium
CAAAGAACGCGATGCGCGTGCCACGGAGGGATTCGACCGCATGGCCTGCGCCGTCCGGTACGGCCATCGGATCGTAATTGTCCCAGCCGGCCAACACTTGATCCAGCATTTGCAGATCGCCGATGGTTCGCGCCATCGGGCCCACGACGCCAATCAGCGAGAACGGGCCAAGACACGCCGGCTGATGGCCAGTGCCCGGGATGCGACCCGGCGTCGGCTTGAGGCCGCAGATGCCGGTGAAGTGCGCGGGCACACGAATTGAGCCGCCGCCGTCGCTGCCAATGCCGCCGGCCGAGCAACCGGCGGCGATCGCGGCGGACTCGCCGCCGCTCGATCCGCCAGGCGTTCTCGCGTGGTCCCACGGGTTGAGGGTACGGCCGTGGAGAGGGTTCTCCGATTCGTAGGCCATCAGCATCTCGGCCACATTTGTCGTGCCGAGGATGATCGCTCCGGCGGCGCGCAAGCGGGCCACGACCGTCGCGTCGCCGGTGGCGATCGTTCCGGCACGGCTTGGACTGCCCGCTTCGCATCGCAGTCCGGCCACTTCGATGGCGCTCTTGACGGTCACCGGCAGGCCGCCCAGCAGGCCGCGCGGCTCGCCGCGTGCGCTACGGTCGTCCTGGCGTCGTGCCTCCGCGAGCGCCGCGTCCGCCCGCACGTCGACAAACGCGCGCAGGGTGGGATCCACGGCCGCGATGCGATCGAGATGCGCCCTGACCAGATCGGCGGCCGACAGTTCGCCGTGTTTGACCAGCCGGACCAGTTCAGTGGCCGGTTGCATCAACGGAGACGACATGTGTGGGATGTAGGGCGCCCCTTTATGGGGCGCCGGGAGGCAGGAAACGGTGGGGGCCTGAACTGCCCCCACCGTTCCGACAATCTACCAATCGAGCTTGACGCCGAAGCGCATGATCCTCGGGCCGACGACACTGACCGGCTGTTCGAACGCCGTGCCGCTGCTCCAGATAATGTTCTGCGCCGCGGCGTTGTTGGCCGCATTGTAGAGGTCGGCGAACACACCAATCCGGCGGCCCGTCGACAGCTTGAAGAATTTTTCCGAGCGGATGTCCAGGATGGCGATGTTGTCTTGCCGCCGGGAATTGAGCGGCTCGGTGAGGATGCGCTGCGTGCCGTAGTTGATGCCGTTGGCCGCGCCGGCCAGGAAGGTCCGGCCGTATGGCTGGCCCTGCTGGAAGCGCAGGGCCGGCGTGATGCGAATGCCGTACGGCGCATCGTAGCTGCCGTTAAGCTTCGAGGTCCACATCGTGAAGTTGTAGCGGCCGCCGTCGGTGTTAATCAAGTCATTCGGCGTCGACGCCGCGGTCAAGGCCCTGAGGTTCTGGCTGAAGTAGCCGGTGCTCTGGTCCTTGTTCCACCGCTTGGAGAATGACGCCTGGATCGACCATTTGCCGGCCTGACGCTTCGTGGCCGAGAACTCCACCGTCTGGTACTCACCGCTCCCAGCCGGGCTGGTGATCAGGTTGACCACGGGCAGTGCCAGCGCCGCCGCGCTCAGGTTGAACCCGGGGATGCCGGCGCCGTCGTCCGCGTTACCCAGCACGCCGTCGGGACCGGGATCCCTGATCGTGATGGGCACGTTGAACTCCGACATCGGCCGGTTGGCGTTGGTGATGTCGCGGAAGTTGTCGATCTTGCGATAGACGTAACCGCCCGATACGGCAAAGCCCTGGGTAATCTCGTGCTCGACCCAGGCGGAGATCTCGTCGGTCCTGGTGTTCTTGATGTTCGGATCCAGGGTGCCGCTCGCAGCGCCACCTCGTGAGGCGATGATGACGCCTTCTTCACCAGGTTGGTACAACAGGTCGCCGTTGAGATCGGTCCAGCGATAGCGCTTGTACCAGTCCGGCGAGTTGTTGTTGACGGAGGAAGGCAGGCCCTGGGCGCCAGGGTTCCAGTAATACATGGCGTAGTTGGCCTTGATCACCGTCTGGCCCTTGCCCGTGACGTCGAAGACCAGGCCGAGTCGCGGAACGGGGTTGTTGAACGTCTTGACGTTGCTGATTTCCGGGAAGTGCACCTGGACGGGGTTGAACCTGCCGACCGGCGGACCTTCCTGATCCGGCAGGAACCCCCGGTAGCGATCGAAGCGCACGCCGACGTTGAGCGTGAGGCGGGAATTCAGGCGCCAGGTATCCTGCAGGAAGAGGCCGAGGGTGGCCAGACCCTGCTCCGAGATCGACGGAGTGGCAAAGAGATAGACCTCCGAGGCGGCGCCGTTGTTCAGGATGTGCAGCACGTCGCCTGGCACGTTGCCGAGCCCGCCACTGCCGCGCTCGTCGGTGAACGTCTCCCGGAACCACTCGCCACCGATCTTGAAATTGTGATCGCCCGCCATGCCGGGCTTGAAATAGGTCATGGACCCGGCCACCTGATTGCGGGAGGGGGTGCGGAACCAGCCGTCGCGATTGCCGCCGCTCACCAGGTTGTTGCCGATGTCCTGGTAGGCCGGTGCATCGGTGTAACGCGTGTTCGGCCAGATGTAACGGAACTGGCCACCACGCACCTCGAGGAAGCTCTGGTCGCTCAGCACCGACTCGTAGCCGACCTTGTAGGTGTGGCCCCAGTAGTCCTGGTTCCAGGTGGAGTCGGCGGAGTTGTGGCGAGCGGCCGAGGCACCAATAACAAACGTATCGAGCCGGTTGGGCTGGTGTTTCTGCCCCCACGACGCATACCCGGTGACCTTGTTGTTCAGCGTCATCGCGTAGGTGCCCTTGACCGTGACGTCGCGAAGGTGGGTCTCGAACGGCTTCACCGGGAAATTCGGCAGGGCGCCGAGGACCTTTTGGTCACGCAGGGACGTGTACCACCAGATCTTGTCCTTCTTGACGTATCCGCCCACATCGCCATTCAGGTCGCGATAGCTCTCCAGCCGGTTCAGGTCCGACGGCTGGAGGTTGCCGCACCGCCCGCCCGGGCACAGGAAGGTGGCCGAATCGTCGATGTTGCGGCCCTGGATGCCCTTGTTCGAGTAATCGGCGTAAACCTTCCCGTGGTATTCGTTGCCGCCCGACTTGGCGACAAAGTTCGACCAGATACCGGGCCACGGCATCTCGGCGGTGTGGCCCTTGGTCTCGATTGCCACTTCATCCATCGACCCATAGTCGTAATAGAAGCCGGAGCCGCCGGTGCCCTCGGTGTTGACGATGCCCTCGACCATCGGGCGGTGTTGATCTTCCTTGGTGTCGTACGCGGCGTAGCCCGTCTGGGTCCCGGCCGCGCTACCGCCGACGTCGATTCGGGTGAGTACGACGGCAGGCGCTGCCGCCAGCACCGTCCAGAAGTCACGTGCGTTCGGGAGCGCGGCGAGTCGCTCCTGCCCAAAACTGGTGGCGGAGGTGGTGGACGTGACGTCGACGACCGGTGACGAGCCCGTGACGGTGACGGTTTCCTCGAGGCTGGCGACTTTCAACTCGGTGTTAATCGTTGCCGTGAACCCGAGGCCCACGCGAACACCCTCGCGCACCACGGTGCCAAAACCCGCCAGTTCGAACGTAATCTTGTAGTCACCAGGCGGCACGGCCGGGAAGCGAAAATTTCCATCGGTTCCGGTGACGTCGTTACGGCTGCCCTGCATCGATGGGCTGGTGACCGTTACCGTGACTCCGGGCAGCACCGCACCGGTGCCGTCCGAAACCTTGCCGTTGATCGATCCGGTTGTCGAGCTGACCTGCGCCCACGCAGGAGCCGAAGTCACCGTCAACAGGACACTAAGTGCAATCACGCCGATTCTCGCCATTCCCCCTCCAAACACTGTGTGGGTTGCCGAGTCGAATTCACATTCGTGGAGCGCGCACCGAAATACCAGCCGGAATGAGCCAAGCCAGGCAACGCAAACGCAATCCGCGCATTCTAGGCCTCGACAGGCGACCGCGCAAGCTCAATCGACGAGGTGGGGATTAAGGAGGCCGCCCGAAATGGTCACGCGATGCATGCAATACTCGGACGCCCATGGCTAAACTGGCGCGCGCGGACGAGGCACTGGCGCTGCGCACGACGCTGCTCTGCGGACTGGTGGTCCTCCTCGAGGGGTACGACCTGAGTGCGCTTGGCTATGTGGTACCGCAGCTGGTTGAGGCATGGCACCGGCCAGCGGTGGCTTTCACGGCGGCGCTGACCGCGAGCAACCTCGGCATGGTGGCCGGTGCGGTCGTGTGCGGCCGGCTCGGCGACCGCTACGGACGCAAGCCGGTACTCCTCGGCTGTATCGCCGCCTTCGGGACCGCGTCGTTGCTGACGGCTTTCGTTACGGATACCACCCAGCTCGCGTTGGCGCGGCTGGTTACTGGTGTCGGTCTCGGCGGCGGTATCCCGGTGTGCATCGCGCTGGTGTCCGACGTGAGTCCCCAGCACCGGCAGGGGAAGCTCGTGATCGCGATGATTACCGGCGTTGTCGTCGGGAATCTCGCCGCGGGCCTCGTGGCGGCTCAATTGCTCTCGAGGTTCGGCTGGGAATCCATGTTCATCGTAGGCGGCGTCGCGCCGCTCCTGCTGCTGCCGTTCGCGGCGATCTTCCTGCGCGAATCCGCCGAATTCCAGGCGCTCCGGTCGAGCGCGCCGCC
>JBDTMB010000481.1:0-4563 GCA_039934485.1 Vicinamibacterales bacterium
GCGGCCGGCCGCTATACGATGTCGGCCATTCCCGCGAACCTGGGCGAGCTGGTACCCGCGAGCGCGGCCACCGATCCGACCAAGTGGAACCTCGCCGGCCTGAGCCCGATCACGCAGCGGTTCGACAGGAACTATGCGCGCAACGGCTTCACCAACCTCTTCGACACCTTGCGGCCGATGTACGCCGTCTGGATTGGCGACAACTGGCGGGTGTCCAACCAACTGGCGCTCAATCTCGGCCTGCGCTGGGATGCCGACCCGAGCATGGCGGCGCCGCCAGGCGTGACGGCCAGCTCGATTCCGATCAGCAACGGCCAGGTCAGCGGCGACTTCGGCTACAAGGATCACATCCGCGACTGGAAGGACTTTGCGCCGCGGGTCGGCTTCAGCTGGAACGTCGGCAGCAGCGGCACGCTGGTGATCCGCGGCGGCACCGGCGTCTACTTCGCATCGCCGGTGTCGAATGTCACCTACAGCCCCAAGGTCTACAGCAATCTCCTGACCGCCAGCTTCGCCAACGACGGTCGCAGCAACTTCATTTCCAACCCGACCAACGGCGCCACCGGTGACGACTTCTTTTCCGGCAAGCTGCCGGTGCCCGTGCAGTCGCCCCGCACCATCGTCGAAGACTTCAAGACCCCGTACAGCTGGCAAAGCAGCATCGGCTTCCAGAAGCAACTCAACGCCGTGACCGGCATCGACGTGGACCTCACGCACTTCAATGAGTATCGCGACACGCGCACGTTTGATCCGAACCTGACCTTTGACCCGGCGACCGGCTATAACCGGAACCCGTCGACCGGCCGCCCGAACCCGGCCTACGGCCAGGTGCTGAGCTTCGTCTCCACCGGTCATCGCGATCAGACCCAGCTGGCGATGGGCCTCACGCGCCGTCTCCGCAACCGCCTGCAGGCGGGCGCCACCTACACGCTGATGTTCTCGATGCACGATGATGGCGGGATCGGCTACACCTCGCCGGGTGCGAACAACCCGTTCGATCCGGTTGACGGCGAGTACGCGACGGCGGCCGCCTTCCAGCGCCACACCGTGCGCTCGTATGCGATGTACTCGATGCGCTGGGGCCTGGCCGCGAGCCTCGTCTATTCATACGGCTCGGGCAACCTGTATGGCGCGAGCATCTCCGCGACGCCGTACGGCAAGACCGGCAGCAATCGCCTCAACCTGACCAATGCCGGCGGCGCCACGAATGCGATCGTCATTCCCGCCGCGATGGCCGATCGTTTCAACGGCCCATCGACCATCAATTCTGGGACCGTGATTCCCCGCAATGCGCTCGAGGGCCTGCCGCTCCACAAGTTCGACTTGCGGGTGACCGACGACATCAAGCTGGGAGGAACGGCGCGCGTGCAGTTGATCGCGGAAGTATTCAACCTCCTCAATCACGCCAACTACGGCAGCTATGCGACCGCGCTGAGCGCCACGAACACGGCGGTGACGGCCGCGTTCGGTCGTCCGCAACAGGCCATCGGCAACGCCTTCGTCTCTCGACAGGCGCAGCTGGGGTTCAGGATCAGCTTCTAGACGAGGTTGCTGCAAGAGTCATCAATCCGAAGGCGCAAGGCAGAAGGCAGAAGGCAGAAGGCGAAACCGCGCTGAAGTCGCGCACAATCTGAGATCTTTTTGCCTTTTGCCTTTTGCCTTTTGCCTTCGGCCTTCTGGCGCCGGGCCCTCAGCAGATTCGCGGCAGCTGCTCGCCGCTCAGCCGATCGACGATCCGGGTCACGCCGATCAGGCTCTTGAGCGTGACCAGCCCTCTCGGATCCTGCGTCACCCGGCCAATCGCCATCGCGTTCGCGGAGACCGCGTGCGCCGACAGCACTTCGAGGGCGAGCTCGGCTTCTGCTTCAGGCACGAACACCACGAAGCGGCCCTCGTTGGCCACGTAGAGCGGATCGAGGCCCAGGATCTCGCACGCGCCGCGGACGTCTTCACGCACCGCAATCAGGGCGTCCTCGATGCCCAGGTGCAGGCGCGAGGTCTCGGCAATCTCCACCAGGGCGCTCGCCAGTCCGCCGCGGGTGAGGTCGCGCAGGCAATGCACGTCGAGGCCCGCCTCGATCAGGTTGAGCACCGGCGCCGCGACGGGCGCGCAATCGCTCTCAATCTCGGATTCAAAGGCCAGCCCTTCGCGCGCCGCCATCACCGCCATGCCGTGCCGGCCGATGTCGCCCGACAGCAGGATCACGTCACCGGATCGCACGCTCGACGGCGCAATCGGGTTGGCGGCTTCGATGATGCCGATGCCCGCGGTGTTCACGTAGAGCCCGTCGCCCTTGCCGCGGTCGACGACCTTGGTGTCGCCGGTCACCAGTTGCACGCCGGCGGCCGCCGCCGCCAGCTGCATCGAGGCGACCACTTGCCGCAGCGTCTCGATCGGCAGGCCTTCCTCGATGATGAAGCCGGTGCTGAGGAACTGCGGGCGGGCGCCACACATCGCCAGGTCGTTCACCGTGCCGTTGACCGCCAGCGTGCCGATGTTGCCGCCGGGAAAGAACATCGGCTTCACCACATAGGAGTCGGTGGAGAAGGCGAGGCGCAGCCCGCCGATGAGGAGCGCCGCGCCGTCATGACGCGCGTCGAGCGCCGCGTTCGAGAACGCCGGCAGGAAGATCTGCTCGAGCAGGAGCTGTGTCATCTGCCCGCCGCCGCCGTGGCCGAGCAGCACGTGCTCGTGCCGGCTCACCGGAACAGGACACGAAAACGCCGGTGTGGTTGGGGTCGACATCGCTAACTCCTGACCGAATCCTGCTCGACGGCAATCCGCCGATACCGGTAATACGCCGCGCACGCGCCTTCCGACGACACCATCGTTGCGCCCAGCGGATGCTCCGGCGTGCACATCGAGCCGAAGGCGGGGCACTCGTTCGGCTTGAGGCGCCCCTGCATCACGAGGCCGCTGAGGCACTCGGGCGGTTCGTCGACGTGCATGTCGCCGAGGCCGAAGCGGATCTCGGCGTCAAAGTTCCGGTAGGCCTCGCGCAAGCCGAGTCCGCTGTGCGGAATCTCGCCGACCCCGCGCCACTTGCGCGGCACCACTTCAAACACTTCCTTGATGACGTGCTGCGCCGGCAGGTTGCCGTCGCGGCGCACGGCGCGGGCGTATTGATTCTCCACCTCGTGGCGGCCCTCTTCCAGTTGCTTCACCGCCATGTAGACACCCTGCAGGATGTCGAGCGGTTCGAAGCCGGTGACTACGATGGGGACCTGGTACTTGGCGGCGAGCGGCTCGTACTCCGTGTAGCCCATCACGGTGCAGACGTGACCGGCGGCCAGGAAGCCCTGCACCAGGTTGCCCTTGGCGCCGAGGATCGCCTCCATCGCCGGCGGCACCAGCACGTGCGAGACGAGGATTGAGAAGTTCTCGAGACCCTCCTGCGCCGCCTGAAACACCGCCATCGCATTGGCCGGCGCCGTGGTTTCGAAGCCGACCGCAAAGAACACCACTTGCTTGCCCGGGTTGTCGCGCGCAATCTTGAGCGCGTCGAGCGGCGAATAGACGATGCGCACGTCGGCGCCGCCGGCCTTCTTCGTCAGCAGGTCGGTGTGGCTGCCCGGCACGCGGAGCATGTCGCCGAAGGACGTGAAGATCACGCCGGGCCACGACGACACCAGCAGCGCCTTGTCGATCTGTTCGAGCGGCGTCACGCACACCGGACAGCCGGGTCCGTGCACCAGCGTCACTTCCTTGGGCAGGAGCTCATCGATGCCGAACTTGACGATCGCGTGGGTCTGGCCGCCACAGACTTCCATCAGGGTCCACGGGCGCGTGATGATCCTCCTCACGGCGTCCGCGTACTGCCGGGCCGCGTTGCCATCGCGATATTCGTCGATGAACTTCATTTCGTCACGTCCTCTCCCAACTCTTCGGCCAGGTCCCCCATCGTCCGCAGGTAATCGAACACCCTCACGGCCTCCACTTCGTCGACGATGGAGAGGGCAAAGCCCACGTGCACGAGCACGTAATCGCCGATCTTGGCGTCGGGCACGTAGCTGAGGTTGACGCGTTTCTGGACGCCCGCGAAGTCCACCTTGCCCGCGCGCAACACGGGATCGTCGCCTTCAATCGAGAGCAGCTTGCCGGGTACGGCGAGGCACATGGGGACTCCTTAAACTGGCTTGGCCGCCGACGCCTTGGCGAAGGTGGGCGGCCACGTGGACCTATCGGCCCTGACCTTCACGGCGGGGTCGAGGCATGCGGCGATCTGGCCAAGCGACAGGCCGCCGTCGTTCGGCGGCACCCGCTGGTGCCAGTACGGCTTGAAGCCGGCGTCGCGAAGGCGATCGATCGCCCGTTCGCTGAGCGCCTTATTCTGGAAGCAGCCGCCGGTCAGCACCACTTGCGGCTCGCCAACCCGCGCCGCCACCGCCACGATCGCGTCGGCGAGCGTGTTGTGGAAGCGGGCCGAGATCACGCCCACCGGCGTTGCTTCGGCAACGTCGCGGAGGATCGAGGCGATCATCGGCTCCCAATCGACCACGTAGTCCGGCGCGAGCCATGGCGCCGGCGCCAGGCCCGCGCCATCGTGCGCGATGCCGCAGGTG
>JBDTMB010000482.1:0-4551 GCA_039934485.1 Vicinamibacterales bacterium
GCAATGGCCGCGCCGTCGGCGCCACGCGCAATCTCGTAATCAAATCGGATGCGCACCGGCGAGAGCAGGCTGGCCCTCGTCTTCACATCCAGTTCATCATCGTACTTGGCGCCCTGCTTGTATTCGCAGTGCGCTTCGATTACCGGCAGGCCCAGCCCATCGGCTTCCATCTCCCGGTAGGACCAGCCGGTTTCGCGCAGCCAGTTGGTGCGGCCGATCTCGAACCACACCAGGTAGTTGGCGTAATAGACGACGCCCATCTTGTCGGTCTCGGCGTATCGCACGCGCACGGGCGAGCTGGTGACGCGGCCGGCCGTGGTCACCTGGCCTGGCCCTCTGCGGCGGCCACCGCCCTGGCGCGCAGCTCGCGCGCGGCCGCCTCGGGATGACCGCCGCCGAAGATGGCATTGCCGGCCACGAGCATCCGCGCGCCGGCCTGCACGACCGCGGCGACCGTCGTCAGATCGATCCCGCCGTCGATTTCGACTGGCGCCGGGTTGCCGACGCGGTCGAGCAGGGCGCGGACGGCGCGCACCTTCGCCACGCTGTGCGGGATGAACACCTGGCCGCCAAACCCCGGGTTGACGGACATCACGAGCACGAAATCGACGTCGGCGGCGATGTCTTCGAGCGAGGCGACCGGCGTCGACGGATTCAGTACCACGCCGGCCCTGGCGCCAAGTTTCTTGATCTGCGAGACGGTGCGATGCAAATGGGGAAGGACCTCGACGTGGACAGACAACAGGTCGGCGCCGGCGTCGACGAATGCCTCGAGGTACTTGTCGGGATCCATGATCATCAGGTGCACGTCGAGCGGCAGGTTGGTGACCTTGCGGATCGAGCGGACCACCGGCGGCCCGATGGTGATGTTCGGCACGAAGTGCCCGTCCATCACATCGACGTGAATCAGATCGGCGCCGCCGCGGGCCACGGCCGCAATGTCGTCGCCGAGCTTCGCGAAATCCGCCGACAGGATGGAGGGAGCCAGCTGGATGCTCACCGGCTCACCTCGAGGCTGATCGCATCGCCGGGATGGACCTGGTATCCGGCCGAGGGGGTTTGACGGACGACGACGCCGGGCGGGATGGCGCCGGCGGCGGAATGCGTGGCGGTGGAGACGCGAAAGCCGCGCGAGCGCATCGCATCGGTCGCGCGATCGCCGTTGGTGCCGATCAAATCCGGCATCACGTAGGTGGCGCGGTCCTCGCCACGATTGACCAGCAAGCGCACCTCGGAGGTTGGCGTCGCGGGCGGTGGGTCCTGCGCGACGATCACGTCGGACGGATAGGTGGAGGACCGGATTTCGGCAACGCGGCCAATCATCAGGCCTTCTTGCGCGACCCTGATTTCAGCGCTTCGCTGGGAGTCGCCGATGAGCGAGGGCGCCAGCGCCACGTGAGCGCCGGAGCTGAGCCACACGCGCACGCTGCGCTGGCGGCGCGCGCTCGACCCGGGGGAGGGTTCCTGGCCGAGGACGTGGCCGGCCGGCACCTTCGGATCGGTCCGGCGGCCCTCCTCGACGCGTAGCAGAAGATCGAGATTGACGGAGAGGGCCGTCGCGTCGGCCAATGATTTGCCGACGAAGTCGGGCACGACGACCTGCCGGGCGTTGACCGCGACGCGCATCGCGATGCCGGCAAACAGGAAAAAGGTGCCGACCAGGCCCGCGGCGAGCAGCAGAATCTTCCCCGCGCTCCAGACTCTGGTTCCTAGCGGCTTAGACAACAGGGCAATGGTACTACAGCGGCCTTCTCACGAGCACGGCCGCGAAAAACGCCTCCAGGTGGTCCCGGAACGGCAGCGTCTGATGCCGGCGCTGTTCCTGGTACTCGGGGTGAGTGGCGAGAAAAGCGGCGATCACGGCGTCGTTTTCTTCCGGTTCGCTGGAGCAGGTGCTGTAGGTGATGGAGCCGCCGGCGCGCACCAGGCCCGAGACGCGGGTGAGGAGATCGAGTTGGGTCACGGCGAACCGCGCGAGATCCGCCGGGCGGCGCCGCCAGCGGATGTCGGGATCCCGGCGCAGGGTGCCAAGGCCCGAACACGGCGCGTCGATCAGGACCGCGTCGAAGCTGTCATCCAGGAAGGGCAGCGGACCGTCGGCGGGCACGCGCACAATCGGCACGCCCGCGGCGCGGCAGCGCGTCAGCGTGGCCAGCAGGACGCGCAGGCGATGGGCCCGCAGATCGCACGCCACCACCAGGCCGGTCTTGCCGACGTCGGCGGCCAGCGCCACCGTCTTCCCGCCCGGCGATGCGCACAGATCCAGCACGCGGTTGCCCGCGGCCACGTTGGCGACGCCGTTGATCAGTTGCGACGCCTCGTCCTGCACCAGGCAGCGGCCTTCGCGAAACGCGCGCGTCGCGATGGGGTGCCCGCTGATCACGCGCAAGCCGTACGGCGCGGCCAGGGTGGGCTCCGTCACCACGCCGTCACTTGCCAGTTCCTCGGCCAGGGCTTCACGCGACGCGAGGAGCCGGTTTGGCGCCAGGCACAACGCCGCGGCGTGATTATTGAAGTCGAGCCAGCGTTCCGCCTGGTCCGCGCCGTACCGCTCGATCCACCTGGCGACGAGCCATTCGGGATGCGAGTAGTAGGTCGCGAGGTAGGCGGCCAGGTTCGCGCGATCGGGCCAGGTCAGCGTTTCGCGATCGCGTGACAACGCCCGCAGGATCGCGTTCACCAGGCCCGTGGCGCTGGTCTTGCCGGAGCGCTTGGTGAGGTCAACCGCGTCGTTGATGATCGCGGAGGCGGGCAGGCGAGACAGGTACAGCAGTTGAAACGCGCTGAGCCGCAGGATGGTGAGCACCACCTCGTCGAGTTTCGCCAGCGGTCGCTTCGAACGCGCCGCGATCTGGTAATCGAGGGCGGCCCGCATGCGCTCGGTGCCGGAGACCAGTTCGAGCAGCAGCCCGCGGTCGCGTTCATCCGGCAGCGACTTGTACGAGTCCGCGACGGCCTCGCCGAGGCTGACGCGGCCCCCATCAATTTGCCGCAGCGCATCGAGCGCGACCCGTCGTGCCGGGGCGATCATCGGTTCTCGAATCTGGCGCCCACGCCGAGGGCCCCGCCGCCCAGCAGATCGCGGGCGGCCAGCACGCGTTTGCCTTCGAGCTGCACCTCGACCAGCTCGAGGCAGCGGCCGTCGCCGCACGCCACCAGCACGCCCTCGGCCGCCGACGCGGCGGCGATCGTGCCGGGCCTGAGAGCGGTGGGCGAGCGCGTTCCCGTCGAGCGGTGGATGATGTAGCGCGTGCCCGCGAGAAACGAATAGGCGTGCGGCCACGGCGACAGCCCACGCACCTGGTTGTGAATCGCGGCGGCGGGCCGTGACCAGTCAATCAGCCCGTCGGTCTTGACCAACCGCGGCGCGGAGGTCGCTTGGGTGTCGTCTTGCGGGGTTTCGACGATCGGCCCCGCCACCATCCGATCGAGCGTCTCGACGAGAAGGGTGGCCCCGGCGATGGCCAGCCGCTGCGACAGCACTGCGGTGGTGTCCTCGAGGCCAATCGGGACCCGCACTTGATCCAGGATGGCGCCGGAGTCCATGACCTTCACCACCCGCATGATCGTCACGCCGGTTTCGGCGTCGCCATTCATCACGGCGCGGTGAATCGGCGAGGCGCCGCGATAGCGCGGCAGCAGCGACGCGTGCACGTTGATCAGGCCGCGCGGCGGGCCGGCGAGCAACCAGTCCGGCAGCAGTTTTCCGTACGCGGCCACCACGCCGATGTCGGCGCCGAGTTGCGTGAAGGGCGGCTCGAATTGATCGCGCGCCAATCGATCCGGCTGCAGCACCGGCAGTCCCATCGAGAGCGCCAGCGCCTTCACCGGACCGGCGGCAAGCTGTTGGCCGCGGCCGCGCGGGCGATCGGGTTGCGTCACCACGCCAACCACGTGATGTGACGAGGCCAGCAGGCGCTCAAGCGTGGGCACGGCAAATGCCGGTGTGCCGAAGAACACTACGCGCAGGGCGGGCTTCTTCACCGGCTCACCACTTGCCGGCTTTCGCCAGCTTCTTCACCTTGCGGACGATCAGGTCCTTGGAGATACCCCGCAGGCGATCGACGAACAGGCAGCCGTTGAGATGGTCCATCTCGTGTTGCAGCGCCCGCGCGAGGAGGCCCGTGCCCTCGACCGTATGCGCCTCGCCCTGCCGGTTGAGCCCCTTGACGACGGCGCGCTTGGGGCGGGCGACGGTGGCGTTGAAGCCGGGGATGCTGAGGCAGCCTTCCTCTTCGAGCTGCATGCCGTCGCGCTCGACGAACTCGGGATTGATCATCGTGATCAGGCCATCGGGCTGCTGGCCGAGCGACAGGTCGATCACGAAGATGCGAAGGGGCATGCCCACCTGCGGCGCCGCGAGGCCGACGCCCGGCGCCGCGTACATCGTCTCGACCATGTCATCGATCAACCTCTCGATGGCCGGCGTAATCACGTCAACGGGTTGGGCGGTGTCGTGCAGGGTCGAAACCCCGAGCCGAAGAATCGGGCGCAACATGGCGAGACCTACGTGCGCTGGCGCGGGTGGCGGCGGCGCGACGCGACAGGCGG
>JBDTMB010000483.1:0-4546 GCA_039934485.1 Vicinamibacterales bacterium
CACCGATTTCCGAGAGCGCAGCTTCGTCGAAGGCTTTCCACCGAAAATCATCTGGCTCGATGTGGGCAACGCGGGAACGTCGCAGATCGTGGCACTGCTACAGCGGGAGCACGAACGCGTCGAGCGGTTCGAAGCGGCGGACGATGCGTCGCTGCTCATCCTGTCGATCGGCACCAGCGCCGTCTAACCGCAGCCTGCATCAGCTGTTCGGGAAAAGACCGTGGGCAGGTGCACCCGGGGAACCTCCAGCGATAGTCCCTCCATCCGGCGGTCTTCGGAGCGAATAACTTGATGCGGTGGGCCCCTGACGGGGCGCCCTACGATCGGCCCGACGCTAATCCCAATCGGCGTAGCGCTGGCCGTCGAGCGAGGTGCGGTCCGAGCCGCTCTTGACGTCGTCGCTGCCTACAGCCACGTTGAAGGCAGAAGGCAGAAAGCAGAAATTCGCGGATGTGCCTTGGGCCTTCAGACCACTTGGATAGCGACCTGGTGCTCAGCCGCGAGCCGCGCGGGAACGGCGCTTCGATTTGGCCTTCTTCTGCGGGCGGCTCGACGGTGGCGGCGCCTGGTTAGCCGGCTTTCGACCAACCAGCCTGTCGTACTCCGCGTGTGACCCGATCCAGAACCACACCAGGTCGTCGTCACTCTGCGTCGCCAAGCCTCGGTAATGAAGCCCAACGCGCACCGACCACAGTTCGCCGATCTGCTTGAAATGCAGCGACCGATGACTTGGTGCGACCGGCTTTATGATCGCGCCGGGCTTCGCGAATCAGCGCATCGAGCTTGCCTGCCTCAACGTCAGCCTCAATCTGCCGGTCCCAGACGGCCGCATCGTATTCAGCAAACCACTTGCGAAATCGCGCCAGGTCTCGCTTGGGAAGCCGCTTCACGGCGCCGCTGATTTCCGCCACGGTGGTCATGAGAAGCAGATTACTCCCGCGAAAACAAGTTGGCAATGTCCCTGCGAGTTGTCCGGCTCACGAGCTGCGGGCGGCGCGCTATTCCCAATCGGCGTAGCGCTGGCCGTCGAGCGAGGTGCGATCCGATCCGCTCTTGACGTCGTAGATGCCCACCTGCGAGGCCGGGTTGTTGGCGTCGGGTTCGGCGTTGGTGGTCGTCCACGAATCCTTCGAATGCGTCATCGGGTCTTCGGGAATCTCGCGCAGGTAGCCGTCGGACACCAGGTCGGCCAGGCCGGACGGATACTTGGTCTTGTCCGCGTAGTACTGATCGATGGCGTCGCGCATCCGGAACAGGTTTTCCTTCAGCACAGCTTCCTGGGCCTTCGTCACGCTGTTCTTGTACTGCACCATGCCCATGCTGGAGAGGATCACGATGAGCGTGATCACCACCAGCACTTCGATCATGGTGAAGCCGCGCGCGGTCTTGCACAAGGTCTTCATTCGTTAATCCCACTCCCGATACTTCACTCCGTCAAGCCCCGTGCCGCCGTTCTTGGAATAAACGTCGTAAACGTTCTGTCCGCCCCAACTGGTCGAGTCCGGCTTGTCCTGGTAGGCGCGCAGGCCCCATTCGGCTTCGCCGGTCGTCGGGTCCACCGGCACGCGGCGCAGGAACTTCAGCTTGCGGCCGGTCGCATCGTTGGCCACCGACACGCCTTCGACCAGCGACTCGAGGTCTGGCGGATAGCCTTCGCTATTGGCCTTCAACTCCGTGGTCGGGATCTGGCCGGAGTCCGCCGCATCCTTGAACTTGTCGATCGCCGTGCGCATCTCGCGCAGCACGCGGCGCAACTCGGCTTCGCGCGAGCGCTGGATCGTCACCTTCGCCAGCGGCTGCACCGCGGCGGCGAGGATCAGGATGATCGTCGTCACCACCAACAGCTCAACGAAGGTGTATCCGCGTGCCACCTACTTCACCGTAATCGTCGCCGGCGCAAACTGCAGTCCCGCCGGCGTCCCGCCCGGGATGGTGGCAGTTCCGGTCACGGTCAGGCTGCCCGTGCCTGGCGCCAGCGGTTCGATCAGGATCGCCGCGAGCAGTCCCGACGTGGACGCCCCGGTCTGATCGCCGGGACGGGTCACGGCGATGTCGACGCGCCCCGTCTTTTCGTCGGTCTGCGTCGTGAAGGCCGGCGTCGCCCCGCCCTGCCGCATGAAGGTGCCTTCCTGCACGCTGCGGACCCGGATCAGCGCCGGGTTATACGTGATGGAGATGGTGATCGTTGACATGCGCGACGCGCCGGTCACCGACACCGGGACCGTATACGGCCCGCTGCCTACCCGCATCTCGCTCGGTGGGCTCAAGGTCACGCGTGCGGTCGCCCCCGGAGCCGGTGCTGCCGGCGCCGCTCCCGCGGGCGGCGCCGGTGTCGTCGAGGGCGCTGCGGGTGCCGGTGCGGGTGTGGGCGCCGGCTGATCCGGCGGCGTGAACACCTGGATCGGGCTCGGCGGCGCGGCCGGCGGTTGTGCCGGCTGGGTGGGGGTGGTCAAGCCGGGAATGGGCGAACTTCCCGGCGGTACCGTGGGCCTGGTCGCCGTGCCAGGCGGCAACACCGGCGCAACCGGCGCCTGCGTCGCGGGCGCCTGCGGCGCTGCCGCCGGCGCGCCACCGGGAGCAGCGGCTGGTGACGGCGCCACGCCCGGCGCTTGCGGTGGTGGCGGCGCCGCCGCTTCGGCGCCGCCGCCGATCAGGGGCGGCGGTCCGCCGAGCGCCATGTTCGCCTGCGTGCCGATATAGATCGGGCTCAGGTCCAGCGTCTTGAGCTCGTGCGTGCGGATGATGCGCGGCGTGATCAGCATCACGATGTCGGTCTGCTTGACCGTGCTGTCGTTGTTCGAGAACAACTGCTTGACGATCGGCAGCCGCATGATGCCCGGGAATCCGTTCAGGGATTTCCGCTCGTCATCTCGCAACAGGCCGGCGAGCAGGTTCGACTCGCCGTCGCGCAGGCGCAGGCGCGTCTGCACCTTGCGCGAGAAGAACGACGGCAGGTTCTGGCCGGCGATGTTCGAGTCGGATCCGCGCGCGCTGTTCTCGACGCTGATGTTGAGGATGATGTCGCCCTCATACGTCACGCGCGGCTCCATCTCGACGATGATGCCGATGGTGCGGTAGCCGTAGGAGGTCAGCGGATTGGCGGCGGCGCCGCCGGTGGCCAGCGGCGTGAACGTGGTGCTCGGCACCGGCACGTCTTCACCGAGGTTCAACGAGACCTTCTGCCCTTCCGTGGCCCGGATATTCGGCTTGGCCAGCACCTTCGTCTGCGAATCGCTCTCGAGGAAGTTGACGATGGCCGTCGGCAGCGACATGTAGAAGTCGGCGGTGCTGACGCCCTTGGAGATGGTGTTGACGTTGAACGGCTTGGAATCGGCGCCCGGCGCCGCTTCGGGCGAAAAGCTCGTGCCGATCGCGTAGCTGCTCAAGTTGAGGCCGTAGTGCTTGGCGCGCTCGCGGCTCACTTCGAGGATCTGGACATCGACCATGATCTCGGCGCGCGGCTTGTCGTTGGCGTCGATGATGCGCTCGATGATCTGGACCACCGGCGCGGTGGCCCGGACGGTCACCGTGTTCGAGGTCTTGTTGGCGACGATGGTCGGCTGAATGGCCATGCCGGCGACGCGGACCACGCCGGTCAGCAACTGCGACAGCTCGGTGGCGTCGGAGTGGGAGATGAAGAAGGTGCGAATGACCTGCTCTTCGTACTGGGTCCGCTTCTGCGTGGTGTCGGCGGCGATGATGATCGTCCGCTCGTTGAGCACCTTGTAGAAGAGGACGTTGGCAATCATGATCTGCTGGAGCGCCTGCTCGAGCGTGACGCCTTCGAGGTTGACGGTGATCGACCGGTCCTGGAAGTCGCGGTCGTAGGTGACGTTGATGCCGGTGGAGGCGCCGATGAAATTGAGGACGTCGCGAATGCCGGCGTTGGTGAAGTGGACGCCCAGCAGGTCGCGGCTGGCCGGGTTGAGCAGCGGCTCGGCCGTCGCCCGCCGCGCCTGCTCCCGGAGCTTGTCGATCTCGGGCCTGGCGGCGGTGGCCTCCATCTTGTCGCGGATCGCGCGCTCGAGTTCACCGGCCTTGACCGCCAGTTGGCGGTTGGACGGCTCAAATTCCTGGGCCTTGCGATACATCCGCAACGCTTCGTCCGGCTGGCCCGCGGCCTCGAACTGGCGGGCGCGCTCGGTGAACATCGCCGAGGCCTCCACCATCGCGCGCTCGAGGGCGATCTTGTAATCGGGCCGATCGGGGTCGTCCTGCAACGCCTGCCGGTAGAATGCCACGGCATTCTCCCAGTCCCCGGCCTTGCCGGCGGCTTCACCGCGCGCAAACGATTTCCCCGTCGCGCAGCTGGCGACGAGCATCGCCAACGCGATCACCACCACGCCTGCCGCCGCCCGCCTCATCGTCATTCGAAAGTAGCCAGTCAAGTTGTTATTGTCCTGTGAGCCGGATCGTCTGGCGGCCGCGGCCGTCCGCGTACGTCAATTCGATCGACTCGACGCCAATTTTCACGATGCGATACCGGCCATCGATGATATCGCCCTCGCGTCCGTAGAGTGTGACCTTACTGTCGCTCAGCACCGCG
>JBDTMB010000484.1:0-4530 GCA_039934485.1 Vicinamibacterales bacterium
TTGCCTATTTTACCGTAGTTCCTCGACATGGGCGGCGAGGATCTCCCGCAGCCGCGCGAACCGCGGGTAGTTCTCGAGGTTGGTCCGCGCGTAGCGCAGCGTGCGGGGGATGTACTGAATGTAGACCGTGTTGCGGCGCGAGATCGTCTGGTAGCCGAAGGTGCCGAGCGCCTTGAGGTTGCGCTGCAGCGCCATCAGATCGAAGCGCCGTCTGAACGCGACGCTCTCGACCGGCGTGGCGGCCGCGCCCCGCGTCAGCGCGAAGAAGTAGTCGATGAGGTCGTCGACCGCCGCGTCGGGCAGATCGACGTAGGAGTCGCGCAGGAGCGACGCCAGGTCGTAGGTGTCGGGCCCCATGCGCGCGTCCTGGAAGTCGATGATGTAGAGCGAGCCGTTGTGGAGCATCAGGTTGCGGCTGTGATAGTCGCGATGGCAGAGCACCCGCGGCTCACCGGCCAGCTCCGTGACGATCGCCGACCATTCGGCGCGCAGCGCGCCGCGGTGCGCCTCCGAGAGCACGGCGCCGCGATACGCCACCAGGTAATGCTTGACGAAGAACTCCAGCTCCCAGGTGAGCTTCTCGACGTCGAAGGCCACGCGGTAAGCCGGACAGTCGTCCGCGCGCAGTTGCTCGCCGCGATGCTGCATCCGCGCGATGAACGTCACCGCCTGCCGATAGAGCGCGGCGTGCTCGTCGGCGGAGGCGGCGCCCAGGTGCGCCTGGAGCGTCACGTCGCCGAGATCTTCCAGGCCGAGCACGCCAAGCGGATCCGAGTGATGGAGGATGTGCGGGACCGGCAACGGGATCTGCGACATCAACCGCGCCACCGCCACAAACGGCATCGTCGCGAAGTCGATCGGGCCCTGGTGCAGCGCCAGCACGATCGGCGCCTCGCCACGTCTCAGCAGCCGAAAGTAGCGGCGGTCCGAGGCATCGCCGGTGAGCGGCACCACCTGGACGACCCGATCGGCGAGCCCTTGTTCTTCGAGATATTGCGTTAGGCGAGGTTCCACGGCTCCGCGATCATGCCACGTTCGGTCATCACGATTGAACACCGATCGTAGTGCGCGCCGGCCGGCACGCGCGCGCCGTCGGTGACGATGCAGTTGGAGAGCGACACGCCGGTCTCGATCGTGACGCGGTCCCAGAGGATGGTGCGCTCGAGCCGCGCGCCGGCGGCGACGTCGCAGTCGCGCCCGCGGTCGAGCGGCGTGCGCTCACGGGCAGCCAGCGTCGCGACGGTCTCGAGATAGTCCGCCGGGGTGCCGATGTCGAAGAACTCCGCGGCGGTCCTGAAGACGCGCACGCTTCCAGGCTGGCGTTCGATCAAGGCAGGGTAGAGCGCCGTCACGGTCTCGGAGGGGGCGTCCGGATTCACGCCGGCAAACGCCGAGGCGTTCACGGCTTGAATCCCGATAAAGTGCGAAACGGTGGCGGGTGCCAGGGTGCTGGGTGCCAGGGTGCTGGGTGCCTGGGTGCTGGGTGCCAGGGTGCTGGGGGCCAGGCTGCGGCTCGAGAATCCGGTGACGATGCCGTGGGCGCTGACCACGCCGTTGTAGCGCGGATCACCCTTGACCACCGCCATCGTCACCTGCGCGTTGGTGTCCAGGTGATGCGCCGCCATGGCGTTCAGGTTCACGTCGGCCAGGGTGTCGCCGTTGACGATCAGGAAGCGATCGGCTTCGAGCAGCGGCAACGCCCGCGCCGGGCCGCCGGCGGAGCCGAGCAGCGAGGATTCCCAGGAATAGCGGACCGACAGGCCCAGCGCCGACCCGTCGCCGACAATCCTCGTGATCGACTCGGCGCGATGATGGAGGTTGAGGACCACGCGCGTGACGCCGGCCGCGCGCAGCCAGCGCAGGATGCGGAGCACCAGCGCTTCGCCCGCCACCGGCAGGGCGGCCTTGGCGCGAACCGTGGAGAGGGGCCGGAGTCGAGTGGCCAGCCCCGCCGTCAGCACCAGCGCCGGCCAGCGCGACAGATCGGTCATGCGTCGGCGCGCGTGGCGAACACCATGTCGGGTCCGTCGATGCCATGCGCGTCGCGATGCTGGAGGAACAGGAAGCGATAGGAGTCGGTGATGTAGTCGCTCGGTCCGCGGCCCAGGCCCCGCGCCATCTCGTGGATCGCCGCTTCGCCGCCTTCGAGCTCGACGAACACGCCCACCGGCGTTTCATCAACCGCGATCACCACATCGTCGGCCGAAAACTCCTCGCGGAATTTCTCGTAACGGAACCAGATGTGGAGGCCAAGTTGCTCGAGGATGGTGAGCAGCATGGCGCCGTCGGCGACCACGGTTTCAAGCTCCTCGCGCAGCTTCATCAGCCCCGGCTGCGCGGGCCCCTTGAAGGTCAGCAGGCCCCTGCCGCCTTCGGATCGAACGCGCAGCACGGAGAACTGCCGTCGCAACATCTCATCGTCGGTATCCAGGAGGCAGTCCTCCTGCAGCCGCCGGCCGTGGAGCGGCGTTGCGCCGAGCGCGACGATCCGGGCCCGTGCCTCGTCGGCCGAGTCGAAGCGAAGCTTGATCTCGCGCTCCAGCGCCACTACCGCTATTCCTTACGCACCGTGAAGAACTGTTCCTGTCCGCCGCGCAGCACGAGCAGGAAGGCCGAGCTGCCCGAGGCCACCTGGTTGAGGAGCTTGCTGGCGTCCTGCGGCGTGCGCACCGCCTTGCGGTTGACCTGCAGCAGCACGTCGCCGCGCGTGAGGCCCTGGCGGAACGCCGGGCTGCCCTGCTCGACGTCGGTGACGAGCACGCCCGCGGTATCCGACGGCACCTTGAGGCGGCGCATCAGATCCGGGGTGAGCGAGCCGAGCGTAATCCCGAATCCCTGCGACGACTGCTCCTCGGGTTCATTCGAGCTGGTCTCGCGCGTGTTCGGGCGGGCCACTTCTTCTTCGAGGTTGAGCTCGTCGACCGTGATCGACAGCGTCTTCTCGCCCTTGTCGCGAAGCACCTTCATCGGCACCGTCGATCCGGGCCTGGTGCCGGTGACGAGGCTCACCAGTTGGTCGCGGTTCTTCACCGGCTTGCCGTTGAACTCGATGATGATGTCGCCGGGTTCGACGCCGGCCCTGGCGGCGGGCTGGCCCTTGCCGACCTGGCTGACGAGGGCGCCGCGGCGCTCCTTGAGGCCGAATTCGGCCAACGCTTCGAGCGGAACCGGCGCCACCTGGACGCCGATCACGCCGCGCGTGATCTTGCCGGTGCGCAGTTGCGGCAGCAATTCACGGACGGTGTTGATCGGGATGGCGAAGCCGATGCCGATGTTGCCCGACTGACGTGAGTCGGTGTAGATCGCGGTGTTGATGCCCACCACTTCACCGCGCGCGTTCAAGAGCGGGCCGCCGGAGTTGCCGGGATTGATCGCGGCGTCGGTCTGCAGCACGTCGGCGAAGCGCTGTTCCGCCACCGGGAAGCTGCGCGCCTTGGCGCTGATCACGCCGACGCTGACGGTGTGCGCGAGGCCAAACGGGTTGCCGATGGCCATCACCCAGTCGCCGGGCTCCATCTGGTCCGAGTCCCCGAACTTCACTTCCGCGAGGTCCTTCTTGGGTTCCTTGATCTGGATCAGGGCGCTGTCGGTGAGCGGATCGCGGCCGATCAGCGTGGCCTCGTGATAGACGTCCGACTCTTCACCGAAGAAGGAGACTTCGATCTTGGTGGCGCCTTCGATGACGTGATTGTTGGTGAGGATGAGGCCGTCCTTGCTGATCACAAAGCCGGTGCCCGCGGCCTGGGTTTCCTGTTCGCGGGGCTGCACCTTCGGGTGGGGGCTCTGGCCGCTGCCGCCGCCGCCACCGAAGAAGCGCTCGAGCAGGTCGTCGCTGCCGCCGCCGCCACCGCCACCGCCGAAGAACTCGGTCATCTCCGCCGCGCGCTGCTTCGAGGTGCTGCGGATGTTCACCACCGCCGGGCTCATCGCCTTGGCGATGTTGCGGAAGGTGCTGGCGTCCACCGGTCCGCTGAGCGGCGCGCTGTTCATCGGCGGCATCGCCATGGTCTGCGCCGACGAGGCCGGGGACAGATCGAGGCGGGAGGCGATCACCATGCCGACGGCGAGAGAAGCAACCGCGATGAGCAACGAGTAAAAGAACGTCGTTTTCCGACTCGACATGAAATTTCCTCCAAAACCCCTTCGGCACCGCTAACGCCCTGGCACCGCTAAAGCGGTGCCCTACGCAATCCTACGACCCGCTACACCAGTGTAACGATATTCTTTTGACGCGGCCCCGTCACCTCTGGTCCGTTTGCCGTCCAGACCACGTTTATTTCGGTCCGCATGCCGAAGGTCTCGAAGTACACCCCTGGCTCAATGGTAAAACAGCTGCCCGGCATCAGGCGGCGCTCGTCATGGGTCTCGTAGTCGTCGAGGTGGGCGCCGTTGCCGTGCACCTCCTCGCCCAGGCTGTGGCCGGTCCGGTGCAGGATGGCCTGGCCGTAGCCGGCGTCCTGGAGGACCTTCCGGGCCGCCCGATCGGCCTCAAACCCGCGGATGTCGCGGCCGGCGCGGGCCGCGTCCTCG
>JBDTMB010000485.1:0-4528 GCA_039934485.1 Vicinamibacterales bacterium
CCGCCAGGTACACCCCAAATGGGCCGGGCGCATCGGCCGGATCTTCGGTTAACCCGCCCACGACGAGCTGCGCGTTGGCGCCGGCAGGATCCTTGACCGGCGCGATCAGGTAGACCAATCGGTTCGAGCCATGTCCGGCGGGCTTTCCGTCGGGGCCGTTGATTGTGACGCGGTCAATGAACACCACGCGCAGGTTGGCGTCCTTGGCCGCGCCCTGTGCGGCGACATTCAGCGTGAATCCCGTGGGCAGCATGGCGGCCAATGCGGCGTCTGGAATGTGGACGTCTAGCTGGAAGCGGGTTTCGTTGCTGAATTCGACCGGCGTCTGCGCCGTCGCGACCGGCGCCATGGCGATGGCGACGAGGAGCGCGAGCCCGGTTCGAGCGAGAGGGGAAGCTGCTGCTGACATGTGAACTCCTGTGGGGTCGCACGCGGCGTCCCCCGACGCTACCGTTTCCACGCGCGGAAGCGCTCGAGCACTTCCCGGCTCATCTCTGGCGGAATCGACTCGTCCGGCAGGCTACCGATCGTCTTCACCGTGGTCTTCATCTGCCGCAGGTAGGCGCGACAATGCCGGCACATGCCCAGATGCATCTGAAAGCGCAGACGCTGCAGCATCGTCTGGCGACCTTCGAGATAGTCGGTGACCACCTCGGTTACTTCCTGACATGTCAGCATCGCTACCTTCCAGCGTATATCGTTCGAGCGCCGACCGCACCTTCGAGCGCCCCCGGTGCAGTAAGACTCGCTGATTGGTCTCGGAGACCTCCAGAATGTTACAGACTTCGGCGGCGTCCAGTCCATCGACGTCACGCAGGGTCACGACGGCCCTTTGGTTCGTTGGCAGATCGGCCATGGCCGCGGCGACCACGGCCAACGCTTCCTGACGAAGCAGCTGTTTCTCCGGCGTGTCCTGGTCCCATCGCCCTGGGGGCGAAGCCCACCCGCCGGTGGCAGTGAACCGATCTGGATCGACCGCAGGTTCGTCATCGAAACCCGGCGACGAGAGTTCCGAGAACGAGATCGTACGTTTTTCGCGGATCGCCCGGGTCTTCGCCCGGTTCGCCACAATGCTGAAGATCCAGCTCTTGAGCGCGGAGCGGCCCTGGAACGACGACAAGCCGTTCAGCACCGCGACCCAGGTATCCTGCACAACCTCCTCTGCCACTTCGCGATTGGCCACAAAGAACAGGGCGAAGCGGATGAGGGGGCCGTGATAGCGCTCGACAAGGGCGGTAAATGCCTCCTCGTCACCCGCCAGCAACTGTTGAACGAGCGCCAGGTCGTCGCCGGACGCATGGCCGCCAACGGGCGCAGTGGGGGTGGTGGTCATCAAGGGTCATTCTGCGCGATGCGACCGGCACGAGTTGTGATGCCGGTCACATTCGCGCCAGGAACGGCAGAGCGCCGTGCTCACACCACGGTCCGCAGCAGTTCCGGACTCTTGAGGCGGATGTTCTGGCGGCTGGTCTCGACGAGGCCGCGCTGCTTCAAGTCCTGCAGAACGATGTTCACCGTCTCCCGCGCCAGGCCGACGAGATTGCCCAGGTCGCCCTGGTTCAGGCGAATCGGAATCAGGACACCGTCATCGTCTTTGACCCCGTAGTCGGCGGCGAGGTCGAGCAGGGTGTGGGCGATGCGGGCGTGCGCGCTCTTGAAGAGCAGTTCCTCGACCCGCGTCCGCAGCCGGCGCAGCCGCAGTCCCATCAGCTTGGTAATCTGATAGCCGAGCGCGGGCGACTGCTGGATCATCTGCAGCAGCATGTCCCGATTGAGGGCACAGAGGACGGTGTCTTCCACGACCTCGGCGACGTGATCGCGCGGCGACTCGTCGAGCATCGCGAGCTCGCCGAAGATATCGCCGGGATAGAGCAGCGCCAGAATGGTGTCCTGTTCGGCGCCGCCGGTCGAGATCTTCACCACGCCGGTCTTCAGCAGGAAGATCTGGTCACTCGGATCGCCGGGGAGATAAATACGCTGGCCCCGTTTGACCTCCAGCATGCGAGTCATTTTCTCGACCGAGCGCTTCTGGACATCGGTCAGGGCCTCCAGCAATCGAAAATGCTGCAGGTACCAAAGCTTGGTGTGGGCGGCCATCCCCGACAGTATAGGCGCGCCAACCGCGTAGCGGCGTTATGCCGGCGCCCCGTCCAATCGGGCGACCAGGTCCGAAATCCGGGGAATCCCATAGAGCGCCGGGCCGCCATCGATGACCACGGCCGGCGTGGCGATCACGCCGTACTGGTTGGCTTCACCGATGTGCGTCGCGACGTCGAGCTCGGCGACGGCGATATCGGGCCTGGCCGCGGCCAGTTGCCTGACGACCCGCCGCGCCTCCGGGCAGCCGACACAGTGTTCGCTGTAGAAGAACTCAACGAAGTGGGCCATCGCCCAACGATAGGGGCTCCACGCCATCTCTGCTGTGATGCGCCTCACTGTTCGCGACGGTTACCCGCACGCTGATGGCGGCGCGAGTGCCGCTGCGGGCCGTTTCGCGGCCAGTTGCTCGGTCAGGGCCCGATTGGCCGCGCGGGTGACGAGCACGGCGACGAGCACGGTTGACAGCAGGCCGACGCCGGTCAGGATCAGTTTCTGCGGTGATCCGGTCTGGCCGGCCTCGGTGAGCTGGGCGGCGGTGGTGGCCAGCGATCCCAGATACACGTACAACCAGGTGCCGGGCAACATGCCGACGAACGACGCCACGACATAGCGTCCGACCTTCGCGTCCGACAGGCCGAGCGCGTAGTTCAGGATGTTGAAGGGAATCACGGGCGACAGCCGGAGCAGCAGGATCAGCTTGAAGCTGTTGGTCCCGATCGCCGTGTCGAGGGCTTGCGCCTTCGGGTAGCGATGGATGCGCGCCCGAATCCAGTCCCGGAGCACTGTGCGACCCAGCAGGAAGGCCACCGTCGCCGCCAGGACGCTGGCTGGCGATGCCACCAGCAAGCCGCCGACCGGCCCGTAAGCAAAGCCGGCGGCGAGCGTGAAGAGCGATCCCGGTAACAAGGCGACTTCAGCCACGACATAGAGCGCGACAAACAGCGCGATCCCGACCCAGCCCATGCCCCGCAGCCGATCGGCCAGGGCCACGACCCAGTGCGCGACCGGCAGCTGCCACACGAGGAAAGCCGCCCCGGACGCGGTGGCCACGATCAGCGCCGCCTTGAGTCTGCCCCTTGTGATCACCGGCGAGTCAACGGCAGACCCAAGCCAAGGTCAGCAACGACGGTGAGCGGTTCATGCCTCAGCATGGCACACGCGTGGCGGTCGCCGGGTGAGGTGCATGAGGCGGGCGCGTGAATCTGTGAGCCCGATCACAGGCACGCAGGGGCGACGTCGCGGCAGTGCGTGTCATGCTAACAGGAAGGAAACGGTAGATGGCCCCGCATGCCGCCTCAGACCGCGACTCGTCGATCGGCGCCGGCTCTAAATCAGGGCGTGCGCTCCAGGCACGACCATGTCCATGCATGAACTGACAAATCTCGGGGACCTCGAAGCCGCCCTGGCGCGGGCGTCGACGCACCCGGTCCTCTTCTTCAAGCACAGCTCGACGTGTGGCATCAGCGCGCAAGCACACGAAGAGATTCTGGCCTTGCTTGCGGATTCGGCGTGGCCGACCGAGGTCTGCGTCGTGTTCGTGCCGGAAGGCCGTCTCGTCTCGAACGAGATCGCGAAGCGCCTCAACGTCCGGCACGCGTCACCGCAGGTGCTCCTGGTGCAGTCGGGCGTTGTCCTCTGGCACGCCTCGCACTTTCGCGTCACCGCACAGGCGATTCGAGCCGCACTCCAGCGGGGAGCCGCGCCCACGCCAGCATCCGCGCCCACGCTCGAGGCCGGGCACCGGTCGTTCTGGCGCTGGCTGGGCGCGTGGCGGCCTGGCTGATGGCGGCGAGCGCCTCCAGGGTGGGGATCCCGTAGATGAGTCTTCGTCCATCGATCACCGTGGCCGGGGTCGACGCCAGTCGATATCGATTGGCCAGTCCCACATAGATCGCCACGTCATGCTCGAGGACGTAGACTTCTTCGTGCGCCGCCTGGAACCGCCTGAGGACCTCCAGGGCCGCCGCGCAGTTGGCACAGTCCTGAGCGTAGAAGTACTCGATTACATGAGTGTCCGACGCGGCGCTCGCCACGGTCGCGTTCCTGGATGACATCACGGGTTGCTCTCCTTGACCGGCGTCGGTCGCCCTACGTTCGGTAGGTCCACCCGACGGCCTGGCCGTTACAGGAGCCACCTGCGGTGCCGCTGCCGCGGGAGAGGTAACATGTCGACTCCGTTGCTGGCCGCGTCCACTCGCACCTCTCACGTCAGCGCCGTCATGCTGCTGATGACGGCGGCGTTCATGCTCGCCAGAACCGGGCGCGACGCGCTCTATTTTCAGGAAGGCGGCATTCAGTCGCTGCCGGTTGCCTACATGGGCATGGCCTTGCTGGCGCTGCCGCTGGCGGCGCTGCTGCTGTCACTGGTCCGGTCGCTTGGGCCGCGGCGGGCGCGTCTGGTGGCCACCGGGGCGATGTCGCTGGTACT
>JBDTMB010000486.1:0-4518 GCA_039934485.1 Vicinamibacterales bacterium
CCGCCACAGGCAGCGCGCGTCGCCACGCCGGCGTCACAGCGGCCGCGTATGCCACTGCCTGTGGTGCGAGTGTCTCGAATGCGCCGTCCAGCGCCAGGCGGATGTCCTGAACGTCCGCGATCCGTTGCTTCGCGTTCTTCTGGAGGCACGCGCGAAGTACCTGCCGGATGCGCGGCGGCAGGTCCGCAGGTAGCCGGTCCCACTCGGGCTCCATCTTCAACACGTTGGCGAGCGTGTCTGAGGTGTCTTCGCCGGCGAAGGCTCGTTGTGCGGTGAGCATTTCGAAGAGCACCGCCCCGAAGGCCCACACGTCGGCGCGCCGGTCGACGCGCCGCCCCTTCGCCTGCTCGGGACTCATGTACGCCGCGGTGCCGAGCACCATCCCCGCTAGCGTCATCGCGGGCGTGGTGATCGTCGGCGAGTTTGCAAGATGCGCCGAGCCCTGATCCCCGATGCCTGCTCCTTGGTCCATCGCCTTTGCGATCCCAAAGTCGAGCACTTTCACGGTGCCGTCGGCGCGCAACTTGATGTTGGCGGGTTTCAGATCGCGGTGAATGATCCCCTGCTCGTGCGCGGCTTCGAGGCCCTCCGCGATCTGTTTCGCTATCGGCAACGCTTCTTCGAGCGGAATCGCGCCGCGGGCGATGCGCTGTGAGAGATCTTCCCCCTCCACGAGTTCCATGACGAGCGCGTGCATGCCCGAGGATTTCTCGAAGCCGTAAATGGCGGCGATGTGTGGGTGATTGAGTGACGCGAGCGTCTTTGCCTCGCGCTCGAATCGCGCTAGACGTTCAGGGTCGGATGCGAAGGCGTCCGGCAGGATCTTGATCGCGACCTGCCGGCCGAGTGTAGTGTCGGTGGCGCGCCAGACCTGACCCATTCCGCCTTCGCCAATGGGGGCGGTAATGTCGTAGACGCCGAGGCGCGTGCCTGGGGTGAGGGCCAAGGGTGGCGCCATTATAAAGGCGATGAGTCCGTCCGCCGTCTGGTGTTCCCGCAATGTTAGACTTCCATCAACATGACGGCGCTAACGACCACGGAAGCGCGCGAGCGCCTGGCCACGTCGTATGCGCTCGATCGACTCTGGAGTGAGACCATGGGCCTGCCGGCTGGCGATTCCAAGGAAGGTCCGTTGCGCTTGGTGGCGCAGTTGCTCGCACGCGAAGGCGTTCCCTACGCCCTCATCGGTGGCGTTGCCGTGCAACTGCATAGCGAGGAGCCGCGAAGTACCCTCGACATCGATCTCGCCGTCCCAACCTATGCTGACATTCCCCGCCAGGCGCTGCTGGCCGCCGGCTTCGAGCACACCGGCCGTCATGACCACAGCGACAACTGGCGGGCACCGGGCACGGGCACGTTGAAACAGCGAACCGCCGTGCAGTTCTCTGCCGAAGACGAAGGCATCGCTGACGCCGTCAAGCACGCCGGCGTGGTGGACCTCGACGGCGGCGTGCCGTTGCGCGTGGCCCGCGTCACCGATCTGATCGTCCTGAAGCTGGCCGCGGCCGTCGAGCCCGCTCGCCGACCCAGTAAACGGGCACACGACGTGGCCGACGTGCTCGCTTTGCTCGAAGAACATCCCGAGCTCGCGTCGGCCGAGTTGATCGCGCGCGTCCAGGATGTTCGACGCGGGCTGCTATCCTGAGCGATGTGCCCAACGGCACCTTCCGGCGCAGCTCGTCGATGAAGTTCTGCCAGGAACACGACGTGGTGCTCCGCCTTGACCGCGTCGGCAGTCGCCGCTGACCTCGCCGCGGAGTGCAGCGCCTATTTCGGACAGGCGTCGCCGAGCACGCCGCTGCCGCCGCAGTAACTCGTGTCCTGCAGTTGCATCAGGATGCCGTCGGGGTCGGTGAAATAGAGTTCCGGCGTGCCCTCCTTGGCCCCGCCGCGGTTCTCCATCCGCATCGAGATGTAGTGCCGCATCGGCCCGGCCGGTCCCTGCGCATCGCGAGGCTTGAGGCCGAAGCTCTCGAGCGACTTGATCAGGTCGTCCGGCTTGAACGCGTCAAGGTTCATGCAGGCGTGGTTGATGCTGGCCGGCCGCGGCGTGGCCGACGGCGCCCCGCCGCCGGTGAACATCAGGAACTGCACCGTCGGCCCGATCGCCAGCGTCGGCGCGGTCGGCCCCTGATACGAGCGAATCGAGAAGCCGAACACGCCCTGGTAGAACTTGTTCGCGCGCGCCGCGTCGGACGAGAAGATCGTCAGGTGGCTCATGTCCTTCAGCGCGATCAGTCCCGGCTTCGGCGACGGCTCCGGCGCGGTGCAGACGTTGCCCAGCGAACCCGTCCCGCCGCAATAGCTGACGTCCTGTAGCTGACACTGGAGGCCGTCCGGATCGCCGAAATTCAGGTCCAGTCGTCCACCAATGCTGGCGACGGTGGCTTTCATCGGTCCGATCGCGTCACCCTTGGCCACGCCGTGATCGGCGAGTGCCGCCAGGATGCGGTCGGCGTTGAAGCCTTCAACGCCCAGGCAATAGTGCGTGATGCGCGGTGCGGCGCCGGCCGCCAGGGGCCCGATCGACATGAACTGGGGCCCGGCTCCCACGCGGAGGAGCGTCAGCGATCCGCTGCGCGATGCGACCGGCATGCCGAACAGGCCCTGGTAGAAGTCCACGGTCCGCTTCGGGTCCGACACTGCAATTCCGAAGTGGTTGAGCGACCGCGCGCGAATCGGCGCGGCCTGCGCAAAGCCGCGGGAGGCGAGGGCCATGGCGGGAAGCGACATCAACAACTGGCGGCGGGTGAGTTCCGGCATGGGGCGCATTATCTCAGAGTTGCCGGTCGCAGGGCACCGCTTTAGCGGTGTTCAGTGTCACAGTCGTAGGGCACCGCTTTAGCGGTGTTCAGTGTCACAGTCGTAGGGCACCGCTTTAGCGGTGCCAGTGTTACCATGCACGCCGTGAAACCTCATTTGCGCGCGCTGGTGACCGTTGGCTTCTGTGTCTCGACGCTGTCGGCAATCGTGTGGACGCAGGCGCCGCCATCCACCAGGAAGCTCTTGTTCCTCACGCACGCGGGTCTCTACAAGCACGCCAGCCTCGAGCCCGCCGAAGCGGCGGTGACCGGCTGGGGCAAGACCGCCGGCTTCGAGGTCACGACGCTCCAGGGCTACAAACAGGATTCGAAGAGCCTTGATCTGTCGATCCTGACGCCTGAGTATTTGAACTCCTTCGACGGCCTGATGCTGATGACCAACGGCAACCTGCCGCTGACGCCAGTCCAGCGCAAGGCCATCGTCGACTTCGTGCGCAACGGCAAGGCGCTCATCGGCGTGCATTGCGCCACCTTGACGATGTACGACTATCCCGAGTTTGGGGAAGTGCTGGGCGGGTACTACCTGCGGTCCGTGGTGCCCACCGACATGGTCACCAAGGGCAAGGTCGGCGTGTTGAAGGTGGAAGATCCGAATCACCCGGCGACGCGGATGCTGGGCTCGACCTGGCCGCTCAACGAAGAGTTCTACGAGTTCGGCCACGCGGTGTGGGATGCCAGCAAGCCCACCGAAAACATTTCCGCGGTCGGCCGACTCCACATCCTGATGCCGTTCTCACGCGACCGCGTGCACGTGCTGCTCAGCCTCGATACCGACAAGACCGACTTATCCGATCTGCCGAACATCCCGAAAGGGGATTATCCGCAAGCCTGGACGCGGACGTTCGGCCGCGGCCGCACGTTTTACACCACGCTTGGCCACCGCGACGACATCTGGGCGCACGACGCGGTCTTCCGCGCCCATGTGACGGGCGGCATCCGCTGGGCGCTCGGCCTCGAGAACTGAGGCGGCTTCAGCGGGTGTAGGCCGCGATCGACCAGCCCGTCGCGCGGAGGCGATCGACGATCGCGGCGTGGCGTTGCAGGGCCTCTCTCGGGTCGAGGAACGTCTCGACCACGCCGCCCTGGATGTCCCAGTGCGGCAGCGTCACCACGCTGAACCCTTGGTTGGGAAGTTTGGACACGCCGCACGTGAGCACCAGGTTCCGCATCCGGAACTGCCAGCGAATCAAGTCGGCACCACGCGTCGTCAGGAGCGCTTTTCTCTTCATACTCATCCCTTAATCAAGATCGGTGCCAGCCCGACACAGGGCGGCGCGACAATGGCTTACTCAATTTGAGAATCAGCGTTACCACACCGGCCGCTGGACGACCGGCACACGGGCCAGATCGCTGGATCGCGATTTGCTCTCCCAGCGAGCATGATGACGATCCTTCTCGTGGTTCTGGTGTTGATGCTCCTCGGCGCGATTCCCGCCTGGCCGCACAGCCGCTCGTGGGGGTACGCACCCAGCGGCGTGCTGACCATCGTGGTCATCGTGTTGCTGGTGATGGCCCTGACCGGGCGGGTTTGACGAAGAATTGCCCGCGCGGGCTCCGCGGCCCCCTCAGATCTAATATGATCTGAAGGTTTCGGAGACCCGCGTGGCCAATATCCTGCAGCGCCTTCCCGTCGGAGAGAAAGTCGGCATCGCCTTTTCGGGCGGCCTTGATACCAGTGCGGCCCTGCATTGGATGC
>JBDTMB010000487.1:0-4517 GCA_039934485.1 Vicinamibacterales bacterium
CGATGTTTGGCCAGGCGGGGCCGCGCCACGGCTCGGCGCCCGACGGCGGCAGCACCGACTTCCTGCCGCTGTTTGTCGGCATCGAGGCGGCGATGGAGAGCTGCACCCTCTGCGAGCACTGGAGTGCCTACAAGTCGCGCCGGCTCGGCCTGCTCACCGCGGTGGTGCCGGCCCTCACCGTCGACGGCGGCTTCGTCGCCAACCCCTTGGTCGTCACCGATCGGTGGCTCGACGAGGGTCGCATCGTTTACGGCGAGATGAAGACCGGCGGCGCGCGCGAGGAGGCCAAGGCCGTCGTCGCGCGCGGAGTCATTGATTTGTCCCGGCTGGATGCCGAGGTCGACGCGCTGGTGTTCAAGCTGGCCAACACGTTCCCGGGATGCCTCTCGAAGACGATCGAAAGCGTCCGCAAGCACAAACTCGAGCACTGGGATCGCAACAAGGAAAGCAACCGCGCGTGGCTCGGCCTCAACATGATGACCGAAGCCCGCGCCGGGTTCCGGGCCTTCAACGAGGGCAGCAAGACGTGCCGCGAGGCCGACATGCTGCTGTTGCGCCGGCGTCTCGCCGAAGGGGTGGCGTGGTCGGAGCCGCTCGTCGAGGAGATCCTCGCGAAGGCTCACGGAAAGGCATGACACGCCGATGACCGCGCTCCAACCTTCACGCCTTCAGGCCCCCGCGCCCTCGATCGGCCCGTTGCGCGCGGCCGACCTGGCCGCCGTCATCCGGCTCGATGCCCGGCTCACGGGACGGCGCAAGCCCGCCTACTGGAAGGTGGTCTTCAAGGAATTCGTCGCGACCGGCCGCTCGTCGTCTCGCGTCGGGCTGGCCGCGCGCGATGGCGCGCAGTTGTGCGGTTACCTGCTGGGCGAGGTCCGTGCCTTCGAGTTCGGTTCGTCACCGTGCGGCTGGATCTTCGCGGTTGGCGTCGATCCCGGCCAGGCGCATCACGGCATCGGCTCGGCACTGGTCGCCGAAGCCGCCCGGCGCTTCTCGCGAGCGGGCGTCTCGGCCGCCCGCACGATGGTGGCGCGCAACGACGTTTCGCTGCTCGCCTTCTTCCGCTCGAATGGTTTCGTCGGCGGAAGCTTCACGCAACTGGAGCGCGACCTCAAGTCCGGGACGACAGGGAGATGACGATGGGAACCGGCCCGCTGAGCGTGGAACGACTGGACCAGGGCGCCATCTGGCGCGTGGCGATCGGCGGCTCGAAGGGCAACGTGCTCGACGCCGCGGTCATGGATGCGTTGACGGACCTGTTCCGTAGTGCCGCAACTTCACCCCACTTGAAGGCCATCTGCCTCGAGGGACAAGGCGCGCACTTCAGCTTCGGCGCCAGTGTGCCCGAGCACCTCCCGCCGCTGGCGGAAGGGATGCTTGCGCGCTTTCACGGCGCCCTGTTCGCGATGCTCGACAGCGCCGTACCGGTGCTGGCCGCGGTGCGGGGCCAGTGTCTCGGCGGTGGGCTCGAGCTGGTGTCGCTCTGCCACCAGGTGTTCGCGACCCGCGATGCGCGCCTGGGCCAACCGGAAATCGTGCTCGGCGTCTTCGCGCCGGTCGCGTCGCTCGTGCTCGGCGACCGCGTGGGCCGCGGCGCCGCCGACGGCCTGTGCCTGTCGGGCCGCTCGATCACGGCGGAGGAAGCCTTCGCGTTGCGGCTGGTCGATCAGATCGTCGAAGGCGATCCCGCCCTGGCGGCCATCGAATGGGCCAGGACGCACCTCGTGCCCAAGTCGGCCTCGAGCCTGCGTTACGCGGTGCGCGCCTCGCGCGCCGCCCTTCGCGGCCGGCTCACGGCGGAACTTCCCGCCATCGAACGGTTGTATCTCGGTGGCCTGATGTCCACCGCCGACGCCATCGAAGGCCTCAACGCCTTCGTCGAACGGCGGCCGGCCGTATGGCGGGACGCGTGAGCGAAGATCCCGGTCTCACCGCACTGGTCGCCCGCGCTGATTCGCTGTTCCGCGATCAGGCCCTCGCCACCGTGCGCGAATGGAAGGCGCGCACCGGCGGACTGGCCGTGGGCTTCCTTCCGATCTACGTGCCGCGCGAACTGCTGCACGCCCAAGGCATCCTGCCGGTGGGGCTGATGGGCGGGCGGCCCGACCTGGAGATCATCAAGGGCGATGCTTACTACCAGTCTTATATCTGCCACCTGCCCCGCAGCACGATCGAACTCGGCCTCAACGGCACCTACGCCGCGCTCGACGGCGTGCTCTTTCCGTCGATCTGCGACGTGATCCGCAACCTCTCCGGCATCTGGCAGATGCTCTTTCCGAAGGTGCTCGTGCACTACCTCGACGTGCCGCAGAACTTCGAGCCGGCCGTCGGCGGCGCGTTCTACCGGCGCGACCTCGAGTCGCTGGCACGGGCGCTCGAGGCGAAGGGCGCTCGTCCGCTCACTGACGAGTCCCTCTGCCACTCGATCGCGCTCTACAACGAGGACCGCCGGCTGGTTCGCGAGCTCTACGCTCTTCGCCGGCGCGAACCCTGGAAGGTGCCGACCCACGAGCTCTACGTCGTGCTGCGCGCCGCGTTGCTGCTGCCCGTGGAGGAGTCGACGCCGCTCTTCGCCGAGTACCTGGCCCTCGTGTCGGCCGATGAATCGAGGCGGCCACAGGATCAGGCGCGCGTGCTGGTGGCGGGCTCCTTCTGCGAGCAGCCGCCGCTGGCGCTCATCAAGACGCTCGAGCGCTCGGGCTGCTACATCGTCGAAGACGACTTCGTGCAGGTGCACCGGTTCATCCGATCGGACATTCCCGCCGGCGGCGATCCGATGGAGCGGTTGGTGACCGCCCTGCTCACCGACGCCGTGGCGAGCCCGACGCGCTACATCGGCAACGGCGTGAAGGGCGAAGACCTCGAGCAGCGCCTCGCCGGCAGCGGCGCCGAAGGCGTACTGTTCTGCGCGCCCAGCTTTTGCGATCCCGCCCTGTTGGATCAGCCGATGGCGGTGCGCGCCGCGGAACGCGCCGGGGTGCCGTGGACCGCGTTCAAGTACGCCGAGAACAGCGGACAGTTCCAGGTGATTCGCGAACAGGCCGGCACGTTTGCGGATTCCATCAAGCTGTGGAGTGGAGCATGAGCCCAACTGTCGCGACCGCATCGCCCGCGCAGAAAGACGGCAGCCAGATCCGTCAGAAGGAGATGATCGCGCGCCACTTCGATCGCCTGGCCGCCGCGGCCGAGACGGGCGCGAAGTGCGCGTACACGTTCGTCCCCGGCAACCTCACCGAGCTGTTGCTCAGTTTCGACGTGCTGCCGGTGCTCCCCGAAATCAACGCGCTGCAGTCGGCGATGCGCGGCAAGACCGCGGAGTACATCGCCGCGGCGGAAAAACTCGGCCACTCCGAGGACGTCTGCACCTACGTGAAGAGCGACATCGGGATGATGAAGTCGGGCAACGTCGGCCCCACGGGCCTGCTGCTGCTGTCGTACACGGGCTGCTTCACGTTCATGAAGTGGTTCGAGCTGCTCCGCGAGGAATACCACTGCCCGGTGGCGATGCTGCACGTGCCCTACCAGGCCGACGGCCGCATTACCGACACGATGCGCACCTACGTCGTCGATCAGCTGAAGACCGCCGTGATCCCCAAGCTCGAAGAGGTCACCGGCCGCAAGTACGACGAAGACCGCCTGCGGGCGCTGCTGGCGCGGTCGGCGCAGGCCGAGGACAATCTGGTCTGGGTGCTGCAGTCGGCCAAGAACATCCCGTCGCCGATTGACGCCTACTTCGGCGCGGTCTATTACGTCGGCCCGATCTTCAGCGCGTTTCGCGGCACCACCGACGCCGTGGATTATTACCGCGAGCTGCGCGAGGAGATCGCCGGCCGCATCCGCGACGGCAAGGGGCCGGTCACCCCCGACGGCGACATGGAGCGCGAGCGCTTCCGCATCGTCGTCGAAGGCCCTCCCAACTGGACCAACTTCCGGCAGTTCTGGAAGATGCTGGCCGACGAAGGCGCCGTTGCCGTCGCCTCGACCTATTCAAAGGTGGGCGGCGTCTACGACCTGGGCTTCCGTCACGATCCCGACCACCCGCTGGAAACACTGGCGGAGTACTGCCTCGGTTGCTATACCAACCTGAGCCTGCCGACGCGCATCGATCTGCTGACGCGATACGTCTCGGAGTACCGCGCCGACGGCTTCCTCATCAACTCGGTGAAGAGCTGCAATTCGTTCAGCGCCGGCCAGCTGCACATCCTGCGGGAGGTGGAAGCGCGCTCGGGGCGTCCCGGCGCCTTCATCGAGACCGACCTGGTCGATCCGCGCTACTTCTCCGCCGCCAACATCAAGAACCGCCTCGAGTCCTATTTCCAGATGCTCGAGCAGAAGCGGATCGGAGCGTCGTCGTGAACTACACGGTCGGCATCGACCTCGGTTCCACCACCACCAAGGCGGTGGTGCTTGGCGAGGACGGCGCCGTGCTCGGCCGCGGCATCACCAACTCGCGCAGCAATTACGACGTGGCCTGCCAGGTGGCGTTGAGCGAGGCGCTGATCAACACCCGCTTCTCG
>JBDTMB010000488.1:0-4512 GCA_039934485.1 Vicinamibacterales bacterium
GTGATCTGGTAGTCATCGCGCCGGAGTTGCGGGTTGCGCTCGTCGGCGAGGCGCTGGAGTTCTGACACCGGTGGCGGAGTGTCGATCGTCACCGGCATGGTGTTGAGGGGCGTGCCCTGCGCCCGGCCGAGCACACCGTTGATTGCGGCGAGGGCGGTGAGCCGGTCGCGGCGGAACATCGTCTCTCGTTCGCGCAACACCGAAATCTCGAGCTGCGCCCGCAGCACATCCTGCTGTGGCCCACGCCCGACCCGGAACCGGGTCTCGGCGTGCGAGTGCGCCTCCTCGAGCACGGCGCGGGTGCCGTCGAGAATCGCGAGGCTGCGCTCCGCCAGTTCGAGGTCGGCGTAAGCGGTCTTCAAGGCGGCCACTAATTCCACGCGTCGTGCCTCCACGTTCCAGCGCGCTCGCTCGGCCAGTTGTGATGCGATCGTGCTTTTCGCCGCGAGCTTGCCCGGATACGGGATCTCCTGCGTCACGCCAAACTGCCATAGTCCGTCCGGGGTATTCGACGACGGGAAGAAGGGCGGGCGCAGGAATCCGCTCATGTAGCCGGCGGAGATCGTGGGATCCGGAGGCGCGCCTGCGGGCCGAATCCTGGCGATCGATGCATCGACTTCGCGCCGCGCCACTGCCAGTTCGGGGTTGGCCGCGTCGATCTGTGCGATGAGATCGGCGAGCGGCACGGCCGGAGCGCGGTCGCGATCCGCGGCCTGGCCGGCGGCAACCACCGGCACGAGAGCAAACACGACACCGATAAAGTACTTGCGCATCGACAGTCCTCGATCTCGAAACCGCCGCCCGCAAAGCGGACGGCCGTTAGCCGGCCCGATGGACACACGTCCACGGCCCGGAAGAATCAAGGAATCAGATCAGGATGGAGACGTTCAGCAGGTGAAGAGGGAGGGGAGGTCTGGCGCTGCGAGTGCACTCGCGAATCCAGGCGCCGGGAGGGATCACGACCGCGAGTCCGCATGCCATGGCGGCGGTCGGCGTCGGCATCGGCGGTGGGCTCATCCGCTCTGGGCCCCGCTCGGTGGTTGCCGGCACGGAACCAGTTGAGGCCAGGCAACAGCATTGTCCAATCGCAGGTGCGTCACACTGGTGATGCTCGGCGGTGCAGGGGGACTCGAAGGCGGCCGCCAACGTGGAGACGGGCGCTGCTCCCACGACCAAGAAGGCCAGGAGGATGCAGGTCACGCCGCGAGTCCGAAATGGAACGCTCACATTTGAGCCTACAGCAATACCCGCGCCATGGCGCCCCATCAACAAATGCCGCCGGTTTAGCGATCCGGCGGGCCTGAATTCTTCCCACTGGCGGGGAAAAACCCGCGGCCGGTACGATGGGTCGCCAGCAGCCAGCCGCCCGCGATGGCCGCCGCCAGCGACGCCAGGTGTGCGACGGTCAGCACACCGACGACGCGTTCGTTGACGCGGACGAATTCGATGGCGAAGCGAAGGAGGCCCGCCATCAGCAAATAGGCGCCGAGGACAAAACGGTCATCGCGCTCCATGCGCCGCCAGCGCACCAGCGCGTAGGCGATCGGCAGCAGGGCGATCGCCTCATAAAGTTGTGTCGGGTGAACCGGCACCACGGTGGGGGGAAGCCCCTGCGGAAACGCCACCGCCCACGGCAAGTTACTGGGGCTGCCGTAATCGTCGCCGACGAGAAAGCACCCGATCCGGCCGATCGCGTGGCCGATCGCCAGGCCCGGCGTGGCCGCGGCCAGCACGCCAACGATCGGCAGGCGCCGGATCCGCATCAACACGATGCCGGCGAGCAGGCCGCCGGCGAAGCCGCCGAACCAGCTCATGCCGCCTCGGGACAGGAGTAAAGACAGGAGCGGCGCTTCGCCAAAATGTTCGGCCACCCACAGGAGCTTGGCACCGGCCAGGCCGCCGAAGATGCCGGCCATGCCAACGTCGACGGCGTCATCGGCGATGCCCGAGTGCTTGAGTTCGCGCTGGAAGATCCACAGGCCGACGAGCGCACCCACCGCCACGAGCACGCCGAAGCTGGTGACCTCGAACTCACCGATGCGAAACAGAACGGGATAAATGATGTCCTCCTGCGCGGCCCGACGGGCTCCCTAGAACCACCACCTGATGCCGGTCGCAAACTTCAGGCTGCGAATGCCCTGGCCATCGGCTTTGGCAAAGTCGCCGGTCTCGCCGAACTTCTGATCCCACGTTAGACCAAAGTAGGGCGCCAGTTCGCGCATAAATTCGTAACGCAGCCGAAGCCCCGCGCCGACGCTGCTCAACCCCGCGCCGACTCGACGTTCGGGATCGCGTTTCCCGTACATGTCGACCTCGACCAGCGGCTGCAGCACCAGCCGGTTGGTGACGAGCAATTCGTACTCGACGTCGACCTTGGCGTGCGTGCGGCCCGACGCGCCGACGTAGCCGGTGGCCTCGATCGCAAACCAATACGGCGCCAGGCCCTGAATCCCCACCGCCGCCCAGGTCTGCGGCGAGCCCGGGCGGACGTCCTGCCGCACACCCGCGACGACATCCCACCAGCGCGCAAAGGAGTGCCCAACCAGCAGCTGCGCCTGGGCGTCGGCGACGGCGCCATCCTCGGTGTGCCCCTCCGTGCGCAACCACAGCCGGCTGAGGTCCTTGCCAACCCAGCTCGTGTTGTCCCAGCCGAGATCGTTGGTGCCCGACGCGCGCTGCCATTCGAAGCGATCGAAGAGCACTTGGTAGTTCACCGAGTTGTCATGGGCCTCGTGTCCAGGGACATCCGGGAACGCCGCGGCGCGATCGGCATCCGTCAACGGCGGCACGTCGGGCGGTGGGAATTGCGCGTTGGCGCGCCCTGGCAGGATGGCCAGGAGCATCAGCGCCAACGCCGCGCCGGCGATGAGGCGGCGGATCATTCTTCCACCCGCACTTCCCGCATCATGCCCGACTCCATGTGGTAGAGCAGGTGGCAATGGAATGCCCATCGGCCCAGGGCGTTGGCCGTGACCCGAAAGCTGCGGCTCGTGCCAGGCGGCATGTCGATCGTGTGCTTGCGCACATGAAAGCCGCCGGCGTCGTCTTCCAGGTCGCTGAACATGCCGTGCAGGTGAATCGGGTGGGTCATCATCGTGTCGTTGACCAGCACCACGCGCACGCGCTCACCGTACTTCAGCCGCACCGGCTCGGCGCTCGAGAACTTGATGCCGTCGAACGACCACGCGAACTTGTCCATGTTGCCGGTGAGGTGCATCTCGATAGTGCGGCTCGGTTCGCGCCCATCGGGATCGGGAAAATCGCTCTGCAGGTCCTGGTAGGTGAGCACGCGGCGGTCGTTGTCGCGAAGGCCGATGCCCGGGTCGTCCAGCCGCGACGTGGGTGACATCGCCTGCATGTCGACCAGCGGATTGTCGTCCTCGCTGGCGGGGTGAGACTGCGTGGCGGCCATCTTCGACATGTCGTGGCCGGCCATGGCGGAGTGGTCCATTCCGGCCATATCCGTGCCGCCATGGCCCATGTCCGTCATCGACAGAACCGCGCGCGTGTCGAGCGGCGGCACTTCAGCCGCAAGGCCGGCACGCACCGCCAACGTGCCTCGCGCGAAGCCCGTGCGATCGAGTGACTGCGCGAAGATCGTCAGCGCCTCCTGCGTGCCCGGCTCGACGATCACATCGTAGGTCTCGGCGACCGCCAGGCGAAGCTCATCCACGCTCACTGGCTTGACGCGCTGGCCATCGGCCTCGACGACGGTCATCCTGACGCCGGGAATGCGCACATCGAAGTACGACATCGCCGACCCGTTGATCAGCCGCAGGCGCACCCGCTCGCCGGGCTTGAAGAGGCCGGTCCAGTTGGCGTTCGGGGCTTCGCCGTTCAGCAGGTAGGTGTAGGTCTGGCCGGAGACGTCGGCCAGGTCCGCCGCGCTCATGCGCATCCGGCCCCATTCGGCTCGCTCGGCCAGCGTCGCCTTCAGGCCGCGCTCACGGATGTCCTTGACGAGCGTGCCGACGGTGCGTTGATGAAAATTGTAGTAGTCCGATTGCTTCTTGAGCTTGGCGAGCACGCGCGCCGGATTCTCGTCGGTCCAGTCCGACAGCAGGACCACGTGGTCGCGGTCGAACGCGATCGGATCGGCGTCGCGCGGCTCGATCACGATCGACCCGTAGAGGCCGAGTTGTTCCTGGAAGCCGGAGTGGCTGTGGTACCAATACGTGCCGCTTTGGCGGACGGTGAAGCGATACGTGAAGGTCTCGCCAGGGTGAATCCCATGGAAGCTGAGGCCGGGGACACCGTCCATGTTGGCGGGCAGCAGGATCCCGTGCCAATGGATCGACGCTTCCTCGTCGAGAGTATTCGTGACGCGAATGGTCACGGTGTCGCCCTGCTTCCAGCGCAGCGTCGGCCCCGGCAGCGATCCGTTGACCGTGATCGCGGTACGCGAGGCGCCGGTGATGTTCACCGGTGTCGCGCCGACGCGCAAGTCGAACTCGGTGCCGGACAATTCGACCGGGGCGACCCGCGCCGGGCCCTGCGCCCAGGACGGGAACG
>JBDTMB010000489.1:0-4500 GCA_039934485.1 Vicinamibacterales bacterium
GGTGATTGCGTCTCCAAGGTGACAAAGGTCCGGATCAGCAGGCCCGCACCCACCAGCAACACCACGCCAAGTGCCACTTCGGCGACCACGAGCACACGGCGCGGCCACCCGCGCGCTCCGCCCGCCACCGACCGGGTGCCGCCCTCGGCAAGCGCCGCCTGCACATCGAGACGGGTCGCCTGCAGCGCGGGAACCAGGCCGAAGCACAATGCGGTCAGTACCGTGAGCGCAAGCGTCAGGGCCAGCACACGGCCATCAAGCGCAGCCTCTCCCCACGACGTGAACAGCAGGTCGGTGGCCGATGCCTTCAGCGCCGCCAGCGCGATCGCGCCACACGCGAGACCCACTACGCCGCCGCACGCCGCCAGCACGCCACTTTCAACCAACAGCTGCCGGACGATCACGCGGCGCGCGCCGCCGATGGCCAGCCGCGTCGCAATTTCGCGCGTGCGGCCGGCGGCGCGCGCCAGCAACAGGCCCGCCAGGTTCACGCACGCCACCAGCAGGACGAGCGCCACCGCGCCCCACAACATCAGCAGGGGCAGCCGCACGTCGCCGGCCAGCGTGGCCTGCATCGAGCTGATACCGTGCCGAAAGCTCGCGCCGCTCGCCGACGTTCTGGCCGTCAACGCCGCATCGCCCGCCGCCGCCACGTCAGCGTCCGCCTCCGCCCAACTCACATCGTCGTGCAATCGCACCACGATGCCGTAGTTCTCGCCGCTGCCCTCGCCCGTTCGCGAGGGCCGCACCGGCGTCCATAGATCGGCGTCCACATCGGTGCGGAACGACGCCGGCATGATGCCGACGACGGTGTGGGGCTCGCCCTTGAGAAGAATTGTGCGCCCGATGACCTCCGGGTCGGCCGCGAGCGCAGTCCGCCACAGGCGATCGCCCAGGATCGCCACCGCCGGACCGCCGGCTTGATCTTCCTCGCGCGTGAACTCGCGGCCGACGCGCGGCGCGACGCCGAGCACCTGGAAATAACCGGCACTCACCCGCTGCGGCGCCACGGTGAGCGCCCGGTCGCCGGCGACGAGACTCGCACGCGCGGACAGCCCCGACAGCACCGCGGCGTCAATCGTGCGCGCGTGATCGCGAATCGACTCCCACACGGCGCCGTTATGGGACGTGTTCTCACCGAGCTTGACGCCATTGCGGCTGACACTCAGCGTCACCAGCGCCAGGCGATCGGGCCGCGGATATGGCAGGTCCTTGAGGAGCGCGGCGTCCACCAGCGAGAACACCGCGGTATTGGCACCGATGGCGATGCCGAGGGTCAGGATTGCGGTGAGGGAGAATCCCGGAGACTTGACGAGCTGCCGCCACCCGAATCTGAGATCGTCTGCCAGCACCGCCTACTCCGATCTGAGCGCAATCAACGGGCTTACCCTCGTCGCCCGAAATGCCGGCAGCCCGCTCGCGAGCAGCGCCACGCCTATCAATACGAGCGGTACGGCCAAAAAGGTCACCGGATCGACCGGCCGCACTTGATACAGCAAGCTCTGCATCACCCGCGTCAGCGCGAACGCCGCCACCAGGCCGGCGATGATACCTGAGCCCGAGAGCGCCAAGCCCTGCCTCAGGACCAGCATGACGACCGCCGATCGATCGGCGCCCATCGCGAGCCGAATGCCGATTTCGTGCGTCCGGCGGGCGACCAGGTACGACAGTACGCCGTAGATGCCCACCGCCGCCAGCGTCAGCGCGATCGCCGCAAACGTGCTCATCAGGAAACCCGTCAACCTCGACGTGGCGAGCGCCGTGGCGACGACCTCCGTCATCGGCCGAACGTTGGCGACCGGAAGGTTCGGATCGAGCGTTCGCACCTGGTTGCGCACCGCGGCGGCCAGCGCCATCGGCTCGCCCACGGTCCTCACCACGACAAACGCGTTGCGCACGAGATTGCCGCCGGTGACGATATGCCACTGGCTGTGCGGAATATAGAACTTCTCTTTCACGATGCCGGTGACGCCGTTATGGCGCTCGTCGGCGACGATGCCGACGACGGTGGCCCACGGGTTGGTCTGGCGTCCCACGCGGATGCGGCCGCCGACGACGGCGTTCGGGTCGGTCCAGTAGGTCCGCGCCAGCGTTTCGTTCACCACCGCCACCGGTTGCCCGTCAGTGGTGTCGGTCGCGGTGAACCAGCGGCCACGCAGCAACCGGGTGCCCATCGCCTCGAACGCACCATCGGTGACGATCTGCCAATCGCCCTTCGCGTTGTGCCCCGGCGATTCCTGGAAGCCGTCGACGTCGAGGCCGAAGTCGCCAATCGAGGTGGCAAGCGGCAACACGCGAACCACCCCTGCCGACTGCACGCCCGGCAACCCGCGGACCCGCTCCATCAACTGCCGATAGAACGCCACGACCTTTTCCGGCGTGTCGTAGCGCGCCTCCGGGATCGAGACCCGCATCGTCAGCATGTGGTCCGCGTTGAAGCCGAGGTCGATCTTGCCGAGCGCCGAGAGGCTCCGAATCATCAACCCCGCGCCGACGACCAGCACCACCGCGAGCGCCACCTCGGCCACCACCAACAATCCGCGGAGGCGTTGGCGCGAACCGCCAACCGTGGATTGCTGGTTGCCCTCGCGCAGCGAATCCACGAGATTGAGGCGAAGCGTACGAAGCGCCGGCGCAAGACCGAACACGATCGTGGTCACCACGCCGAGGGCGAGCGTGAAGAGCACCACGGTCAGGTCCAGGCCAATGGGCGCCAGCGGCGGCAGGCTGGTGGGATCGAGCGTGGTAAGCGCGCGCAAGCCGGCCGCCGCGAGGCCGAGGCCGAGGGTCGCGCCGAGCACGGCCAGGACGATGCTTTCGGTGAGCAGTTGCCGGACCAGCCGTTCGGGCGCCGCGCCGATCGCCGTCCGCACCGCCATCTCGCGCAGGCGCGCGTCGCCGCGAACCAGCAACAGGTTCGCCACGTTGGCGCAGGCGATGAGCAGGAGGAAGCCGACGGCGCCCATCAGCAACCACATCGCCGGACGCACACCGCCCCGGATCTCTTCGTCGAGCGGCACCGCGAAGGCGGTGAATTTCATCGCCGCCGGGTAAGCGCCCTTCTCCGTAAGCTGTGCGGCGATCGACTGCAATTCGGCGGTGGCCGTGGCCGCGCTCTGCCCCGGCGCCAGGATCGCCGCGCCAAACAGGCCGTGGCTGCGGCTCAGTTGCGTCTCATCGATCTGCTGCGGCCGCCACAACTGCGTCGGCTCCGCCGCATCGTCGGTGAAATCCGTGGGCAGGCGGAAGCCTTCCGGCATGACGCCGATGATTTCAACCGGCACGTCGTTCATCATCACCGTGCGGCCGATGATCGCCGGATCGCCGCCGTAGCGCGACTGCCACAGCGGGTAGCCAAGCAACGCCAGCTCCGGTCCGTGCGGCCGATCTTCGGCGGCAGTGAACATGCGGCCAAGCAACGGCGGCGCGCCGAGCACCTCAAGGGTGTTGGCGGTGATGAAGCCGACGCCCACGCGCATCGGCTCGCCGTCGCCGGTCAGGTTCTGCTGACCGGTGCTCCATGCGGCAATTGCTGACATGGTCCTGGACAGGTTGCGGAAGTCCACCACCTCCGCATCGGCGAGCCAGGTCTTGTCAAAGCTGATCCAGCGCGTGAAGAGCTCCACCCGTCGCTCGGGCTCGGCGTACGGGAGCGGTGTCATCAGCACGGCTTTGACGACGCTGAAGATCGCGGAAGTGGCGCCGATGCCAAGGGCGAGCGTGAGGAGGGAAGCCGCCGCGAACCCAGGGCTCTTGACGAGCCCCCGCACGCCGCCGGTGATGTCCTGCCGAAGGCCGTCAAACATGCAAGGTTTGACGGGCGGGCGGTCCGCAGGGTTGCCGCTGCCGGTAGGGCACCGCCTAGCGGTGCCGAAGCCGTAGGGCACTGCTTTAGCGGTGCCAACGGGAACGGCAATTGCTCCATTCCCCTTCCATGGCCCGTCCCAAGCGTCTCGTTGGCATTAATTACACCGGCTTCGCGGCCTACTTCGTCACCTGCTGCACCCACGATCGGCGGAAGACGCTTCTGGACAACGACTTCTGCGGGCAATGTCGAGACGAACTATTTGCCGCTTCGCGCGAGTTCGGATTCTCGATAACTGCGTACTGCCTGATGCCTGACCACGTCCACCAGCTGGTTGAAGCGACTCGAGAGGACGCTCTGCTCACGAACTTCGTAGCCAGCTGGAAGCAACGCACCGGCTTCGCTTGGGGGCGGAGGAGCACTGGAACGCGTCTTTGGCAGAAAGGGTATTGGGACCGCGTGTTGCGAGATGATGACAACCCGCTCTCGTTTGCGAGATACGTGGTTGAAAACCCAGTTCGAGCGAAGTTAGTCGGCGCCGTGAAAGACTATCCGTGGGTCGGATCCGATCGCTACTCCCTCGATGAGATCCTCGCGGCCTACCAACTGGACCTCACGTCTGGATGGCATCGCTAAAACAGCGGTAACCCAGGCACCCCTAAAGGGGTGCCCTACGACGTAGCACTCAGGCACCC
>JBDTMB010000490.1:0-4483 GCA_039934485.1 Vicinamibacterales bacterium
CGCCGAGAAACGCCCACACCTTGGCGTCACTCACCGGCTTGAGGCCGCGGTCTTCCAGGTAGCGGTTGAAGCGCGCTTGGTAGATGGCCATGATCGGCCCGAGGCCCATCGACACCGTGGGGAATTCCCAGAAGTCGGGCATCAGCCACGGGTGCGGATACGACGAGAGACCGCCGCCGGCGGCGAACTCGCGGCGGAAGTTCACCAGTTGCTCGTTGCTGATGCGGCCTTCGAGAAAGGCGCGGGAATAAATGCCGGGCGAACCGTGGCCCTGGAAATAGACGATGTCGCCTTCGTTGCCGTTGTCGCGGCCGCGGAAGAAATGGTTGTAGCCGACCTCGTACAACGTCGCCGACGAGGCAAAGGTCGAGATGTGGCCGCCGATGCCGTCTTCGACGCGATTGGCGCGCACCACCATGGCCATGGCGTTCCAGCGAACGAGGCTCTTGATGCGGCGCTCGATCTCGCGGCTGCCCGGATAGGGCACCTGCTCGTCGGCGTTGATGGTGTTGATGTACGGCGTATTCGCGGTAAACGGCAGCCGGACCCCGGACTGCTGGGCGTGGATACCAAGTTCGCGGAGCAAACGGCCGACCCGGGCCGACCCCCCATGCCGGAGCACATCGTCCAGCGACTCGAGCCATTCGCGCGTTTCAAGGGCCTCGAGTTGGGCCGCATCAGTTGGTGCTGTGTTTCTCATGACCGGGTATGACCTTCCTTTTGTCTAATGGCGATCAAACCATTTTAGCGTGCTACGGGCCCTAAATGAAAGTGGCCGAAAGGGCCGGGGGGCCTGTAACTGCTTGTAACGCTTGTAGATGAGACGGGATTGAGAGCCCGGCCCTGTTCAACTGTCGGCCGATCCGCGAACGCACATTAGGAAGGAAGTAGAATCCATCCTCAGATGATCGGGCCCCGCGCTCGGGTGGCCATTGGGCTCGCCTTCCTGGTGTACGTCGTATTTTTCCGCACCTATGACATCACCGGGACCTTCCTCCTGCTCGGTGAGCAGATGCGCGACTGGACGCTCGCGCTCGGCAGCTGGCGCGACCTTCCCCTCACCGGCACCCCCAGCACCTCCGGCGGCCGCGGCTTTGGCCCGATCTACTACTGGATTCTCTGGTCCGGGCGCCACCTCATCGGCCCGTTCACCAGCAACCTCCCGCATGCCGGCGGCCTGACGGTGGCCCTCCTGCAGGCCGTCGCCGATGCCTGGCTGTTCATCGTGCTGGCCCGGCGAATCTCGCTGCCGCTGGCGCTGGCGGTGGGCCTGATCATGGCGACCGGGCCCTTTGACGTCGGTCTGTCGAAGGCCATCTGGAACCCGCCGGTGGCCACTGCGCTCGTCAAGATGACCATCGCGCAGATGCTGACGCTTGGCAACACGCCGGCGCTGTGGCGGATCGCGGCGGTGTCGGCCACGGCCTGGTTCGCCGTGCAAGCGCATTCATCCGGGTTCTTCGTGGCGGCGCCAGTGTTTGCCGCGCTGGTAGTGCAGCCGTTGGCGAGGGCTAAAGCCCTCGCCCTCCAGGACACCATGGAGAGCGACGGCTTTAGCCGTCGCTGGAGGCGCGCCCTCGAGCACGCGCGCGTGGTGGTGGAAGTGATCGTCGTGCTGGAAATCCCGTACGTGATCGCGCAATTCCGCACACCCGCTTCCACGATCGGGCCAACCGTGGTCTTCGACAGCCTGGCCAACGCCGCGAAGCTGGAGGTGGCGACAAGCTTCTCCACGGTGGTCAACATCACCGGCGAGCTGGTGATGCACCGCCACGACACGTGGTCCTTCGCCCTGGTCACGGTGATCGCCGCCGCGATTGCGGCCTGGCGCTGGCGGCGCGATGTGCCGATGCTGTCGGTCTCGGTGGGCCCGCTCTTCGCCGCCACCGCCCTTTTCTCGACGTGGACGCGGCCCTACGACAGCTACTGGTTCCTGGCGCTGGCGCCGTCGATGGTGCTGACGCTGGCCCTCGTGGTGACGGCGATTCCACGCGCGCTGGTGTCGCGCGCGGTGTCGGTGGCGCTGATCCTGCTGGCGCTCTACTGGCAGCCGGCACGCTTCCGCGAGTCGCAGGAGACGTTCCCCTATCCGCCGTATCGCCCGCTGCTGGAGGGATCGCGTGCGGCGCTGCGCCGTGCGCCGGTCCTGAGGCACCTGCGCGTGGCCTTCCCGATCCACGAAACGACGGATACTGAATACATGTATCGCATCCTCGGCGGGCGCATCGAGCCCACCGCCGAGTTCGACGGCAAGATTCAACCGGACGGCACGGTCGTCTTCACTCCAGCGCCACCGATCAGCCCAGATCCGAAGATTCCGTGATGGAGGGCGCGCCCGAACTGAGCCTGGTCATCCCGGCCTACAACGAGGTCGGCCGCATTGGCGCCACGATCGCGCGCGTCTGCGCGTATCTCGACCAACAGCCGTACGGTTGGGAACTGATCGTCGTCATCGACGGCGGCGCACGAGAGGCCGGCGGCGAAGCGCGCGCCGCGGCCGTGGGCCGCGCGAACGTGCGGGTGCTCGACAACGAGGTGAACCACGGCAAGGGATACGCCGTGCGACAGGGCTTCGCGGCGGCCACCGGCCGGCACCGGGCGTTCATCGATGCCGACCTGTCGCTGCCGGTGGAGGGCCTCGAGCCGATGCTGGCACGCTTGGGCGCCGCCGACGTCGTGATCGCGTCACGCGTCGCGCCCGGCGCTCGCGTGCTGGGCGCGCCGCCGGCACTGCGCGGCGTGATGGGCCGCGTGTTCAACGGCGTGGTGCAACTCATCGCCTTGCCCGGCCTCGCCGACACGCAGTGCGGCTTCAAGGGCTTCCGCGCCGCAGCGGCGCGGACCATCTTTGCCGAACAGACCATCGATCGCTTCGGCTTCGACGTCGAGGTGTTGTTTCTCGCGCGCCAGCACGGTTTCCGCATCGATGAACTCCCGGTCGTGTGCACCTATCACGCCGGCAGTTCGGTCAACCGCGTCGCCGACGTGCTCGGGATGCTGGCCGACCTGTGGCGGGTCCGATGGCGTCATCGCCACAGATGAACGCAGATGACCGTGGACCAGCGCCAGGCCACAGATGAACGCAGATAACACGGACCCGCGCCTGGCCGCGGTTTGGCTGGGGATTACCACGTGCGAGCGCTGCCCGCGGTTGCGGTCGTACTGTCGCGAGGTGGCGCGCGTGCGGAAGCGCGCGCATCGCGATGAGGAGTATTGGGGCCGGCCCGTTCCGGGCTTTGGTGATCCACGCGCCCGCATCCTGGTCCTCGGCCTGGCGCCGGCCGCGCACGGCGCCAACCGCACCGGCCGGGTGTTCACCGGCGACGGCGTCGGCGCCTCCGGAGATTTCCTCATGGCGGCGCTGCATCGCGCCGGCTTCGCGAACCTCTCGACCTCGCAGCACCCGGACGATGGCCTGGTGCTGACGGACGTCTACATCGCGGCCGCCGTGCGCTGCGCACCGCCGGACAACCAGCCGACCCGCGGCGAGATCGACACCTGCCTGGACCACCTGGCGAACGAAGTGCGCGTCTTACCCAGGCTTCAGATCGTCGTCGCACTCGGCAAGATCGCGTGGGACGCGTGGCTGACACTGGCCGCGCGTCAGGGTGTTGAGTTGCCAAGGCCAAAGCCGAAGTTTGGCCACAACGCACGGTGCACGATCGACGCCTCGAGCACGGCACGCACGCCTCGCACCGCGGGCACCCGACGCACCTGGGATCTCGTCGGATGTTTCCACCCCTCGCGTCAGAACACCAACACCGGAAAAGTGACTCCGGCGATGTACGACCAGGTCTTCCAGGGGCTATAGTTCCCCACACCCATGCGCATCCTGAAGAGCCTCTACGTCCAGGTCCTCATCGGCATCGCCGCGGGAGTGATCTTCGGTTTCGTCGATCCGGCGCACGCTGCCGCGATGCGGCCTCTCGGGGACGGCTTCATCAAGCTGGTCAGGATGCTGATTGCGCCGATCATCTTCTCCACGGTGGTGGTCGGCATCGCGCACATGGGCGCGATGAAAGAGGTGGGACGCATCGGCCTCCGGGCGCTGGTGTACTTCGAGGTGGTCTCGAGCGTCGCGCTGCTCATCGGGCTGGTGGTGGTCAACGTCCTGCAGCCAGGCAGCGGCTTGACGATCGATCCTTCATCGCTCGACATGAACCAGGTCAACACCTATGCGACGGCGTCGAAGAGCCTCACCACGGTGGATTTCCTCCTCAACATCATCCCGAACACGGTCGTCGATGCATTCGCCAAGGGCGAGATCCTGCAGGTGCTGCTCTTCTCGGTGCTGTTCGGCCTCGCCGCCCTGCAGATCGGCAAGAGCGTGGCGCCGATGGTGGCGGTCATCGACCAGGCCGGGCACGTGCTGTTTGCGATCGTCGCGCTGGTGATGCGGCTGGCGCCGATCGGCGCGTTTGGTGCGATGGCGTTCACGGTGGGCCGCTACGGCGTCAGCACGCTGGTCTCCCTCGGGCAGTTG
>JBDTMB010000491.1:0-4482 GCA_039934485.1 Vicinamibacterales bacterium
CGCGGCCACCCGCCTCGGCTGCAGCAGGATCACCTTGCCGGCGTCGACGAGCGCCGGAGGCACGCGCGTGGTCTTGCCGGCGCCAGGCGCCGCCGTCAGCACCGCGGCGCGATGCGCCGTCAGTGCCGCGCGGACCTGATCGATGAAGCCGTCAACCGGCAGTGCGGCTGGTCGAATCATGTTTCTTTGGATCGATCCAGCCTCGCGATGGCATTCATTTGGATCACTCGCCGTGTTGCGCTCGCCGCGCTGTTGGTTCGAAGTGCCGGCGTGCAACCATTCATCACCTCCCGGCGTGGTTCCATCGTCGCACGAATGCACTCGGCCCCGTCCCGTAGATCGTCACCATCAATCGGATCACGCCACGGCGCTTGGTATCGCGCTTGCTCCTCCACCCGGCGAACAAGTGAACGGCGTCGCCGTTCATCAGTCTTCCAAGGAGGGTGCGCATGCGCCGCAAGTTCGCCACGTTGCTACTCGTAGTTGGTTTCGCTCTACCAGGATACGCACAGACGTTGTTCCAGGGCCGCATCGACGTGACCGTTCTCGACTCGCAGGGCAAGGCAGTGCCGGGCGCCCTGGTGGAGATCGACGGGCTTGCCGTGCAGTCTCAAACCACCGACCAGAACGGTGAAGCGCATTTCCTGAACCTGGCGCCGGGAAAGTATTCGGCGGCGGTCAGCCTGTCGGGATTCAATTCCTATCGCAACGATCAGATTGAAGTGGCGGCGGGCCGCAGCGTGCCGCTGCGGATTGGGCTCACGGTGAGCGGGGTGACGGAAGCGGTGAAGGTGGTCGCCGACGCGCTGGTCGTCGATCCCGGGCGCCAGACGATCACCACCAGCGTCTCCTACGACCAACTTCAGCACCTGCCATCGTCGCGCGATCCGTGGGTGGTGTTGCAGACGGTGCCCGGCGTGGTCGTGGACCGCGTCAACGTCGGTGGCGCGGAGTCGGGCCAGCAGTCCAACGTGCTCGCCAAGGGCGCCGGCACGGCGGAGAACACCTGGAACCTGGACGGCATCCCGGTGACCGACCTGGCCGCGACCGGTTCGTCGCCGACCTACTACAACTTCGACATGTTCCAGGAGATGAGCGTCACCACCGGCGGCGCCTCGGCCACCAGCCCGACGGCGGGCGCTCAGCTGAACATGCAGTTCAAGACCGGCGCCAACAAGCCGAGCGGCGCGGCGCATTACTACGGCGCCGGTGAGGCTCTCCAGAGTTCCAACCTGCCCGCCGAGCTCCAGTCGCTCGCCGGCGACAGCGGCAAGGGCAATCGGATGAAGGAAATGCTCGACGTGGGTCTCGACCTCGGCGGCCCGATCGTGCGAGACCGCTGGTGGGCGTGGGGATCGTACGGGGTTACCGACGGCACCTTATACACGCTGAACGGCGATCCGGACAAAACCAAGCTTGAAAACATGGCCTTCAAGACCTCGGCGCAGATCACGCCGTCGATTCGGCCGGAGTTCCTGTACTTCCGCGGCAACAAGGTTAAGAACGGCCGCGGCGCCAGTCCGCTTCGATCGGCGGCGACGACCTGGGATCAGCAAGGCCCGGTGCCGCTCTACAAGGCGCAGGTCAACCTCTCGCCCAGCAACAACCTGTTCGTGACCGCGCGAGCCGGTCACGTCCAGAACGGATTCTCGTTGACGCCGCAGGGCGGCATGAGCGTGACCGGTTATCGCGATCCGGGCCGCGTCCGCCGCGGCTCGTACGTGTTCTATGAAACGACGCGCCCCGACAACAGCGTGCTGGCCGACGGCACCTGGTTCAGGGGCAAGCACGAATTGGCGTTCGGCGGCAGCTGGCGCAGAACCCAGGACGACGAGCGGCAGGAATTCCCAGGCAGCGGCGCCGACAACCTGCAGGCCGCCGACTATGCGACGAGCGGTCGCATTCAAGCCTGGCTGTGGCGGCCGTTCTTCGCCTCGAGCGTCGGCGTGAACCAGAGCCTGTATGTGGGCGATACGATTCACGGCGGCCGTTTCACCACGCAGCTGTCGCTGCGCTTCGACCGCAGCTATGCGTCGATGTTGGAAAGCGCGCAAGCCGCCATTCCCGGCTTCCCGACGCTGCTGCCCGCGATTGTGGCGCCGGCCGTCGACAAGATGATCGACCTCAGCCTGCTGTCCCCGCGCGCCGGTGTGACCTACGCGCTCGACGACAGCGGCCGCACGCTGCTGCGCGCCAGCTACGGCCTGTTCGGCTCGCAGCTGGGCACTGGCACCGTGCAGTCCTTCTCGGCCGCCTCGCAGGCCATCCTCATCTACTCGGCGACGGACCGCAACGGCAACAACGTCGCCGACCCCGGTGAGCTCGACACCCTGCTGACCTTCGCCGGTGTCGATCCGGCCCATCCCGCCGCCGGCGTCAACTTCAACCGCGTGGACCCCGATCTGAAGGCGCCGAAGACCCACGAAGTGGTGGTGGGTTTCGACCGCGAACTGATGCCACAGCTGGGACTCAGTGCGTCGCTCTCATGGCGCCGCTTCACCAACGTGATTTGGAGCGGGCAGGACCTGAGCGCCGGCGTCACCGTCTACCCGCTGGTTGGCGTCACCGCCACCGACTATCAACTCGAGGGTGTCGTGGAAGGCAACGCCCCGGGCATCGGCGCCTACCACAAGGAATACTACGCGCCGACCGACGCCAGCCTGCCCACGGGCAACGGCGCCGAGTACCGCAACCGGCCTGGTTACCACCAGGATTACCTGGGCCTCGAGGTGCAGGCCACCAAGCGTCTGTCGAACCACTGGATGGCGCGGATGGGTTTCTCGACCAACACGAACACCGAACACTTCGACACCAACGCCTCGATTCAGGATCCTGGTCAGTCCACGACATGGCCCAACATCGACGGCGGTTCGTTTGTGACGGGCACTTCGGGAAGCGGCAAGAGCGAGATTTACCTCATCCTGCCTCGCTATCAGGTGACGGCATCCGGCATGTATCAACTCCCGTACGGCATCAACCTCGCCGGCGACCTGCTCGCGCGCGAGGGCTACGGCAAGCCCTACTTCGAGCCCGTGTCATCCGCTGATCCGATCCTGCCGGAGAAACGCGTGCTCCTGGTCGATCCCGCCAAGGACCGGCTCTCCGGCGTCACCTCGTTCGATGTGCGGGCAGAGAAGGCGTTCAGCTTCGGCGGCCGTGAACTGACCGTGTCGATGGACACGTTCAACCTCTTCAACTCAGCGACCGTGTTGGGCCGGCAGTATGACGTCACCGCCACTGGCTCGACCGGGTTCGACAAGCCATTGGAGATCATGAACCCGCGCCTGATCCGGTTTGGCGTGCGCTTCCAGTTCTAGGCCGCAGCTGCCGCAGATGCGTTTCTAGCCCGACGGTGGGGCAGGTGGCCGGTGCCGCCTGCCCCGGCCGAGGTATGATCACCGCTTAACCGCCAGGGGTATCCGTCGTCCAGGTTCGTAGGGCACTGCTTTAGCGGTGCCGGATCGGCGAGATTGAGAAAAACCCTGGAACCTGATCCGGTTCAGACCGGCGGAGGGAGAGCGGGCATGAAGAAGAACGCAGAAGTTTCGACGCCGTCCACCATCACCTACACGGACGCGTACCCCAACTCACAAAAAATTTACGACGAGACGACAGTGGCCACGCCCACGGGTCCGTTGCCGCTGCGCGTGCCGCTGCGCGAAGTGACGCTGGGCGGCGGCGAGAAGCCGGTGCGCCTCTACGACACCAGCGGTCCGCAAGGCCACGACGTCCGCGGCGGCCTGCCGAAGCTGCGCGAGCCATGGGTGAAGGCCCGGCGAGGCACCGGCAACGTCACGCAGTTGCACTATGCGCGCAAAGGGGAGATCACGCCGGAGATGGCGTTCATCGCCGTGCGCGAGGGACTGCCGGCCGATTTCGTCCGCGACGAGGTGGCCCGTGGACGCGCCATCATCCCCGCCAACATCAACCACACCGAACTCGAGCCGATGATCATCGGCCGTAACTTCCTCGTGAAGATCAACGCCAACATCGGCAACTCGGCGGTCTCGTCGTCGATCGAGGAGGAAGTCGAGAAGCTCCGCTGGTCCACGCTGTGGGGCGCCGACACGGTGATGGACTTGTCGACGGGGAAGAACATCCACGAGACGCGCGAGTGGATCATGCGCAACTCGCCGGTGCCGATCGGCACGGTGCCGATCTACCAGGCGCTCGAGAAGGTGGGCGGGCGGCCGGAGGATCTCACCTGGGAGATCTATCGCGACACGCTGATCGAACAGGCGGAGCAGGGCGTCGATTACTTCACCGTTCACGCCGGCGTGTTGCTGCGCTACATCCCGATGACGGCCAGGCGCCTCACCGGCATCGTGTCGCGAGGCGGCTCGATCCTCGCCAAGTGGTGCCTCGCGCATCACCAGGAGAACTTCACCTACACGCACTTCCGCGAGATCTGCGAAATCATGCAGAAGTACGACGTCTCGTTCTCGCTGGGCGATGGCCTGCGGCCCGGGTCGATCGCCGACG
>JBDTMB010000492.1:0-4482 GCA_039934485.1 Vicinamibacterales bacterium
ACCCGCGGACTCACGGACGCCACGATCAGCCCCTCCGCGGCGCTTCGCGCCGCACGTGAACGCCCGCACCAATGCTGGCCGGCGGCCGTTCGACAGTCCGAATCCCCTGCATCGGCGTAATCCGTGGATGAATTTTCGTGCGTGCAGGGCGGGTACAATCGGACTGAGTGGGAATAATCTTGTTCGACGGTACTTGCATGTTCTGTGAGCGGTCGGTGCGCTTCATTGCCAGCCGCGATTCGCGCGCCTATTTCAAGTTTGGCGCATCCCAGTCTCCGCAGGCGCAGGCATTGCTCACCAGCTTCGGCGTCGAGCCGGCTTCCGCGCGGAGTATCGTGTTGATCGAGGGTGGGCGCGTCTATACGAAATCCGACGCCTCGCTCAGGATTGCCGGCCGGCTCACCGCGCCCTGGCACCTTGCCGCCTGGCTGCTGTGGATTCCACGACCCGTGCGTGATGCGGTGTACAAAGTAGTGGCGACGGCGCGGCATCGGCTGGCAGGTCGATCGAACGCCTGCGAGATCCCACCGCCGGAGATTCGCTCTCGGCTGATCTAGCGGGCCGCGGTCGCGCGCGCCGGCGGGGCCACGCGGTGCACTTTGATCGTCGACTGATCCGCAGCGCCCGAGGTCCACGCCACCAGGAGGCCGCGGGGGGCGGCCGCCATCACCGGATACGCGCCAGATCCGGTCCCGATGGCTTGTGCTTCGCCGAAGACCGCTTTTCCTTGCGGTACCGTCAACGTCCGCATCGCCGCCGATCGGACGCCATTGCGAACCTCGTCCCAGGCCACGTAGAGCCGTCCGCCGCGGTCTTGTCCGATCTGCGGATGTGAGGGCTTCGGACTGCCCAGCGTGGGAATCCGCTGCCTGGGTGTGAAGGTGCGGCCGTCGCGCGTCGAGGTGTAAAAGAGCGCACCCTCGGGATTCGCGCCGCCAATCACCGTGGGCCACACGATGTGAATGGTCTCCGCGCGATCGACGACGATCGCCGGCCCATCGTCGGGGCAGCCATCGAGCTGCCAGCCGTCGTCGCTGATGCGGACCGGCGCGCTGAAGGTCTTGCCGCCATCCCGCGACTGCGCGAAGGCGATGTCGCGGATGTTGCCGGCATACACCTGGCGCCACGCTGCGAAGAGCGATCCCGGTGCGCCGGTTGCGAGGGCGGTCTTGCAGCAATAGCACACACCTTTGACCAGTTCGCGATCAGCGGTGACGCCGGCGGCGCCCACGCGCGCGTAGTACAGGCCGGACTTCTGCGCCATCGCCACGCCGTCGCGTTGATCGGATGCCGGAACCGACGCATCGTGTCCCGCGTGTTGGTGGGCGCCGGCCGGATCAGCCATCGCGCGGTGATCGAGCCACAACGCATGCGCGGCGCCATCGCCATCGACCGCCAAGGCCGGCCAGCCGCGGTCGCCGGCGGCACCGGCGGTCTGCAGAGTCACTGGGGCGCCGAAGGTGCGTCCAGCGTCGAGGGAACGTGCCGATCGAATCTCGGTGCGGCCGTCAACCTTGGCGTTCCAGAGCACCACCACTTGAGGATCCGCGGCGCCTGCCGTCTGATGGACGGCCACGCGTGGTCCGGTTTCGCCGCTCAGCCGCGCCTCACCGATGCGCGTGTTCACCTGGACGGGCGGGCCAAACGACACGCCGGCATCCCGGCTGACGGCCACGAACACATCGCCCACGCCCGCCGGTGTCCGCGCGCCCCACGTGACCACCACAAAATCTCCATCGCTGGCGATCCACGGCGTGAGGTTGACCCGGCCCGCGACGGCGAGTGTGACGTCGGCATCGGCGCCGGCCACGTCGCGCGAACTGACCAGGGCCACGGCGAGCAGGAGCATCAGCACGATTCGCATGATCGCTAGGCTAACCGACCCGCACTGGAGCGGTATGCGGCAAATCGTCGCACCACAGATACGGGCCACAGATGAACACAGATACGGGCCACAGATAAACGCAGATACGGGCCACAGATAAACACAGATACGGGCGACAGATGCAATCCACCCAAAGTGGACGTTCAATAGACGGCCAAGACTGGATAACCCTCAATTCGTTGTTTCTGATCTGTGTTCATCTGTGGCTGTTTTTGGCCCGCGTTTATCTGTGGCCTGTGGCAACATCACTCCATGCGAAGGGGAATGGCGCTGGCTGCCATCGTGTGGTCACTCGCGGCAAGCGCTTGCAGCAACGGCACGTCTCCGACGTCGCCGACCACGGTGGTGGTGGCCAACACCACACCCATCGCCCCGACGACGCCGTCGGGGCCGACGCTCACTGGCGGGTTGGGGTTTTCGATGCCGCTGACCGCGGCCGATGCCGCCAACACGGCGTTCGGCCTCGCGCCGTTTGGTTATCACGGCGCCGATCACGCCGACACCGGGCATCCCGGTTGGGACATTGAGTATCGCGCCGGCGGCCAGGTGCGCGCCGCGGCCGACGGCACCGTGCTCAGCGTGACCGCCGACGCCGCGTCTGCGGGCCGCGCCACCGTCGAGATCGAGCATTCGGCGGGACAGCATTTTTATCGGACGATTTACACGAACCTAGCATCGTTGACCGACGACGTGAAGGTCGATGCGCCGATGGTGAGAGGGCAGGTCCTGGGCATCGCCGGCACCGTCACCGAGGCCGTGGGCGCGACGCCGGCGACCTATGCGATGAGCCACTTCCAGGTTGACGACTTTGAGTTCTACGCGGGTAGCCTCGCCAACCCGAACGCGGTCAGTCCCGAGCTGATCCTCACCGCCGAGGGGCGTGCCCTGTTCGATGCCATCTGGCCGCTGGCGACCTACGCGCACGAACTGGCGGAGCCGTTTGCCACCAACCCGCGTTCGGCGGCGTTTCCCTTGACGCGCGTGTGGCGGCTCGAGAGCGGCGAGGGTCCCGCTGGGATCTCGTTCACGCAACAGAGCGCGAAGAGCACCGGCTACGAGTTTGCGATCCTCGCCGAATCGGGCACCGCGGTGGAAGCCGGTGCGGTCACCCTGCGATACGCCTCGCGGCCGCTGCAGACGATCGATCTGGTGGCGGCCACGTCGGTCCGGCTTGGGGTGTACGACATTGTCGATGACCGCATGCGTCTGGCCCTCGGCGTGCAGGGCGCCGCCCGTCCCGCAGATCTCAGCTCCGCGGCCGTGTATCGAACGACGCGAGCGCGATAGGGCCGCAGATGACGCAGAACTCTATTTTCGTCGTCCAGGGCCGCAGATGACGCAGAGCGCGATCTTCTCTGTCCAGGGCCGCAGATGACGCCGCGCTCGACCTCCTTCATCCAGGGCCGCAGATGACGCCGCGCTCGACCTCCTTCATCCAGGGCCGCAGATGACGCAGAGCTCGATCTTTTTGTCCAGGGCCGCAGATGACGCAGAACTCTATTTTCGTCGTCCAGGGCCACAGATGACGCAGAACTCGATTTTCGTCGTCCAGGACCGCAGATGACGCAGCGCTCGATCTCCGGCGTCCAGGGCCGCAGATAACGCAGCGCTCGATCTCCGTCGGCCAGGGCCGCAGATAATGCAGAGGTTCTTCAAGGCCGAAGCCGCAGAATACGAAGAGGCGGTGCTGAGGAAACTGCGACATGCGGCGAGAGTCGAGATCGAAAACTTTGCGATCTCGCCGTAAGCGTGCCAGATCGTGGCATTCCGGGACGCCGTGTGGATTCAACAACTTGGGTGTCTGGTGACCACCATTGGCAGTGCGGCATTTATGTTGCGTCACAAAGGCCGCATGACAACGACACTCCCCGACTCAAACGACAGCCGGACCTTCGCGATCATCGGCGCGGCCATGGAAGTCCATCGCGTGCTTGGCGCCGGTTTTCTCGAAGTGTTCTATCGTGACGCCCTCGCAATCGAGTTTGGACTGCGCTCGATTCCCTTCGCGGCTGAAGTGCCGTGCAACATCTCCTACAAGAACAATTCGCTTCGTGGGTATTACCGAATGGACTTCGTGTGCTTCGAAGCCGTGATTGTGGAAATCAAAGCCCGATCGGCGACAGGCCCGGCCGACCATGCGCAGGTGTTGAGCTACCTGGCTTCAACGCGGCTCGAGTGCGGCCTGTTGGTCAATTTCGGCGCCCCAAAGTTGGAGCATCGGCGGTTCGTGCTGTCACGAGCCCGATTTCCAGCCACCGAATAGCGTCAGATCGACGCCATGTGTGACGCTCGGTGAAGAAGTCGAGCTCGACGTCATTTGCGGCCCTGGACAAAGAAGATTCGCAATCTGCGTCATCTGCGGCCCTGGACAAAAAAGACCCGCAATCTGCGTCATCTGCGGCCCTGGATGAAGGAGATTCGCAGTCTGCGTCCATCTGCGGCCCTGGATGAAGGAGATTCGCAATCTGCGTCATCTGCGGCCCTTGATGAAGGAGATTCGCAATCTGCGTCCATCTGCGGCCCTGGACAAAGAAGATCGAGCTCTGCGTCATCTGCGGCCCTGGACAAAAAAGATCCGCAATCTGCGTCATCTGCGG
>JBDTMB010000493.1:0-4480 GCA_039934485.1 Vicinamibacterales bacterium
CTGGCGCCTGAAAGAGGAGGCGTGGCGCGCGTTTCTGCAGCACCCGATTGCGGGCGTCGGGCTTGATCGCTTTCATGACGTCAGCCAGGCGGCCTTCGAGCATGGCCGTCTGACGACGGATTACCGGGCCATCGATCCGCACTCCACGCTACTGGGCCGCCTGGCGGAAACCGGCATCATTGGCGGCGCGGCACTGGTGCTGCTGTGGATCGGGTTCGCCTTCACCAGCGCACGGGCTGTGCGGGGTACCACCGAATCGTGGATCGCCACTGCGGCGGCGGCCGCGCTGATCGGACTCTTCGTCGTCAGTCCAAATGTTGACGTCATGAACTTCCGGTTCCTCTGGGTGGCAGCGGGACTGATCACGGGAATCGACCGTGATCAGCGGTCTATCGGGGCTTGAGCGCGCCGAGCAGCGGGATGTCCTTCGCACTCTTCGGCGCCGGAATCGTCCGCAGGAAGGCGTAGATGTCCGTCAGTTCCTGATCCGACACCACCTTCTCCGTGATCGCCGGCATGGAGCCGGATGGCCGGCGGACGTAGCGGATGAATCCGGCCAGTGCGCGTGTGGGCGGACCGATGCGCGCGCCGACCGGGCCCGCGCCTTGACCCACGGTGCCGTGGCAGTAGTAGCACGTCTCTTTCATGAACAGCCGCTTGCCGTTCTCGGCGTTCCCGGCTGGAGTGGCCGGCACCGGCGCCTGGGCCAACGCCGCGCTCGTCATGACACCGACCAGAAGCCCGATTAGCCCCGACGCCTGAAGTCTGCAGCCTGAAGCCATCGTCATCTTCCCTGCGTTAACACGTCGACCAACGCGGGCTCGCCGCGTTTCACCACCTCGATGGCGCGCTTGAGCGCGGGGCCAAGGTCGTTCGGGTTGTCGATCGGGCCCTGGCCGTACACGCCATAGGCCTTCGCCATCGACGCATAGTCGATGAATGGATCGGTGAGCGCGTTGCCGATGTCCGAGCGGCTGACATCGCGGTTGGCGCGCGCCGCCATGTCGGCCACGTACATCCGCTCCTGGTGATAGGCGCGATTGTTGTGCATCACGGTGAGCAGTGGAATGCGATGGTGCGCGGCGGTCCACAGTACGCCGGGCGCATAGTTCAGGTCGCCGTCGCACTGGATGTTGACGCTGAGCCGGCCGTGCTTGCGATTGGCCAGCGCGGCGCCAACCGCCGCCGGCGCGCCGTAGCCGATGCCGTAGGCGCCCGACCATCCAATGTATTGATAGTGCTTCGTGAAGTCCCACAGCTTGAGCGGCCAGCTCGTGATAAACGTCGCATCGGAGACGAGCGACCAGTCCTCGGACTTGACCTGGTTCCAGATCTCCATCGAGAGCCGCGCGGTGGACACCGGGCTGGCGTCCCAGCCGATCGCGGCCTGTTCCATGGCCAGGTCGAACGCCGCCGCGGATGCCTCGGCCAGCCGCGCCCCGCGCGCGTCGAACAGGCGCTGGCGATCGGGCGTGATCAGGCGCCGGCACGCCTCGACGAGCGCCGGCAGTGTGGCCTCGCCGTCCGCCATGATCGCCAGGTCGACTTCGTTGTAGCGGCCAAAATCCTGGTAGTTGCTCTTGGCCAGCAGTTCATGCGACGAGATGGTGGCGATCGTCGCGCCCGGCTTGGTGATGCGGCGCGAGTCCATGCCCATCCGGTTGACCGGCGTCAGCGTGTGCAACTGCTGGTAGAGGTCGGGGACCTCGATGCCCAGCACGAAATCGGCGCCGGCGACGTTGCCGCCGCGCAGCCGGTGCCGCGAGGGAAAGTTCATCCGCTGGACAAATTGGTTGGGGTCCTTCACCGGCGCCTGCAGCAGCTCGGCAAGTTCGATCATCGACGCCAGGCCTTTCGGCGTTCGCGCGGCGCGGCCGGTGATGATCACCGGGTTGTCGGCGGCGACGAGCATCCGCGCCAATTCGGCCACCGCCCCGCTGTCGCCGGCCGGCGGCGACGAGGGTGACAGCCTCGGCACGCGGAGCCGCTGGCGATCCGCGGCCGGAATCGGTTCTTCCTGCAGCGTGCCGTCGGCGACCAGCACCACCGGCCCGTGCGGCGGCGTCATCGCCACCTTGTAGGCGCGGACGCACGATTCCGCAAAATGGCCGAGCGACACCGGCGTGTCGTCCCACTTGATGCAATCGCGCACCATCGAGGCGCAGTCCTGGACGGCGTGCGCCCACTCGACGTCGTTCCGCCGCCACGCCACATCGAGGACGTTGCCGAGGAGGAGGTAGACCGGCACGCGATCGGCGTAGGCGTTGTAGATCGCCATCGAGGCGTGCTGCAGGCCGACGGTGCCGTGCGCCATCACCAGCATCGGCTTGCCTTCGATCTTGGCATAGCCGTGCGCCATGGCCACAGACGACTCCTCGTGCAGGCACGTCAGCAATTCTGGCGCGGCGTTGCCGCCGTAGTTGATCAAGGACTCATGAATGCCGCGAAAGGTCGAGCCGGGATTGGCCGCCACGTACTCGAAGCCGAGCGACTTGATGACGTCCACCATGAAGTCGGCGCCGGGACGATCGGTCGTGTAGATGTCTTCGGGTGCCGGTGCCGGTACTGGTGCTGGTGCCAGTGCTGGTGCCTGTGCCTGTGCCTGTGCGACGAGCGGCGTGCCGACCAGCGCGGCCGCGCCGGCGGCGGCGTTCTTCAGGAATCCACGACGGCCGACGGGGCGACGGCGGGACTGCACCATTGACACCTCTGCAACAGCTCAGCTCATCCCGAGCGGCCCCAATGGTAACGCAGACGTGAGAAGATCTCGCGCGTGACTTTCTTCCGGACGATCTTCGCGGTGGCGCTGTTGTCAGTGGGATCGGCATGCGCCGCGCCCGAGCAGGCGCCGGCGCCACCAGCACCCGAGCCGCCACTCCCCGAGGCGAGACTGGCAGACCTGCGACAGCCCGCGATGGGTGACTTTGACACGATGCTCAAGCGCGGCTACCTTCGCGTCCTCGTCGCCGCCAGCCCGACGAATTATTTCATCAAGGACGGTGTGCAGGGTGGCACCACATACGCAGCCGCCAGGGCATTCGAAGCGTTCCTGAAGAGCACGCCCAATGCGCGGGATCTAAAGGTGGTGATCCTGCCCGTCCCCGCCCCGGACCTGATCACCGCGCTCAACGACGGCCGCGGCGACCTCGTGGCCAACATCCTGATCACGCCGGATCGCGAGGAGCCCACCGTGACGCTGGTCGCGGCGCTCACCAACATCCGCGAGCTGGTCGTCACCGCGCCGGGCCAGCCGCGCCTGCTCAGCATCGAGGACCTCGAGGGCCGCTCGATCTACGTGCGCCGGAGCAGCGCGCACTTCGCCAGCCTGGAGCGGATCAACCAGCGGCTGAAACAGATCAACAAACCCGGCGGCACGACGGTGGCCGCCGACGAATCGCTGTCGGACGAGGCGCTGCTCGCCAAGGTCGATGCGGGCGAGCTGCCGGCGACGCTGGTCGACAGCCACGTGGCCGCGCTGTGGAAGCCAAGGCTGCCGCACGTGTCGATCAACGAGGACGTGGCCATCAGCCAGGACGCGGTGATCGCGTGGGCGATCAGGAAGGATTCACCGGCGTTGCTGGATCGCGTCAACGCCTTCGTGAAGGCGAACGGCGCGCCGGCGCTCTTCGGCTCCCTGGTCGTAGCGCCCGACACGAGTCGCTAGAACGGCAGGGCCGATCGCACCCACGTTTCAATTGCCGTCCAGACCTCCTGGCGAAGCGCGTCGTTATGGCCGGCGCCGGGCACCAGGATCAGCTGCTTGGGTCCGGCCAGCGCCGCAAAGATCCGCTGCGCATGCGCGGGCTGCGTCTCGCGGTCCGCGTCACCTTGGATGATGAGGACCGGCACCGTGATGCGACCGGCGGACCGAACCGGGCTCACCTCGTCGACGACAAAGTGACCGTCCTGCTCGGCGCGCACGAACGCCGCCGCGATCGTGCCGGCAGAGAAGAACGACGGCGCCCGCTCGGTGGCGACGGTCCTGAGATCCGAAAATGAGGACGCCGCGACGACGCCGCGGATGCGCGGGTCGTCGGCGGCCGCCTGCAGCGCCACCGCCGCGCCGAGCGAGTGCCCGATCAGAATCACGTCGGTGGCGCCAATCGCGTCGATCACCTGGTGGAGGTCCTGTTTCTCGTAGAACCCGTAGGTGCAGTAGTCGCCTCCCGAGGCGCCGTGGCCGCGGCTGTCATAGGCCACCACATCGAACCCCAGCGGCGCGAAGCGTTCGACCACCCCCGCCGCACCGGCGCGATTGTCGGCCACTCCATGCAGATAGACGATCGTGCCTCGCCGCGGCACGGACGCCCGGCACTGCCAGCCGCCGAGCGACACCCCGACGCCGGCGAACGCGCGTTCCTGGCACCTTGCCGGCACGGCGCTGGTCATGGCGCGACGCGAGGGATGGAGCAACGCGCCGGCCCCATACGCGGGGAGTTGACTGTTAATGACACTCGCGGCAATCGCGACCATCACCAGC
>JBDTMB010000494.1:0-4451 GCA_039934485.1 Vicinamibacterales bacterium
GGAGTCTAAACCATCTGCCGCTCGTCGGCTGCAGCGGCTTGTTAGCCTGCTGTTGCTCAGCCGCAAGCATCCGTGCCGTCAAACTTTTCGGTTGCGATCGTCCAGCCCACCCGACCGTCAACTGTTCGAACCTTAACCCACCATGCAACTTCGGGGCGACTGAGGAGTTTCCAGCCCTTGTCGACTGCATCATCAAGGTTAAGAAGGTCCTCCGAGTCGACCTGCCCTTTGAACCAGATCTTCCAAAGACCCTCACCCTGAGGTCGAAGGACGCGGACTACTTCTCCGACTCGAATCGGGATATTCGACTCCCCGACAAAGCCGTCGCGCAAAGCGCTGACTTCCCCGGCTTTTCGGGTCACGACGACGCCTGTGAATGCATGAACCGCTTCGCCAGCACGCAACTCGAACGCGACCGGAGAACCGAGGCGGCGCTCTCGGAAGACCTTCACGACCGACTTTGCCGTCCACGTGCGATAGACGCAGCATTCGAACGGGCAGGCGTTCCAGTCGAAGTAGGGTAAGCGCAGCTCGCCCGAGTTCGTCGGCGCCGCTTGTGCGATGAGGACTGCCAAGACGACAGGAAGCAAGTTCATGGTGGACAGGCTAACGACTACGAATGAGCCGCGCGCTTCCTTGAGACAGAGCGCGTCGGCTCCATTCGTTTGTTAGCCGGTCGTCGAGATGCGTACCACCGCTTGAGCGATGCCGGGCTTTCCGCAGACCGCAGGCCCAGCAGCAGGCCCTCGACTGAAATATCTTCGTCGAGGTCCGGCCAATGAATGCCAGTTCCGAGGCCGATCAGTTTCCAATTGCGCCGCTCAGCGGGACGGCCTTCGACCAGGCGCGGGTACCACGTCACCGGAACCGAGACCGTGCGCCCGTCACGAAGCTCGACGACGAGGAGGCCACCGGTGACGCGAACGTGCTTAGCTTCCGCTGTTTCCGTCGCCAGACTTGAAGAAATCATTCCATGCCCTCAACAGAGTGCCCTGATGCTCGCGTACCAGGCCTTCGACCTTGCTCAGCTCATTCTGCGCGAAACCGCGGTTGAACTCCAGTCGGACTGGCTGCAGCCAGAACTTCGCTTCCTTGCGCTCGCGCGTGACGTGTACATGTGCTGGTTCGCCCCGATCGCTCGAGTAAAAGAAGAAGCGGTACGGGCCACTCAGGAGAACCGTCGGACTCACGTGGCGATTCTCGCAGGTCTTGGAGTTGATCGAAAGGGGGTGAACCGGATCCGGCTAACGTGCCGCTTCAGCCGCGGCGCCTCACGATCGCACCGGGCGCCGGCGGCTGCAAGCGGTGGTTAGCCGGCCAGCGCGTTTATCGACGTTTCCACAATCGAACAGTCGCAATAGAATTCTGGACATATCCAGGGGGGTCGGCCTCTTCCCCGAGTAAGTTGCGTGAGTTCAACGTGTTCGTCGTCAGCTGACCTCCGATGTACCCGTTTGGGAGGTCGCCAAGTTCAAGGAAGCACCGTAATACCGCCATTCCTGGCTCTGGATATTCCCGCTTTGCCGTTCGACACTCCCCGCGCCCTGTAAAGGTGACGGCGCCAAGAACGCCTTCGGCGTAGAAGCTGCGAAGCATCGGATCGGATGTTGAGCCGAAGCAGGCATGGAGGCGGCCGATCGTCTGGACATTCGCATCCGTCATCAAACCATCCGTGGTTCGCGTGGTCGTGGATCGAAATGTGTACTCGTCCTCGGTTATCGCACTGCCTACTCCGATTCTTCCTTCTGCGCAGAACGCGGTTGGCTTGACTTGGGACTCATGCACCGAGCGAGCGATGTAAATGTCCTCGACGCGACTATCAGAAGCCCCGACACGGCCGCTGCGCTGAAATGCATCCGTTAGTGACGTCGGAGACGACTCGCCGAGGGTCAACGCACAGCCTGCGACTAGCAAGGGCACCAACGATCTCATTGAGCTTCTCCTCGCGGATGTCGACTCTGTGCGGCTAACCGCTCGCGCTGAGCCGCAGCGCGACCCTCACGGTACACCTGGTCGCGCTGACGGCTCCAGCGCGTTGTTGGGCTGCCAATGGCCAATGCTAGAATGGGCCCATGACGCAGCGCGCCAAAGCCATTCTGGGTGAGGCCCTCGCCTTGCCCGCTGAGGATCGAGCCGATGTCGCGGCGGAATTGCTCGCCAGTCTCGAGGAGTCGTCAACGGAAGATGCCGCCGCAGTTCGAGCGGCGTGGGCAACGGAAATTGAGCGACGCGCTCGGCGTGTTCTCGCGGGCGAATCCGCGGGAGAACTCTGGGATTCAGTGCGGGAGCGGACGGCCCGGCGACTCGCCGAACCGTGACGCCCGAAGTTCGATTCGAACCAGAGGCCTCCGACGAACTTGACCACGCTGCGCTGTGGTATCAAGGACGCCGCCCCGGTCTCGGCGTTGAATTTCTCGACGCTGTTGATCGGTCCGTGGCGATGGTTCGACGGTGGCCCCACGCAGCTCCGCTCGCGACTGACCTCCCAAAGGACTTGATAGTTCGACGCGCACCGATCGATCAGTTCCCCTACCGCCTGGTGTACTTGGAAACCCTACCCGCGATCCGCATCTTGGCGGTTGCCCACGATTCGAGACGGCCAAACTATTGGGTTGATCGAATTAGAGAGTAACGGCTGTCAGCCCAACTAATTACTTAGACGTCGGCATCCTACACCCACTTGTCCCGGTTCGCATCGCTCAGTGAGAATAACCACCAAACTGTCCCGGCCATTAACCTGGTTATCGTGGTCTGCGAAATGCCGGCCAACGACGTGGTGGTGGCGATGATAACCACTTCTTGAGCCGTGGCGGCGCATTGAAGTTTCTGCCATCACCGAGCGGCTGGCGGTGTGAAGATCCTGCGATCCGTCGGAGTTCAGACTCCAAATTCAGGCCTGCTTCCGCCTGGCACAGCGCTCGCACCAAACAGGGCATGAATCAAGCCCAGGATGCCCCTCCCCGCCTCATGAACCAGGTGCGCGATGCGTGCCGACTGCGACACTTGAGCCCACGGACCGAAGACGCCTACTGCCATTGGATCCGCCGCTTCATTGTCTTCAGCGGCATTCGCCACCCATCGACGCTCAGCTCACCAGACATTGAGCGATTCCTGTCGTCGTTGGCTACCGATCTCCACGTCAGCGCCTCCACCCAGAATCAGGCGCTCTGCGCCCTCCTGTTCCTCTACCGGCACGTGCTTCGCCTCGACCTCCCAGCAGTGGAGAATGTCACGCGAGTGCGGACGCCAGCGCGGGTCCCGGAAGTGATGAGCAGATCCGAAGTGCGAGCCGTGATGGGTCACCTGGCGGGAGTGCCTTGGCTCGTCGCCTCCTTGCTCTACGGCGCGGGACTCCGACTGCTCGAATGCCTCGACCTCCGCGTGAAAGATATCGACTTCGAACGCCGGCAGATTACCGTGCGCCAGGGCAAGGGCAGGAAGGACCGCATTACCATGCTCCCGGAATCCATCGGCTCGCACCTGAAAGAGCAGCTCGACGCGACTCAGCGGGTCCATCAGTCGGACCTCGCGACGGGATTCGGATCCGTCGCGCTCCCGGATGCGCTCGCGCGCAAGTATCCGAACGCAGCGCGTGAGTGGCCGTGGCAGTTCGTATTTCCCGCAGCTCGGATCTGCCGAGACCCGCGGTGGGGACCACCGTCACGCTTCCATCTTCATGAATCGGTCATCCAAAGGGCGGTCGCGACCGCTGTGCGAGCCGCACGATTGTCCAAACGCGTGGGCTGTCACACGTTTCGACACTCATTCGCCACACACTTGCTCGAGGACGGCTACGACATTCGCACCGTACAGGAATTGCTCGGACACGCCGATGTCAGCACCACGATGATGTACACACATGTGCTCAACCGAGGTGGCCTCGGTGTGAGAAGCCCTGTCGATAAACTGTGACGAGCACCGCGCGGCGTGAGAGTCGGGACGCTCGGCGCCCTGTCTTCGCAGGCTGCCTGTGCGGCGCCAAGCTATTGCGGTGACTTCCTGGCCGCATCCTCGGCACGCGCGCCGCGAAGGATGTTCTCGATGGCGTAGTTGCCCTCGTGACACGCGTACTCGTAGATGCGGTAGTCCGGATCGGCACTCAGCGGAAACGCGATGGTCCAGGGCCCGGTGTAAATCCCGGCGTCCTCGATCGTGGCCGAATAGCTGATCTCATCCGGGCTGACGCGCGTGAAGCGCTCGACGACGTGGAGGTGGTCGGTGTGCGGAATGCCCTTGATGCGGCCGCTCGCCGCGCTCGTGGTGATCCATCCCTTGCTGTTGAAGTTCGTGGTGTCGATGACCAGGGTGTCGCCCTCCCAGCGGCCGACCGAATCGCCCAACCACGACTGCACGCGCGACGGCAGATGCGGGCGGTTGTCGAGCGGAATGATCCGCGCGTCGTGAATCATCTCGTAGGCGATCGTGACGAATCCCGGGGTCTGGATGATCTG
>JBDTMB010000495.1:0-4450 GCA_039934485.1 Vicinamibacterales bacterium
CGATCGCACGGGTCTCGAGTTGATCCGCACGCTGCAGGATCACACCACCTACCTGGGCGTCACCGTGCACATGGAACACACGGTGATCGAACTCATCCTCGATGGCGGGCGCGCGGCCGGCGTGCTGGCTTACGACCGCGAGCGCGGCCGCTTCCACGTCTTCACCGCCAAGGCCATCGTGCTGGCGACCGGTGGCGTGGGACGCGCCTACAAGATCACGAGCAACAGCTGGGAAGGCACCGGTGATGGCCACGCCCTCGCGTATCGCGCCGGCGCCGAGCTGATCGACATGGAGTTCATCCAGTTCCATCCCACCGGCATGGTGTGGCCGCCGAGCGTGCGCGGCATCCTCGTCACCGAGGGCGTGCGTGGTGAAGGCGGCGTGCTGCGCAACAGCGAAGGCCGCCGCTTCATGTTCGACGACATCCCGGACAACTACAAGCCGCAGACGGCGGCGGACGAAGAAGAGGGCTGGCGCTACGTCACGCACGACAAGTCCGCGCGCCGTCCGCCCGAGCTGCTGACGCGCGACCACGTCGCCCGTTGCATCGTTCGCGAGGTCAAGGCGGGCCGCGGCTCACCGCACGGCGGCGTGTTCCTGGACATCGCGTGGATCAAGGAGAAGATCTCCGACGCGCCCGGCCACATCAAGCGGAAGCTGCCGAGCATGTATCACCAGTTCAAGGAGCTGGCCGACCTCGACATCACGACGACGCCGATGGAAGTGGGGCCGACGACGCACTACATCATGGGCGGGATCCGGGTGAACGCCGACACGCAGGAATCGACGGTGCCCGGGTTGTTTGCGGCCGGCGAATGCGCGGCGGGCATCAACGGCGCCAACCGTCTCGGCGGCAACTCCTTGTCGGACCTGATCGTGTTCGGCAAGCGCGCGGGTGAATACGCGGCCGAGTTCGCCAAGAAACACGCCGTGGTCAAGGTGGACGAGGGCGCCGTCGATCGCGCGACCAAGGCGTCGCTGGCGCCGTTCGAGCGTGGCGCCTCGGGGGAGAATCCCTACAAGGTCCAGCAGGACCTGCAGGAATCGATGCAGGCGCTGGTCGGCATCGTGCGCACGGAATCGGAGATGCAGGAGGCGATCACGCGCCTCAAGGCGTTCAACGAGCGCGCCGGCCGCGTCGGCATCGAGGGCCATCGCGAGTACAACTCGGGCTGGCACACCTGCATCGATCTGCGAAACCTCCTCGACGTGTCGGAAGCGATCGCGCTGTCGGCCATCGAACGCAAGGAGAGCCGCGGCGGACATTTCCGCGACGACTTCCCTGAGAAGTTGGCTGAGTTCGCCACCTTCAACATCGCAACCAAGCGCGCGGCCGACGGCTCGATGCACGTCTCGAGGGTCCGGTTGGCCGAGATGCCGGCCGAATTGAAGCAAATTGTCGAGGAGCAAAAGCAGTGAGCCAGGCAACCTTCAGAATCTGGAGAAGCGAGCCCGGCGGCGTGGCTGGCGGGTTCAAGGACTACACGACCGAGATTTCCGAGGGCATGGTCGTCCTCGATGCGGTCCACAAGATCCAGGCGGAGCAGGCGCCCGACATGGCGTGCCGCTGGAACTGCAAGGCGGGCAAGTGCGGTTCGTGCTCGGCGGAAATCAACGGCAAGCCGCGGCTGATGTGCATGAGCCGGCTGAACTCGATCAACCTGGACGAGCCGGTGACGATCGAGCCGATGCGCACCTTCCCGGTGATCAAGGACCTGGTCACCGACGTGTCGTGGAACTTCCGGGTCAAGAAGGGCTTGAAGAAGTTCAAGCCGCGCCCGGCCGACGCGCCGGACGGTACCTGGCGGATGGCGCAGCGCGACGTCGACCGCGTGCAGGAGTTCCGCAAGTGCATCGAGTGCTTCCTGTGCCAGGACGTCTGCCACGTGCTGCGCGATCACGACAAGCACGACGAGTTCATCGGGCCGCGCTTCTTCGTCTACACCGCGCAGCTCGAGATGAACCCGCTCGACACCGACGATCGCCTGCAGGACCTGAAGGACCAGAACGGCATCGGCTTCTGCAACATCACCAAGTGCTGCACCAAGGTGTGCCCGGAGCACATTCACATCACCGACAACGCGATTATCCCGTTGAAGGAACGCGTGGTCGATCGCTTCTACGATCCGGTGTCGCGGTTGCTGCGGATGGTGACCGGCTAGGCCGCCGATGACGCAGCTTACTCAGACACGCTCCCGGACAGACTCAATTGGAGGGCGACGGCTTTAGCCGTCGCCCGCGCGACGCTCCGTCTCAGCGCGGCTCGTAGCAGAGCACCACATTCCCGTTCTTAAATGTTCTCGTTTGCGTCAGCGTCAGTCCGATCTTGCCGGTGACGCCACCGAACAGCGTTTTCCCGGCGCCTAGCGCCAGGGGATTGATCACGACCTGAAAGCTGTCGAGCAACTGTGCCTCCGCCAGTTGCGCGACGATGCTGCCGCTGCCGAGGATGACCATGCCCGGCCCGGCCTCGTCTTCGAGAAGACGACCTTCGGCATCGCGTTCATCGCGTTGGCGACCGCGGGCATGCTCTGGATCGCCATCGGCGTGGGCCACCATCTGATCATCAGTTCGTAAGTGGTGCGGCCGAACAGCAGCATGCCGCCGCCGGCATGGGCCCTACGATGTCGCCTTCCGGATCAACAGCACGTTCTGATCTTGCTCGCGCGAGTAGGTCACTTCGTCCATCAGCGTCCTGACCAGGTGAATGCCCAACGGCTCGAATGCCTCCGCATCGTCTTCGACGCGCGCGGTGATGCTGTCGCCGTCGTGAGCGAGGTGCACGCGGATGTGGTGGTCGCCCTCGTCCGCATAGCCCATCGCCACGATGTTGGTGACGATCTCCTCGAGTGCGAGGTTGACGAGGGCGGCGACCTCCGGGCTGATGCCGTGCTGCGCGCAAAACGCCTCGAGGTGGTCGGCCAGCGTCGGCATCTCCGCCAGGTCGTTCTCGAGCTCGAAGCTCAGCGCGCCGATGCCAGAAGCGCCGTTCGTCCTCATGCGATCTGCCACCCGTAGTGTGCCATTCTTCGCGGGAATTCGGCCATTTCTCCGAGAGACAAAGGATTACAACCGTCGCGGAAACCTTATCGTATTCTCTTTCGCACAACGACAGAGGGGAAGCACCGGGTGGGGCGTCCTCCTTACGAGGCGCGCGTCCCCACCCGGATTTTTTTGTCGTTCTGCTAGAATTGCTTCCAGGAGAGCAGCGTCCATGGCCGATAACTTGACGGGCAAGAGCGTCGATCGTCGTAGCTTCCTTCGCGGATCCGCCGTGTTCGCCGCCGCGATCGGCCTCGCCGTGGCGCCGGCCCTGGCCCAGGAGCCGCAGGAAAAAAAGAAGGAAGAGCCGAAGACGCCGCAGGATCCGTTCGCCGACGGCGAAAAGAAGGACGGCGAGAAGAAGCTCGTCGATAAGGAAGGCCGCGAATACCGGGTCTGCCCGCAGTGCGCCTACAACATGTACAAACAGGGCCGCATGTGGGTGTGCGAGAACTGCGGATATAGCTACGTAGAGTAGCCGCGCGTCGCGCTGTCGTCACGCACATCAAACCACCGTGGTTTTGCACGTGACTATTGTCTAACGGTCTTCTCGACCAGATTCAGGAACGCCGTAATCGTCTTTTCCAGGTGCGGCTCCGGCGTGTCCTCTTCCTTGCAGTGCGACAGGCCATTCGACGAATACGCGAACATCATCACCACCGGCATGTGCGGCACCATCTCGGCGGCGTCGTGCAGCGGGCCCGACGGCAGCTGCGGCGCATCGCCCGTGACCTCCTGGACGGCCGCCGTGCACAGCTCGATCAACTTCGGATCGAAGGGCCGCGGTTCGATCTGCCAGATGCGCTTCCATTCAATCGTCACGTTGTTGTCGCGGGCGGCGCGCTCCGAGGCCTGCCGCGCCTCCTTGAGCATCTGCGCCAGCACGCCGGCGTGGAGCGCGCGCTGATCGAGCGAGATCTCGCACGCGCCCGGCACGGCGGTGACGATGCCAGGTTCGACCTTGACCGTGCCCACCGTGCAGACCACGCGCGCTTCAGGCGTGGAGTGACGCTTGGCGATTTCACGGAACGCCAGGGCGCTCTCCGCGGCGGCGAGGAACGCATCGCGGCGCATCGGGATCGGCGTGGAGCCCGAGTGCGCGGCCTGCCCGACGAAGCGGAGCAGGTGACGCTCGACACCGAAGGTGCCCTGCACCACGCCGGCCGGCTTGTTCATCGACTCGAGCACGGGGCCCTGCTCGATGTGCAGCTCGAGGTAGGCTCTGGCGTCGATGGCCTTGAGGAAGGCCTGCGCCTCGTGCATCCGCGCCAGCTCGACGCCGTTGTCGCGCAGCGCATCGACCAGCCGCGTGCCGGTCTTGTCCACGAGCCCTTCCACCTCGCCCACCTGCAGGCTGCCGCTGGCCGCGGACGAGCCGAGGAGGCTACGCCCGAATCGCGCACCCTC
>JBDTMB010000496.1:0-4449 GCA_039934485.1 Vicinamibacterales bacterium
ATCCCTACACGGTCCGGTTCTCACTCAAGGAACCGTTCGGGTCGTTTCCCATCCAGCTGGTGATGCCCGTCGTGCCGAAGGGCGCGGGCCCGGAGCTCGGCAAGCGCCCGATCGGCACGGGGCCGTACCAATTCGTCAGCTTCGCGGTGGACGATCGACTCGAGCTGGCGGCCTTTCCGGGTTACTTCGGCGGCCCGCCCGCCAACAAGGGCGTGATACTGAAAGTGGTGCCCGACGAAATCATGCGCGCGCTCGAGCTGCGCAAGGGCACCGTCGACATGGTGGTCAACGACCTGGCTCCCGACATCGTCTACCAGATGGCCGACGACAAGACGATGGCCGTGGCCGAATCACCCGGCACCGACTACGCCTACGTCGGGTTCAACATGCGCGACCCGGTGTTGAAGGACAAGCGCGTGCGCCACGCGATTGGTTACGCCATCGATCGCCAGGCGATCGTCGATTACTTGCGGCGCGGGCTGGCGCGTCCGGCAATCGGCATCCTGCCGCCGGTCTCCTGGGCCTTCGAGCCCGGCGTGTTCCAGTTCTCGCACGACGTCGCGAAGGCGCGCGCGTTGCTGGACGACGCGGGCTACCCGGATCCGGACGGCGACGGCCCGGCGCCCCGCCTCACCCTCACGCTGAAGGTTTCCACCAACGAGTTCATCCGGCTGCAGGCGGCCGTGATCCAGCAGGATCTGAAACAGGTGGGCATCGACCTGGACGTTCGGTCGTACGAATTCGCCACGCTCTACGCGGACGTCTTGAAGGGCAACTTTCAGCTCTTTACGCTGCAATGGGTGGGCGTCTCGGACCCCGACATGTTGCGCCGCGTGTTTCACTCGAAGCAGATGCCGCCATCCGGCTTCAATCGCGGCTACTACGAGAATCCCGACGTCGATCGCCTGATCGACGCCGCCACCGTGGCGGCGACCGACGATGAGCGGCGGAAGTTGTATGGCGATGCGCAGCGGGTGATCGCGGAGGACGCGCCCTACATCAGCCTCTGGTACAAGACCAACGTGGCGGTGTCGCGGAAGGGCCTGGAGGGCGTCAAGCTGACGCCCTCCGCGGAGTTTACCTTCCTGAAGGATGTAGCGAAACGTTAACTTTTGACTTTCTCCAGTTCAGCCTTCGCTTCGACCGCAAACTGCGAATCGGCGTGCTGATCGACGATCTGCTTGAAGGTCTTGTTGGCGTCGTCGTGCTTGCCGGCTTGGCGATACGCCCGCGCCAGCTCCATCAGCAGGCCATCCGCCGGAAGCCCGGCGTCCTTGGCCTCCGCCAACTGCTTGAGCGAGGCAATGGCCGGATCGAACTGCCCCGCCCGCAACTGCGCTTCGGCCTTGCCGAGTTTCGACATGCGGGCGATGAGGCTGTTGCCGGTGCCAATCACCTGGTCGTACTGCTTGATCGCGTCATCGAAGCGGCCGAGGCCAACCAGCACCGACGCGGCGTGATAGCGCGCCTCGATTCCGGCGTCCTTCGTCGGATACGCGTCGGCCGCGGCCAGGAACTTCGGCAGCGCGGCTTCGAGCTTGGCCTTTTCAGTGGGATAGGTGCCGGGTGCCTGGCCGCCCACGGCGTTGGGATCAGTCGTCGTGCCCGCCGGCGGTCCGGGCGGCGCGATCCGCGATTCCTCGACCACCATGGCCTCGGCCAGCATCGTGCGGGACTTGCTGTCGACGCTGCCCTGCCAAATCAGGTAACCGCCCACCGAGCCGCCGACGATGACGATGGCGGCGATGGCGACGAGCAGCGTCTGCTGATGTTCGCCGAACCACCCCTGTGCGCTGGTGATCGCGTTGGCGAAGTCGTTGTCCTTGAGGCGATGGCGTTCTGATGTTTTCATAATTCCTTGCCCTAACAGCCCTGACGGCACCCCTAAAGGGGTGCCCTACGATTAAAGGGGTGCCCTACGATTAAAGGGGTGCCCCACGATTAAAGGGGTGCCCTACGATCCCGACAATTGGTGCGCCTGACAGGAATTGAACCTGTGACCCCCGGTTTAGGAAACCAGTGCTCTATCCAACTGAGCTACAGGCGCGAACGAGGCGGCTCGGTTCCCGGACCTAATAGCGCAATACAGAATAAACCGGCTCACCCGCTAGTTTGCCGCGTCCATGCAAGAAATCCAACTCGATGAGAAACGCGAGGCCGAGGATGTTGCCGCCGGCCCTTTTGACCAGATCCGCGGCCGCGCGGGCCGTACCGCCGGTCGCCAGGACGTCGTCCACAATCAGGATGCGCGCCTTGTGGCCCATCGCATCGGTGTGGATTTCCAGGGCGTCGGTGCCGTATTCCAGGTTGTAGCTCTCCGAGTGCGTCGCGGACGGCAGCTTCCCCGGCTTGCGAATCGGCACGAATCCGCAGCCGAGCGCGTTGGCGACGGCCGCGCCGAGGATGAAGCCGCGGCTCTCGATGCCCACCACCTGATCGATGTCTTCGCCCATGTAGGGGGCGGCGATGGCGTCGATGGTGTCGCGAAACCCCTGCGGGTCGCTCAGCAAGGGCGTGATGTCGTAAAACAGGATGCCGGGCTTCGGAAAGTCGGCGATGTGTCGAATCTTGGCCTTCAGATGGTCCATTAACCTACTCAATGACGAAGCCGGCATGCCGGCCCGTTGGTTCAGCGCCTTCCACGCGGACGTGCTCGACGCGCGATCGCGATGGGCCCCGGCGCAGCGCCGCTTCGAAACGGTCGAGCGACTCCGCCTCGCCCTCGGCGACGGCTTCCACGTTCCCGTCGTCGAGGTTGCGCACCTGGCCGCTCAAGCCCTCGCGCCGGGCGGCCTCCTGCGCGTAGTACCGGAAGCCAACGCCCTGGACGCGTCCACTCACCAGGAACCGCCGCGCCACGCGCATCCCACCATGATACCGCAGAGGTGCTTGACCTTCGACAGCAGAGGGGCGCATCATCAGCGCTCGTGTTTGCTCCCCTGAAGCGGCTCATTGTCGGCCGCCCCATCCCAACGTTCCAGGCGCACCACCACAAGCTCGGCCTGTTGTCCGGGCTGGCGATCCTCTCATCCGACGCCTTATCGTCGGTGGCCTACGCGACCGAGGAAGTGCTGCGCGTGCTCGCGGTGGGCGGCGCCGAGGCGATGCAGAACGCGCCGTGGATTGCCGGGTTGATCGCCCTGCTCCTGCTGATCATCGTGTCGTCGTATCGGCAGACCATTTTCGCCTACCCGCAGGGCGGCGGCGACTACATCGTGACCAAGGAGAACCTCGGGCCGTCCGCCTCGCTGATCACCGCGGGCGCGCTGCTGATCGACTACACCCTGACGGTGGCGGTGAGCATTTCCGCCGGCGTGTCGGCCATCACTTCGGCGTTGCCGGGCCTGCACGTCACGCGCGTGCCGCTGGCCCTCGCCTTCCTGGCGGTGCTGATGATCGGCAACCTGCGCGGCCTGCGCGAGTCGGTGCGAATCTTCGGCGTGCCGGTGTACCTGTTCCTGGCCAGCATCTTCCTGCTGCTTGTCGTCGGCATATGGCGCGGGATCTTCGGCTACACGCCGGTCGCCGAGGCGGCCGTGCCGGTGGCGAACTTCGGGACCGGGACGGTCACGACGTTCGTGTTCCTGACGGCATTTGCCAACGGCTGCACGGCGATGACCGGCGTGGAAGCGATCTCGGATGGGGTGCCGGCGTTCCGCGAACCCGCGGCCCGCACCGCGGCGCGCACGCTGACGCTGATGGGGGCGCTGGCGATCACGATGTTCGTGGGCATCAGCCTGCTTGCGCACCACTTCGCCATCGTGCCGTCCACGACCGAGACCGTGGTGTCGCAACTGGCGCGGGTGATCTTCGGCGGCCGCAACCTCCTCTACTACCTGGTCCAGGCCGCGACCGCCGCGATCCTGATCCTGGCCGCCAACACCGCGTACTCCGACTTTCCCCGCCTCGCCTACTTCGTGGCCCGCGATCGCTACATGCCGCGGCAGTTCATGAACCTCGGCGACAAACTGGCGTTCTCGAACGGCATCGCCGCGCTCAGCATCGCCGCCGCGACGCTCATCACGGTCTTCGGCGGCGACCCGCACGCGCTGATTCCGCTCTACATGATCGGCGTGTTCATTTCGTTCACGCTGTCGCAGACCGGCATGCTGTTGCGGTGGCGCCGCCTGCGGCCGGCGGGCTGGCAGTTTCGCGCGCTGATCAGCGGCCTCGGCGCCGTGGTCACCGCCGTGGTGCTGGCCATCGTCGCCGCGACCAAGGCGCACGAAGGCGCGTGGATCGTGCTGGTCCTGCTGCCGATCCTGGTGGTGGTGTTCCGGCAGACGCGGCTGCATTACGACAGCGTCGGCAAACAGCTGTCGCTCGAGAAGGTCGAAATCGACACCACGCCGCACGGCCACATGGTGATCGTGCCGATCGGCGGCGTGCATCGGGCGGTGATCGAAGCGCTCCGCTACGCCAGCTCGCTGGCGAAGGACGTGCGGGCGG
>JBDTMB010000497.1:0-4446 GCA_039934485.1 Vicinamibacterales bacterium
GTGATAGCCGTCGATGCCCCAGAGCCTGAGGTATTCGTCCACCGCCCTGGCCGCGCCGGCCGCATCGTCTTCGACGAGGCGCGCGTGGGGGACCATGAAGGCGCCCAGCGTGGTGAGGGCGTAGCGGTCGCCGCGATCGCGCGCTTCCTTCAGGAGCGCCGCGGTGCGCAGGCTCATCGCGTTGAGATCGCCGGAATAGATGCGGGCCCAGAGTTCAAACGTGTGACTGGTGTCGAGCTCCCACGCGACGCCGGTGCAGCGCGACCTGAAGATCTCCTGCGCCTCTTCCAGCCGTTCGCGCGCGCTGGTCCAGCGGCCCATGGTGAATTCGGCAATGCCGGTGGAGAGTCCCGCCATGCCGTGCGCGTGCGGGTGATCGATGCTTTTCGCGATTGCGCGGGCTTCGGCAAGCAGCCTGGAGGTCCGCGGCCACGATGGCGCGCCGGCGTTCGAGGTGTGCGCGGCTTCCCACGCCAGCGCCCGGGCAATCCGATAGGGCTCGCCGATCGACAGCGCGTGATACAGATTGCGCGACTGAAACTCCGCGCCCTGGAGGATGTCGAACATGCTGAGGCCGGCCGACGCCGCCCAGGTCAGGTCGCTCCGCAAGAGATCGCGGGGCGGCACCAGGCTGGCCGGCCGCGGCGAAAAGCGGAGGCCGCGGAGGCGCAGCCGGCCGCGCTGGATGAGGAGCCGCGCAATCGACATCGCGCGCGCATCCGGCATCGGCACGTTGATGCCGCCCAGCAGGGTGCGCAGCGTCGCGCGGCCCTGCTCGAGGTGTCCACTGACACAGTACTGGTACGCGGCCAGGCGCTGCAGATCCTGCGCCTGGTCCGGTTCCGCCCCCGCCGCGGCCGCGAGGTAGTTGCTGGCCGCATCGGGCCCGCGCCCGTCGTTGGCCAGCGCATCGGCCAGGCGCACGCGAAGCGTTCGGGCGTCGCCTTCCGACAACGTTTGCAGGTCGAGCGCCTTGGCGTAGAGCGACGACGCGCGCTCGAAGGCGAGGATGTCGGCGGCGGCGTCGGCGGCCAGCGCGGCGTCGTGGCCGGCGCGATCCCGGATTTCGCCGCTTTCGAAATGGAGCGCCAGCGTCTCGGGATCGAAGATCTTCGCGGCCTCCAGGCTGACGGCGACGCGGCGATGGTGGTCGCGCGTGACGTGCGGCGGCAACTGGGCGGCCACCGCCTCGCGGATGCGATCGTGATACGGCTCGACCCAGTCGTAGTTGCCCGACCCGGTGGTCCGGACGAAGTGGGCCGTGCGCAGCAGGCGAAGGGCGGCGCGGTCCTCGACGCCAACCTCGGCGGCTTCAGTGAGGGCCTGCCGGGTGATGGGATGGCCGCAAATCGACACCACCTCGAGCACCGCCCTTGCCGCTTCCGGCAGCGTGGCGACGCGGCGCCGGATCAACTCGTCGAGGTCCGCGCCGGCGGGATCGGCCGTGGGCAGTTCCTCCGTCGAGTGCCGCGCCAGCTCGTGGATGAAGAACGGAATGCCGCCGGACTCCTGGGCGATCGCGGCGGCACGAACATCGCCATCGGCGATGCCCGGCGGCAGCAGCGCCCGTGCCAGTTCCACCGCCTGGCCCGGCGCCAGCGGTTCCACGTCGACGTACCGCGTGAGCACCTCGCGATTGGTCGCGTAGGCTTGCCGCAGCGCCTGGACGCACGGGCTTTTGTCGGCGTACTCACTGCGATACGCGCACAGCAGGAGGAGGACGGGCGGATCGGGCGGCCGCAGGAGATCCGCCAGCAGCGCCGCGCTGTCGGCGTCGCCCCATTGCAGATCATCGACGTGCAGGATCAGCGGCCGACGATCGCCGATGCGGCCCAACAGTTCACGCAGCCCGCGAAACGCACGGCGGCGCATTTCCTGTTGATCGGGAATCAGCACCTCGGGCCGGGCAGTACCTGTCAGCTCGCTGACCTGGCGCAGCACCGGGAAGATCTTCGTGAGGGCGACGGCATCGCGCGGCGCAATCACCGCGCGCTCCGCGGGCGCCAGGCCCTTGAGAAACTGCGCCAGCGCGTCGATCAGGCTGTCGAGCGCCTTGTAGGGCACCGACTCGTCCTCGTAGCAGCGTCCCGCCAGCACGACGGCGCCGGGAATGCCGCGCGCCTCCGCGAGGAAATGCCGGATCAGGTGGGACTTGCCCGCGCCGGACCGTCCCTGCACGAACACCGCCGCCGGTGCGCCCTTGCGCGCATGCAGGAGCAAATCGCGCAGCGCCCACACCTGCTGGTCGCGGCCGAAGAGGAGTTCGTCGCCGCGCAGGCGTTCCGCGGTGTCGGTCGATCCGAGGCGGGCGAGGATGTCCTTTCCGCTCGGCCGCCGCGCTGGATCGCGCTGGAGGAGTCCTTCGCACAGCGTGCACAAATCGTCGGGCAGGCGAGGGTCGATCGCCTTCAGCGCGGGCGCATCGCGTTCCTGCTTCTCCCGGATCAGTTCGGCGCCGGACCCGGTAAACGGCAACCGTCCGGCCAGCGCCTGGAACATCATCACGCCGATGGCGTACCAATCGACGGCCGGCGTCAGTTGCGCCGACGTCGCCTGCTCGGGCGCCATGTAGCTCAGGGTGCCCAGCACCTGGTGGTCGCCGCCGGCCGCCTTCGTGCCGGAAATCGCCGTCGCCAGGCCGAAGTCGAGCAGCACGGTCCGTCCCGAGCGATCGACCATCACGTTCGACGGCTTGATGTCGCGATGCAACGTGTCGCTGGCATGAAGCGCCGCCAGCGCGCCCGCCAGCTGCGCCAGGCTCGCGCGCAGGCGTTCGATCTGATCGGGCTGGAGAATCAGCGTCGCTTCGGTATTCTCCGCAGCGGGCAGGCGGCCGGCAACGGCGGCCGCCAGTGACGGATCGCTCGTCTCCTGATCGTCAGACGATGAGGAGGGCGGCGCGGCGAGGGTTTCGGTCCCCCTGATGTGGCTCAGGAAGTCGACGCCGTCGACGTATTCCATCGCCAGCCACCAGGCGTCCTCAATGGCGAACAATTCGTAGAGCGAAGCCAGGTGGGGATGGGAGATGTCAACCAGGGAACGGAATTCCTGCTTGAAGCGATAGAGCGCCGCCGGATCAGCGTGGGGCAGGCTCTTGAGGGCGACCGCGGCGCCGTTGGCGGAGTCGTAGGCCTTGTAGACCACACCCATGCCCCCTCGACCGAGGAGACCGGCGATCTGATAGCGGCCAACCGTCTGTCCGATGACACTCATTGTTTGGGGTGAAGCGGCGCCGTCTGTCGAGTTGCCGCAGATCGAGCAGCCGACGGATTATAGCTGGATGGACTCCCCCGTGCCGACCGGATCCACCGCGCTGCAGCTTGCCTTCGCTGGTCTCGCCCTGGTCCTGGTCCTCATCGCATGGCGTGCCGTGGTCAGCGGATTCGAGGCCACCGGCACGCCGCCCGCCGACGCCGCCGGGCGCGGCCGCACGTTTCTCATCCTGATGGCGTGCTGGGTCCTGGCCGTGACCGCGGACGCCGCGAGCGGACACCTTGCCCAGTGGTCGAGGCGTCCGCCGCCCTTCGCCATCCTCCTCGCGTTCGTGGTGGTGCTCGGCGTGCTCATCTCCAGGTCCGAGTTTGGCGATCGCTTGGCTCGCGGCATCCCCCTGGCCTACCTGGTCGGCCTCCACGTCTTCAGGTTGCCTTTGGAGCTGATCATGCACCGCGCCTACAGCGAGGGCGTGATGCCGGTGCAGATGAGTTATTCAGGCCGCAACTTCGACATCGTCACCGGCATCACCGCGCTGGTCCTGGCGGTGATGATGACGCGGAGGCGCGTCCCGAGAGCGATCGTGTGGGCGTGGAACTGGCTGGGTCTCGCTCTGCTTGTCAACATTGTCGCCGTCGCGGTGATGTCGACGCCGCTCGTACATTATTTCGGTGCCGATCGCCTCAACACCTTCGTGGCCCGCCCGCCGTACGTGCTGCTGCCGGCGGTGATGGTGCTCGTGGCCTGGACCGGACACCTGGTGATCTTCCGCGCGCTCAGGGCCGGGAAATAAGCCCCGTCGATCAGCCTTCGAGCAGCAACCAGGCCGGGTCTTCGATGAATTCCTTGATCTTGACCAGGAACTGCACGGCCTCGCGGCCATCGACCAGCCGGTGATCGTAGCTGAGGGCCAGGTACATCATCGGCCGGATCACCACCTGGCCGCCGACGGCCATCGGCCGGTCCGCGATCTTGTGCAGGCCGAGAATGCCCACCTGCGGCGGATTGATGATGGGCGTGCTCATCATCGAGCCGAACACGCCGCCATTGGTGATGGTGAACGTTCCGCCCTTGAGGTCCTCGAGCGTGAGCGAGCCGTCGCCGGCCCGCTTGGCGAAATCCCGGATCGCCATCTCGACGCCGGCGAAACTCATTCGATCGGCGTCGCGGAGCACCGGCACGACCAGTCCGCCTTCGGCGCCGACGGCCATGCCGATGTCGTAGTAGTGCTTG
>JBDTMB010000498.1:0-4441 GCA_039934485.1 Vicinamibacterales bacterium
TTTCCGGCCTTTGGCGCGCCGGCGCTTCAGGACCTGGCGGCCATCCTTGGTTTCCATGCGAACCAGGAAACCGTGCGTTTTCGCTCGGCGCCGGGTGTTAGGTTGAAACGTACGCTTGCCCTTCTTCGATCTAGCCATGCATCTCCTCTGGTCGAACCTACGATTCTAATCGGCCCAGTTACAGACTGTAAAGGGGTGGTTGGCCATGTTAGAGTTGGCGTTCGCCTCGGCCCAAGTTTTCCACACCTGTGGAAAACCGTGTGGAAAAGCCGGAAAATGTGGCGAGATAAGTCCTTTCCTGTCAAACTGTTACCTCCGTGTCTAGCACATCCATTTGGGACCAGGTCCTCGGCCGAATCGAGGGTCAGGTAGGGCGTCATAGTTTCTCGACCTGGTTCAAGCCCACGTCACTTCTGGCCGACGAAGGGCAAACCTTGCGGGTTCGCGTGCCCAATACGCTCTTTGTCGAGTGGCTCCCCAAGCACTACTCCGTGGTGCTGGCCGAGGCCCTGCGCGAGGCCGGCCGGCCCGACGCGGCCCTGGTGTTCGTGCCCGACGCGGGAAAGGGCGCCTCGCCCAAGGGCGAGGTCGCTGCGGTCCTGCCGTTCAAGAGCGCGGGGGACGACTCGTTCAATGTGGCGGCCCCCGTAGAAACCGCGGCCGAACCGACCGGCGTGCGGGTGGGGAGCCTGATCCCCCGCTACACGTTCGACACCTTCGTGGTGGGCTCGTCGAATCAATTTGCGCACGCCGCGTGTCGCGCCGTGGCGGAAACGCCGTCGCGTTCGTATAACCCGCTTTTCATTCACGGCGGGGTCGGGCTCGGCAAGACACACTTGATGCACGCGATCGGTCATTACGTGCTCCAGCACCACCCGGGCCTGGCGCTCACCTACATTTCGTCCGAACGCTTCATGAACGAGATGATCAACGCCGTGCGCTTCGACGGCATCCTCGAATTCCGAGCCCGCTACCGCAGCGTCGACGTGCTTCTTGTCGATGACATTCAATTCGTGTCCGGCAAGGAAGGCACGCAGAACGAATTTTTCCATACCTTCAACGCGCTGCACGACGCGCAGAAACAAATCGTCATCAGCAGCGATCGCCCGCCCAATGAGATTCCTGCCCTCGAGGAACGCCTGCGATCGCGCTTTGAATGGGGTTTGATCGCCGATATCCAGCCCCCGGATCTCGAGACGCGCGTCGCGATTCTCAAGAAGAAAGCCGAGGCGGAGTTCGTGCCGTTGGCCGACGATGTGGCGCTGTATATGGCGAGCCGGATCAAGTCAAACATCCGCGAACTCGAAGGTTCGCTGATTCGCCTGATTGCCTACTCGTCGCTCACCAAGTCGCAACTCACGATCGAACTGGCCCAGCAAGTGCTGAAGAGCAGCGCCGACCTCGACGAGAAAGCGATCTCGATCGAACAGATCCAGAAGTTGGTGGCCGAGTATTTCCACTTGAAGCTGGTGGAGTTGAAGTCGCGCAACAACTCGAAGTCGATCGCCCTGCCGCGCCAGGTGGCGATGTATCTCTGCAAGGCGCTCACGCACGCGTCGTTACCCGAAATCGGCCGCAGCTTTGGCGGCAAGCATCACTCGACGGTGATTCATTCGATCAACAAGGTCGAAGAAATGCGCAAGAAAACACCGGAGTTTGACCACCAGGTCAAGATACTCCTCAATAATTTCAAGTAATCCACAGCCCAACTGTTAATGGTTTGTGGATACCTGTGGATGGGGCGAAAGCCCCCCTTGAGGATCGGAATCCTTCCACACCTTACCCACAGAAATTAAACCGCTTTAAATATTTGATTTAAAAGGCTTTATTCCTGCCTGAAATTTCGTGAACAGCACCTACTTCCTGTATACTTTATTGTCTTCGCCTTTGTACAACTTCCTAAGAGGTTAGTTGCGCCATGGAACTGGTCGCCCGGAAAGCCGATCTTGTGCGGGAACTGCAATTTTTCCAGCAGATCGTTGAGCGCAAGAATACGATTCCGATCCTGGCCAACGTCCTTCTTGAAGGGACGGGCAACGAAGTAACGCTGCTTGCCACGGACCTCGAAGTCGCGCTGCGTAGCCGCTGCGAAGCCGCGGTGTCGAAGCCGGGTTCGGTCACGCTCGCGGCCAAGAAGCTTTACGAGATTGTCCGCGCGTTGCCGGATGGCGACGTCACGATCTCGACGGAAAAAGGCGGCGGCACGGTTCGAGTGTCCGGCGGGCAATTCAGCTCCAAGATGCCGACGCTGCCGAAAGAAGACTTTCCGAGCCTGCCCGAGGCCGGCGGCGGCGCGAAGGCCACGATCAAAGGCAAGGCGCTCGCCCAGATGGTGGCGAAGACGCAGTTTGCGATCACCGGCGAAGACACGCGTTACTACTTGAACGGCGCGCAGTTTGTGCTCAAGCCCGATTCGATGACGTTTGTCGCCACCGACGGTCATCGCCTCGCCCTGGTCATCACCAAGCACGAAGGCGCCAAGGGCGAAGACATCAAGGCCATCCTGCCGCGCAAGACGCTGGCCGAACTGGGCCGCCTGCTCGCGGAAAACCCCGAAGTCGACGTCAATTACGAACGCGGCGAAAACCATCTCTTCTTCGAGATTGGCCCGCGCCTGCTGATCTCGCGCATGATCGACGGGCAGTTTCCCGCCTACGAAAAGGTCATTCCGAAGGGCAACGACAAGCACGTGGAATTCGAGCGCGACCGCCTCACGCAGGCGATCAAGCGCGTGTCGATCCTGTCCAACGAACGATCGCGTGCGGTGAAGATGATTCTCGACAAGGGCAAGGTCGAAGTCACCTCCAGCAGTCCGGAGTTTGGCGAGGCGCACGAGCCGATTGCCATCGACTATGACGGCCCGTCGCTGACGATTTGTTTCAATGCCCAGTACGTGCTGGATTTCCTGGCCGTCGTGGAATCGGAGATTGTGGCGCTCGAGCTCAAGGACGAGGTGAGCCAGGCCGTGATGAAGCCCGTGGGGGCCGACGGCTACGACTACACCTACGTCATCATGCCGATGCGCGTGTGAGCATGTCGCAACCAGAACATCCTGAAAACCAGTCCGGCCTCGGCGGCGCGAACGGCAACGTCGGCAACACCGACGCGGACTACGGCGCCGAAAGCATCAAGGTCCTCGAGGGCCTGGAGGCGGTGCGCAAGCGCCCGGCAATGTATATCGGCTCGACGGGGCCGGCCGGGCTGCATCACCTCGTCTACGAGATCGTCGACAACTCGATCGACGAAGCGCTCGCCGGCTACTGCACCGAGGTCAACGTCACGATCCACCTCGACAACTCGGTGACGGTGATCGACAACGGCCGCGGCATCCCCACCGACATCCACAAGGAGAGCGGCCGCCCGGCGGCGGAAATCGCGCTCACGGTGCTGCACGCCGGCGGCAAGTTCGACAACAGCAGCTACAAGGTGTCCGGCGGCCTCCACGGCGTCGGCGTCTCGGTGGTCAACGCCCTGTCGGAGCGGCTCGACCTCGAGATCTGGCGCAACAACCACACCCACCAACAGAGCTACGAACGCGGCAAGCCGCAAAACGAGCTGGTCGTCACCGGCAACACGCAGCGGCGCGGCACCAAGATCACCTTCAAGCCCGATCCACAGATTTTCGAAGTCACCGACTTCAGCTTCGATACGCTCGCCCAGCGCCTGCGCGAGCTGGCGTTCCTGAACGCCGGCATCACCATCACGCTGGATGACGAGCGGGACGCGAAGAACCACCGGTTCCACTACGACGGCGGCATTGTCTCGTTCGTCGAGCACCTCAACAAGAACAAGGGCGTCGTCCACGAGAAGCCGATCTACATGCGCGGCGAGCGCGACGGCATCGACGCCGAAATCGCGCTGCAGTGGAACGACGGCTACAACCCGCAGGAATTCTCGTTCGCCAACAACATCAACACCCACGAGGGCGGCACCCACCTCTCGGGTTTCCGCTCCGCGCTGACGCGCTCGGTCAATGCCTACGCCAACGGCAACAACCTCGCGAAGGACCTGAAAGACGCGACGATCAGCGGCGACGACATCCGCGAAGGCATGACCGCGGTGATCAGCGTCAAGCTGCCGAACCCGCAGTTCGAGGGCCAGACCAAGACCAAGCTCGGCAACACCGAAGTCAAGGGCATCGTCGAAGCCATCGTCAACGACAAGCTCGGCGCGTTCCTCGAAGAGAACCCGGCGATTGCCAGGCGCGTCGTGCAGAAGACCGTGGATGCGGCCCGCGCCCGCGACGCGGCGCGCAAGGCCCGCGACCTGGTGCGCCGCAAGGGCGCCCTCGACGGCAGCTCGCTGCCGGGCAAGCTCGCCGACTGCCAGGAGCGCGATCCGGCGCAGGCCGAAATCTACATCGTCGAAGGGGAGTCGGCCGGCGGCTCGGCCAAGCAGGGCCGCGATCGGCGCTTCCAGGCGATCCTGCCGATCAAGGGCA
>JBDTMB010000499.1:0-4441 GCA_039934485.1 Vicinamibacterales bacterium
CCGACGCCCGATCCGGCGACGCTGGCCGCCTTTGGGTTGCTGCGGCACGCGACGTGGGGACCCAAGCCGGGTGATGTCGAGGCGCTCAAGGCCGGTGGCGCGGACGCGTTCCTCGCTGAGCAGTTCGCGGCGGCACCGTCGGAGTTCCCGGACACTTTGTTCGATCAGCCGGTCGAAGCCGCTCAGGAGCACTTCATGCACCTGGCGCTCACCGGGCCGGACCAGCTCCGGCAACGGGTCGCGTGGGCGCTGCACAAGATCTGGATCGTCTCGGCCGTGGAGGTCGATTCCGCGCCGGCGATCGTGACCTATTACCGCACCTTGCTGAACGGCGCGTTCGGCAACTACCGCGATCTCATGCGCGAGGTCACGCTCAATCCGGCGATGGGGCGTTACCTGAACATGCTGAACAACCGCAGCGAGGCGACGACCGGCGTGGCGCCCAACGAAAACTACCCGCGCGAGTTGATGCAGCTCTTCACGATCGGCATTCCCAGGCTGGGACCAACGGGCGTGCCGCTGGTTGATGCGGCGGGGCAGCCGGTGCCGGCCTACACCGAGGCCGATGTGAAAGCGCTCGCGAAGATCTTCACGGGTTGGACGTTTGGTGATGGCAATCCCGCCACCACGCCTCGCCGGCTGACGTCTGAGAACTACCGCGTGCCGATGGAAGCCGTGGTGCGGTACCACGACACGACGGCCAAGACGTTTCTGGGCGCCGATTTCCCCGCGGGACAAACCGCCAGCCAGGATCTCGAACACGCGCTCGACGTCCTGTTCAACGATCCGAACATGGGCTGGTTCATCGGCCGGCAGTTGATCGCGCAACTGGTGACCTCCAACCCGAGTCCCGCTTATGTCGCCGCCGTGGCAGGGGCGTTCAACGACAACGGCGCCGGCTTGCGCGGCGACCTCGCCGCCGTCGTCCGCGCGATTCTTACCAATCCCGAAGCGGCCACCTCGTCGCCCAACTCCGGGAAGCTCTCGGAGCCGGTACTGTTCGTGGTGTCGCAGTTGCGCGGCCTCAACGCCAGCGTGACCGACCATCCGTTCATGAGCGACAAGGCGGAGGAGATGGGGCAGAAGGTGTTCTATCCGCCGTCGGTGTTCAGCTACTTCTCGCCCGGCTACCGCGTGCGCGGCACCGTTGGGCCGACCGGCGCTCCGCTCGGCGGGCCCGAGTTCCAAATCCATACGACGGTGACTGCGCTGGTGCGGGTGAACTTTGTGGGCGCGCTGGTTGCCGGCTGGTTCGGCGGCAACGTGGCGATCGACTACGCCCCGTTCACGAGCCTGGCGTCCGATCCGGCGGCGCTCGTGGACTACGTCAACCTGCTCTTCATGGGCGGACGGATGTCGGTGGACGAGCGGAGCGAGATCGTCGCCGCGGTGAGGGTGTCGCCGTCCACGCGCGCGATGGAACGCGTGCGCACGGCGCTCTATCTCACCCTGGTGGCCGCGCAGGCGCAAGTGGATCGTTAGGACAAGGAGCAAATCGTGTCGAGAAACCGTCGCGAATTCCTGAAGAGTTGCTGCGCGCTGGGCGCGGCCGGCGTGGCCGCGCAACTCGAGCACCTGGGACTGGTCTCCGCCTACGCGCAGGCCGCGTCGAACTACCAGGCCCTGGTCTGCGTGTTCCTGTTCGGCGGCAACGATGCCAACAACATGGTCGTGCCGATCGACTCCCGCTTCAACGCCTACCAATCGATGCGCGGGCCGGTGGCGCTGGCGGCGAATACGCTCCTGCCGGCCGATACGAGCGGCTACGGCTTTCATCCGTCGCTCACCAACATCCAACGGCTCTACAACCAGGGGCATGCCGCGCCGGTGTTCAATGTCGGCATGCTCGTGCAGCCGACGACGAGGCAGATGCTCGACAACGCGATGCTGCCGCGCAATCTCTATTCGCATTCCGATCAAACGCAGCAGTGGCAGAGCTCCGACCCGAACGGCGGTGGCACCGGGTGGGGCGGTCGGGTCAACGATCACGTCATGGAGCACAACACCGGCGTGTTGCCGCCGGGGATCACCGTGAACGGCGGCAACGCGTTGTTCCTGTCGGGTCCGATCACCAAGGGCGTGAACTTCTCGAACGCGGAGTCCTTCGGCCTTGCGAGGTTTGGCGACGGCGCCGCGATGGACGCGCGGCTCGGTTCATTACAGCGGCTCCTGACCTTTGATAGCGGCCTCAAGCTGGTGAGCGCGGCCAATGGCGTGCTCGGTGAATCGATCCGCTCGGGCCAGGAGATCAACGCCGCGCTGGCCGGCGCTCCCGCCCTGCCGGTGGCGTTTCCCAACAGCGGCCTCGGCCAACAGCTGGCCCAGGTCGCGCAGATCATTTCAGTGCGCGGCGCCCTTGGGATGAACCGACAGATCTTCTTCGCCGGCATGGGCGGCTTCGACAACCACGAAGACCTGGTCGCCAAGCACGCCGAGTTGATGGCCGACCTCGACGCCGCGGCGGGCGCGTTCTTCACCACGATGGAGTCGTGGGGCATTCCCGAGCAGGTGACCCTGTTCACCGAGAGCGAGTTCAACCGCACCGGCAACGCCAACGCCAACAACGGCACCGACCACGCGTGGGGTGGTCATCACCTGGTGGTTGGCGGCGCCGTTCACGGCGGGCAGACATTCGGCACCTTCCCGACCCATCAGCTGCGTGGGCCCGATGACGCCGGCGATCGCGGGAACTGGATTCCGACGACGTCGCTCGATCAGTACGCGGCGACGCTCGGCGGCTGGTTCGGGGTGCCGGATGCGAGCCTCGCGGGGATTTTCCCGAATCTCGGCAACTTCAATCCACAGAAACTCGGTTTCCTGTAGGACTCGCCCTTCGGCTTCGCTCAGGGCTCGTGGGACTCGCGCCTAGCGGCGCTCGGGGGACTCGGCCGCTGGCGCGGCCTCGTGGGACGCCTCACTTCGTTCGGCGTGGGACTCTCGCCGGGCATGCCGTGAAGTGCTCCTGGTTGACGACCAGTTGGCCTTCGACGATGCGTCGCTCGACGGTGACACGAAAGCCCTCGGGCATCGCACCCCGAGACGGAGCCATGCCTTGTTGAGCTCGCGCGCTGCTGGCAATCGCGAGTAAGACCGCGGCAATGCTCACGATTCGCATCGAGCTCCTTGCTGCGTCGTTCAGAGTCGCCCCTAGACAGAATGACTGTCAGTTGACCTGCCGTTCAGCGCCTCGTGGATTAGCGGTTAGCGACACCGGCACCGTGCCACACGTCGAGGAGGCAGGTCATGAGAGAACGTAACACGTTGGTCGGGTTAGATGTCCACAAGGAATCGATCCGCTTGCGAAGAGCGGCCGCTTCGGCGAAGTCCGGCACTTTGGGACGATCGGCGGCGACATCGCGTCGGTGCAGCGATTACTGAATAAAATGCGCGCGCCAAGCCGCGTGCGCCATTTTGTCACGGAGAAGAACTGCGCTCTTGACGAGGAGGGGGCCGATAGGTGTTAGGCGCCGAGTTCGGGCGCCACCGATACGCAGGCTTCAGCTTCACAGTTCGCAACCGCGAATACACCTCGGTGCCCTCTGGCGACAAACTCTCATCGCATAGCGCGAAGACATCCTTGATTTCCACCAAGTGCCACCGAACCAAGTAGCCTGCGGGATTGAGATACGGCTCGGCGTATTCCTTCCATGCCGGCACGAGCCGGTCCACGGCATCTTCAACGCCAGACGCCTTCACTAGGACGAGTCGATCCTCGACCTTCATCATGCCTGAACGCTGGCCCTCGACCTGGATGGCGACAATTCCCCAGACACAGAACCAGGCCAGGTTGGCCGCGGGTACGGACGCTGAGCGTCCTTCGATCGCCGAGATCGACACCTTGGACACCTCTGGTCGCTCCGCGAGCCGCCGAATTTTGTTGGCCGGCAGGCCCCCATCCAGTGTCCATGACCCCTTCTTCACATCTCGCGATCTGAGGCCGGCTTGAGGACAATGTCGCCTCAAGCTGGCCAGCTGACTCTTCAAAGTCACCCGGAGCCGGGCGTCCCGCTGCCGCGGAGAAAGCGACGTCAGCCTGTGGAGCGGAACACCCTTCAACTGCACAGAGAACGTGACAGGCCGTGCCCCGAGCTTCTCGAGGCCAGCTAATGTGAGGCGATATTCCTTCAGTCCACAGATGGCCATGACGCGCTTGCAGTTTCGGATTCCAGTGCGCCTAACGAAGTACTTAGACGTCGGCACCCTACACCCACTTTTCCAATAACCACCGGGCTGTCACGGCCATTAACCTGGTTATTGTGGTCTGTTGAAAATGCCGCCCAACAATGCGGTGGCGGTGATGATAACCACTTCCTAAGGCATGCGGGCGGCACCGCACGCGAACTCACGAGGGCCGACCACGTCCGCCAAAGCGCGAAGTGCGAAGGTTGAAGCGCTGAGCGCGAAGGCGGAAGGACCGAGTCCCAGGAGCGAGCGAAGCGAG
>JBDTMB010000500.1:0-4432 GCA_039934485.1 Vicinamibacterales bacterium
CAGCATTCCCGAGGTCATTCGCGGCCTCTCGGCGGCCGCGCTCGAGGCCCAGTATCCCGAACAGGTGCTGGGCGTCCCTGTGACGACGCGGCAGTTCCTGATCCATCTGCAGGGGCATCTCAACTATCACCTCGGGCAGATTGACTACCTTCGCCGGATCACCACCGGCGCCGGCGCCATCCCCCTTGCAGGATTGTGAAGTTGACCTCGGCCATGAGCAATCGGTAGACTGCGCCAAGCATGTCCGGGATGTTCCGTTCGATTTCGATTACGACCACTACCGCCACGCAGGGCCGCGGGACTACCGCGCTCTGCCAACGGATGATCGCGACCGGATGAGCGGACCGACACGCATCTAATTCGAGAGGCTTCAAAAGGCCCTCATCCGGAAACGGGTGAGGGCCTTTTGCTTGGCTGCGGCACCGCTAAAGCGGTGCCCTACGAATGCGTGCCCTACGAATGCGTGCCCTACGAATGCGTGCCCTACGAATGCGGTGACTTACGAATGCGGTGACTTACGAATGCGGTGACTTACGTGAGGGGGAACAGTGTGAGAATCCTGAAGTTCGGCGGCTCGTCGGTGTCCACGCCCGAGCGCGTGCGGGCGGTGGTGGCCATTGTCCGCGCCGCGCGGCGCGAGGGGCCCGCGATGGTGGTGGTGTCGGCGTTTGGCGGCGTCACCGACGCCCTGGTGCTGGCCGCGGCTGAAGCCGCGCGCGGCGACGATGCGTGGGCGGCGACGCATCGCGAGCTGCTCACGCGCCACCTCGATGCGGTGGTGGCGGTGGCGTCCGCCGGCGAGCGCCCGGCCCTGACCCGCGAGGTTGAGCAGGCGTTCGTGGAACTCGGCAACCTCCTGCGTGGCGCGTCGCTGGTGGGCGAATGCAGCCCGCGCACGCTCGATAGCGTGATGAGCTTCGGCGAGCGGCTGTCGGCGGTCATCGTCGCGGCCGCGCTGCGGCAGGCCGGGGAGAACGCCGAGTTCTGCGACGCGCGGCTGTTTATCGTCACCGATCAGCAATTCGGCTCCGCACAGGTCGATCTCGAGCAGACGCGGGTGCGGCTCGGGGTGTATCTCGAGGGCCGCGTGCGCCTCCAGGTGGTCACCGGCTTCATCGGCGCCAGTCCGAACGGCGCCACCACGACGCTCGGGCGCGGCGGCTCCGACTACACCGCCTCCATCGTCGGCGCGGCGCTCGATGCCGAGCTCATCGAAATCTGGACCGACGTCGATGGCGTGATGACGGCGGATCCGCGCCAGGTGCCGGAGGCCTTCTCGATTCCGTCGATGAGTTACGACGAACTGATGGAGCTGTCGCACTTCGGCGCCAAGGTCGTGTATCCGCCAACGGTGCGCCCGGCAAGGGCCCACTCGATTCCGCTGCTGGTGCGCAACACGTTCAATCCCGCGTTCCCCGGGACCCGCGTTGGGCACGCACAGGGCGACGCGTCCACCGAAGCGCGCAGCGCGAAGGTGGACATCTGCGGCATCAGCTCGATTAACCGGGTGGCGTTGCTGCGGCTGCAGGGGGACGGCATGGCCGGCGTGCCCGGCATCGCCATGCGCCTGTTTGGCGCCCTCGCACGCGAAGGCATCAGTGTCATCCTCATTTCCCAGGCCTCGAGCGAGCATTCGATCGCGCTGGCCGTGGAGCCCGCGGGCGTGGCGCGCGCCCGGATCAGCATCGCCAACGAGTTCGCGCTCGAACAACGCCTTGGCCTCGTCGATCCGCTCATCGTGGACGACAATGTGTCGCTGATTGCGGCGGTGGGGGACGGCATCCGCGATCGGCCGGGCGCAGTCGGGCGCCTCTTCGGGGTGCTGGCGTCGCACGGCATTCCGGTGCAAACGTTTGCGGGCGGATCGTCGGACCGCAACATCTCGATCGCCACCAGCCGCGCCGACGAAGCGCGCGCGCTCAAGGCCATCCACGGCGCGCTGTTGTTTCCCACGCGGCGGACCATCGATGTGTACCTGGCCGGCGTCGGCCGCGTCGGCAGCGCGTTCCTCGATCAACTCCGGCAGCAGGCGGACGTCCTGGCGCGCGACGAGAACACGCACGTGCGGGTGGCCGGCGTCGCGAGCAGCAAGCGGATGCTGATCGATCCACGCGGCATCGATCGCGCGGCGTGGCGGACGCGCCTGGCCGACGACGGGGAGCCGAGTGACCTCGAGAGGTTCGTCGAGGCGCTCGTCGAGCCGCGCCGGCCGACGAGCGTGTTCGTGGACTGCACGGCCAGCGATCAACCGGCGTCCTGGTTCGAACGGCTGATCGAGGCCGGGGTGCCGGTGATTGCCGCCAACAAGCGTCCCTTCGCCGGCCCGCTCGACGCGTACCGCAGGTTGAAGGACGCCGTGGCACGGGGCGCGGCGGTCCATTACGAGACGACCGTGGGCGCCGGGTTGCCGGTGCTCGGCACCCTCAGCGACCTGGTGAGGACCGGGGACCGCGTCAACAGCATCGACGGCGTGCTGTCGGGGACCCTGGGGTTCGTCCTCGATCGCCTGCGTTCCGGCGTGGCGTTCAGCGCGGCGGTCAAGGACGCGCACGCGCGCGGCTATTCGGAACCCGACCCGCGAGACGACTTGATGGGGGCGGATGTGGCGCGGAAGATCCTGATTCTCGGCAGGGAGGCAGGCTATCCGCTCGAGCCCGACGCGGTGACCACCATTCCGCTGGTGCCGGCGGCGTGGTCGGCGTTGACCCAGGACGAGTTCTGGAAGGAATTGCCGTCCTTGGATCCGCTATTCGCCGCCAAGCAGGCCGCGGCCACCGCCGCCGGCCAACGGCTCTGCTATCTGGCGCGAGTCTCAGCGGGGCGCGCCACCGTCGGGCTCGAGGCGGTTGACCCGTCGCACCCGTGCGCCACGCTCTCGGGCACCGACAACCTGATCGCCTTCTCAACCGATCGCTATGACACCACGCCGCTGGTGGTTCGCGGACCCGGCGCCGGTCCCCACGTCACGGCCGCGGGCGTCTTCGCGGACGTCCTGCGCGCCGCGCGAACGGCGGACCGGCCATGAGCGACGAGATGCTGCGGCTCATCCTGACCAGCCGCGTCTACGACGTGGCGCACGAAACGCCGCTTGAACCGGCGCCGCGATTGTCGAAGCGGCTGTCGAACACGGTCCTCTTCAAGCGCGAAGATCTGCAAACCTGTTTCAGCTTCAAGCTGCGCGGGGCCTACAACCGGATCGCGTCGCTCTCTGCCCCGGAACGTGACGCCGGGGTCATCGCCGCCAGTGCGGGCAATCACGCCCAGGGCGTCGCCTTCGCCGCGCGTCACCTCGGCTTGCGCGCGCAGATCGTGATGCCGCGCACGACGCCGGAAATCAAGGTGGCGGCGGTCCGCGATCTGGGTGCGGAGATCGCGCTCGTGGGGGACACCTACGCCGACGCGTACGCCCACTGCCTCGCGCTGGCGGCCGCGACCGGCATGAGCCTGGTGCATTCCTTTGACGACCCGCTGGTGATTGCCGGCCAGGGCACCATCGCGCTCGAACTGCTGCGCCATCGCCTGGGCCACGTCGACGCGGTGTTCGTGCCGGTCGGCGGCGGCGGCCTGATTGCCGGCATCGCCAGTTACATCAAGGCGGTGCGGCCCGAGATCCGCATCATCGGCGTCGAGCCGTTCGAAGCGGATGCGATGTTCCAGTCGTTGGCCGCCGGCCGGCGCGTGGAACTGGATCGCGTCGGCATCTTCGCCGACGGCGTCGCCGTGCGGCAAGTCGGCGAGTTGGCCTTCGCGATCGCCCAGGCCACGGTTGACGAGATCGTTCGGGTGACCACCGACGAGATTTGCGCCGCCATCAAGGACGTGTTCGACGACACGCGCGCGATCATGGAGCCGGCCGGCGCGCTGGCCGTGGCCGGACTCCACAAGTGGGTCGCGCAGACGGGCACCACCGGGGCGCGAGTGGCCGCGGTCTTGAGCGGCGCCAACATGAATTTCGACCGCCTTCGCTTCGTCGCCGAGCGCGCCGAGGTGGGGGAGGCGCGGGAGGCGATCTTCGGCGTCACGATACCGGAACGGCCTGGCGCCTTTCGCGAATTCTGCCGCGCCGTCGGCCCGCGTGTCGTCACCGAGTTCAACTACCGGATGAGTGGACGCCGCGAGGCCCAGATCTTCGTCGGCATCTCGACGCGCTCGCGTCCCGATGCCGCGGCACTGGCCGCGGGGCTCAATGACGCCGGCTATCGGACCGTCGATCTCACGGACAACGAAGTCGCCAAGCTCCATGTGCGCCACATGGTGGGCGGCCGCAGCCCCGACGCGGCCAACGAACAGCTCTATCGTTTTGAGTTTCCCGAGCGCCCGGGCGCGCTGATGCAGTTTCTCGACGCGCTCGGCGGCCGCTGGAACATCAGCCTGTTCCATTACCGCAATCACGGCGCCGACTTCGGCCGCGTGCTGGTCGGCTTTGAGGTTC